>CAMDJS010000018.1 GCA_945900685.1 Bordetella parapertussis
GCCAAACCCGCCGCTGAAACTGCTCCTGCAGCGACAGCGTAAAAGGCCACGCAAACAAGTGTCTCGGGGCTAACAAGTCTGCGTCTGGTTCGCAGCGCCTCACGAGCACAAAAAACAGGAGCATACACATGCCCAAAATGAAGACCAAAAGCAGCGCTAAAAAGCGCTTTCGCGTTCGTCCAGGAGGTACCGTCAAGCGCGGTCAAGCCTTCAAACGCCACATCCTCACCAAAAAGACCACCAAGAACAAACGTCACTTGCGCGGTCCTACCGGTGTGCATGAAACCAATATGGGTCACATGGCGCAAATGCTGCCCATGGCAGGCCTGTGATTAACGGACGAACAAGGAGAATTTGATATGCCTCGCGTAAAACGTGGTGTGACGGCTCGCGCCAGACACAAAAAAGTTTTAGCCCTTGCAAAAGGATTCCGCGGTCGCCGCGGTAACGTCTATCGCATCGCCAAAGAAGCGGTGATGAAGGCAGGCCAATACGCCTACCGTGACCGCCGTGCCAAAAAGCGTGTGTTCCGTCAATTGTGGATCGCGCGTATCAACGCGGCTGCACGTGAATTTGGCATCACTTACAGCCAATTTGCCAATGGCTTGCGCAAAGCAGCCATCGAGATCGACCGCAAAATGCTGGCCGATCTTGCGGTTCATGACAAAGCAGCCTTCGGTCACATTGTTGACCAGGTCAAAGCCAAACTGGCGGCCTGATCTGGCCTTTGAATTGCCTGTCAAACGGCGGGCAGTTTGTTGATCCTGAGGGGTTGAGGTTTACAAGCTTCAATCCCTTCTTCTTTTGTAGCAGAGACATGCCATGAACGAGCTCGATTTCTTGGTGAAACAGGCGCAGGAACTGTTCGCCGCTTGCACCACACCTGTTGAGCTGGAAAATGCCAAAGCGCAATTCCTGGGCAAAGCAGGGCACTTGACCGAGCGTATGAAGGGCTTGGCCAAACTCGATATCGAAGCCAAGAAAAGCCAAGGCGCATTGATCAATGCAGCCAAGCAGGCTATAGAAGAAGCCTTAAACCATTGCCGCGAACAACTCTCATTCGCAGAGTTGAATGCTCAGTTGAAGGCTGAAACCTACGATGTGACATTGCCTGGCAACTTAAAAAGTCAAGGTGGTTTGCATCCTGTTAGCTTGAGCCTAGAACGCATAGAACATATTTTCACTTCCATGGGTTTTGAGGTGGCGCAAGGACCTGAAATTGAAACCGACTGGTTCAATTTCACTGCGCTCAATACCCCTGAAGACCATCCTGCTCGCTCCATGCACGACACGTTTTATGTCGAAGGCGGCTACTTGTTGCGCACGCACACCAGCCCCATGCAAATCCGTCATGCCATGGCACAAGTGCAAAAGTACCAAGCCAGTATTGATGCCGGGCAAGCCATGCCTGAAATACGTGTGATTGCGCCGGGGCGTACCTACCGTGTAGACAGCGATGCCACGCACTCGCCCATGTTCCACCAGTGCGAGGGTTTGTGGATAGGCGAGAACATCAGCTTCAAAGACTTGAAAGTAGTTTTCACTGATTTTTGTAAAACTTTTTTTGAAAATGAAGACCTGGTGCTGCGTTTTAGGCCTAGCTTTTTTCCATTCACTGAGCCCAGCGCAGAAATTGATATTCAATTTCCAAGCGGCCCCTTGGCCGGGCGCTGGTTGGAAGTGGCAGGCTCCGGCCAAGTACATCCAAACGTGGTGCGTAATATGGGACTGGACCCTGAACGGTTCATAGGATTTGCATTCGGCATGGGACCGGACCGGCTCACCATGTTGCGCTATGGCGTGAACGATTTACGGTTGTTTTTCGATGGCGACCTTCGTTTTCTCAGCCAATTTCAATGACATTCTCAAGGCAAGTTCATGCAGTTTCCTGAATCTTGGTTGCGCGAATTCTGCAACCCACCCATCACTACACAGCAGTTAGCTGACGCCTTGACCATGGCCGGTTTGGAAGTCGAAGAGATGCAGACTGTCGCGCCTTTTTTCACCCATGTAGTCGTCGGTGAAATTGTGTCGGTTGAACAGCATCCAGATGCAGACCGTTTGCGAATTTGTAAAGTCAATGTGGGTAAGGATCAACCGTTGTCGATTGTTTGCGGTGCTCCTAATGCGCGTGTCGGCATCAAAGTTCCCTGCGCCCTTGTCGGCGCGGAGTTGCCGCTCGGGGAAGATGGCAAAGCTTTTCACATCAAGCTCGGTAAATTGCGCGGTGTTGAAAGCCAAGGTATGTTGTGTTCTGCGCGCGAGTTGAAAATTTCTGAAGACAGCCAAGGCTTGTTGGAGTTGACAAATGACGCAGTTGCAGGTGTCAACATTCGCGATCATTTGAAACTGGATGACACACTGTTTACCCTCAAGCTCACGCCAAATTTAGCGCATTGCCTGAGTGTGTTCGGTGTGGCGCGTGAGCTCTCTGCACTGACCGGCTGTCCATTGGTGCAACCCGTTTTTGCCCCTGTACCACCTAATGCACAAGATGTGTTGAAGGTGGATGTTCAGGCCAAAGACTTGTGTGGGCGTTTCAGCGGTCGCATCATCCGGGGCTTGCATACCAAGGTCAAAACACCTGAATGGATGGTGCAACGACTGTCGCGTTGCGGTCAACGCAGCGTCAGTCCTTTGGTAGATATTTCCAACTATGTGATGTTTGAGTTCGGCAGACCCACACATATTTTTGATTTGAAAAAAATCCACGGCGGTTTGACTGTGCGATGGGGTCAAAGCGGTGAAACCTTGGAGCTTTTGAACGGACAAACGGTCACGCTTGACGACAAGGTAGGCGTCATCGCCGACGAACAGCAGGTCGAGTCCCTGGCCGGCATCATGGGTGGTGCTGCAACCGCAGTCTCTGACTCAACCACTGATATTTATGTCGAAGCCGCGTTCTGGTGGCCCACGGCAATTGCTGGCAGGTCACGTCGCTTTCATTTTGCGACCGATGCAGGACACCGGGTCGAGCGAGGTGTTGATCCTGCAAGCACTGTTGAGCATATTGAACACATTACTTCATTGATACTGTCTATTTGTGGCACAGCCTCAACCCACACCTGCCCCATAGACGATCACGTCTCACACGCCTCATCAACCAAGTCTGTGCAAATGCGGGTGGCCCGCGCCAACAAAGTGCTGGGTACCGAGTTGAGTCAGCAAGCCATGTCGAATGCATTGCAAGGCCTTGGCTTGCAAGTCAAAGAAAGTCCCGGCGTGATTGAGGTTACGCCGCCCAGCTTTCGCTTTGATTTAAAAATTGAAGAAGACTTGATAGAGGAAGTGGCACGCATGGTCGGGTATGAAAGCTTGCCTGCGTCTCCACCACTGGCACCCATCACCCCAAAGTTACGACCTGAAAACCGTCGTGACAGTTTCGCTGTGCGTCGTCATTTGGCTGATCTGGGTTACCAAGAAACCATCAACTTCAGTTTTGTAGATGCCGCATGGGAAGAGAAGCTTGCAGGCAATCTTCATCCCATTCAGTTGCTCAACCCCATCGCCAGTCAGATGAGCGTGATGCGCTCCTCGCTCATCGGTTCTTTGTTGCAAGTGGCTAAATTCAATCTTGATCGCAAAGCTTTCAGTGTCAAGATTTTTGAGGCTGGCCGCGTTTTTAAAAGAGATGACAAAGTTGAGGATGGGTTGCGAACCGTCAAGGGCATAGATCAGCCTATGCATTTGGCTGGACTTGCATATGGCCCACTTCAACCTTTGGGATGGAAGCCACAAGGCAAAGCGGTTGATTTTTATGACGTTAAAGCAGACATATGCCATTTGTTGGCGGGTCACGCATTGCACTTTGTGGCGGCATCTCACCCGGCATTACACCCTGGTCGAAGCGCGCGCATTGATATTCAGGGTAAGCCAGTGGGCTGGATGGGGGAGTTGCATCCGCAATGGCGTCAAGAATGGAGTTTCGCTTTTGCACCCATTGTTTTTGAGATTGAGATGGATGCTATTCTTTCGCATCCTGTTCCTCAAAGCAGATCCATTCCCCGTTTGCACCCGGTAGAACGTGATCTGGCGATCGTGGTGAGTGAATCTGTCACACATGAAAAATTGATATCTTGCATCATGGGTTCAGCCACTCAAAATTTACTGCGAAATGCGGTTCTGTTTGATATCTACAGACCATTCACGCCAGATACTTCTGTCCACGCAGGTGAAAAAAGCATGGCAGTGCGTTTGTTTTTGCAAAGCACAGATGAAAATACATTAACTGAGGCGCAAATTGATTCAGCACTTCAGTCAGTCATTAGGCAATTAAGCAGCCAGCTTTCAGCAAGACTGCGTACTTGAAGGAAACTTTCAAATGAATCTCTCTTTCGAAACCATTGAAACACCTGCTTTGACCAAGGCGCAACTCGCTGAATTGCTATTTCAACAAATTGGATTGAACAAGCGTGAATCCAAAGACATGATTGATGCATTTTTTGATCTTATTTCCAGTCAATTGGTCGACGGGCAAGACGTCAAAATTTCAGGCTTTGGTAATTTTCAAATCCGCACCAAGGCACCTCGCCCGGGTCGAAACCCGCGCACCGGAGAAACCATTCCCATCAAAGCGCGCAGAGTTGTGACTTTTCACGCCAGCCAAAAGCTCAAAGAGCAAATCCAGGGCATGTCTGCTGAAATAGCTGAATAAGAAAACTTTTTTGGCATTTTTACTGCCCAAGTAACTCGTGATCAGGCTGCGGTGAGTTTTCACTGTGTAGCTATTTCATTTTTTTTTGATCAATTTTTGAATTTTCATGTCGATTTACTTTGAAGCACTGCAGTCTTCGTGTAACCTCTATCACCCTTTCTAACTGATTGTTTTCATGGAGAATTCTCTCCCGTCCATTCCAGCTAAACGCTATTTCACGATCGGTGAGGTAAGCGATTTATGTGGCGTCAAGCCACATGTGCTGCGCTATTGGGAACAGGAATTCACTCAACTTCGTCCCATGAAAAGACGCGGTAATCGCCGCTATTACCAACACCACGAAGTGTTGATGATTCGACGTATACGGGACTTGTTGTATGAACAAGGTTTCACCATCAGTGGTGCGCGAAATAAATTGCAGGAACTTGTTCAAACCGAGAGAGACAAAAAACGTGCAGGTGAAGTGATGTTAAGTGGCATAGATGAGTTGGAGGACAACTTGTCCATGGGGGATGCCAAAGCAGAAGATCCTTGGGTTAGCAACCTTTCAGAAAATGGTGCTTACAGATTGCAGCTTCTTCGTCAGGAATTATTTGAAATTCGTGGGCTTCTTGATTAAAGTCCGCTATGTCAAAGCTATAATGTGATTTGATTTCGGCGTGTAGCGCAGCCTGGTAGCGCACTTGCATGGGGTGCAAGGGGTCGCGAGTTCGAATCCCGCCACGCCGACCATACAGTTAAAGGGTTAGTTCTCTCAGGGAACTAGCCCTTTTTTTAATCGATACACCCATGAAAAAACTGATTTTCTTTGTTTCTTTTTTCTGTGTAGCCAGCCATGCTGAATGGTCTTTGTTTCATACGGCAGAAGATAAATCACAATTTTTTCTGGACCCGGAAACTTTGATTGTGGTGGACGGTGGCTACAAGCGTATTTGGATTCTGAATGAGTTTGACCAAGCCAATTTACAAGGCACCAAATCATTCCGGTCCATCGAAGAATATGATTGTGTTAAGTCACAGTCCCGGGTAATGCAAATTGATGCGTTCAAAGGCACTATGGCTTCAGGTCAGTTGCTTGCAAAGCAGCATGGCAGTGGTCAGTGGAAACCCATCGAACCTGCAAGTGTTGAAGAGACGATTCGAGAAAAGGTTTGCAGTTCAGTTCAATAGTCCTTAAAATTTTTTATCAAATTTTTTACTATTCGAAATAACTACTAAATAAGGTTGATTCAAACATGGCAGTCATGGTCTGTACAAAATGTGGATTGTCAGATGACAGCCCCAAGCCTCTTCGATGCGCAAAATGCGGCGGTAGAGACTTTTATGCATCAAGTCCCAGTGCATTTGGGAAAAAACCCGCTACTCAGACCAGCGTCGCAAATATTGCGGAGATGGAAAAAGATGAGACTGCAACTTCCGCAGTCCGCAGGGGTAACTTTATTTGATAAGTACGGAGGCGTTCCAGTGATTGCAAAACTGGTTCGCGCTTTTCATAAAGAGGTTATGTCAAGGCCGCATTTAGCAGCTTATTTTGATGGTGTTGATCTCGTGCTGTTGGCAGAGCACACTGTCAAGTACATTGCGTTTGTCATGGGCAAGCCGGCCGAAATTTATACTGGTCGCGATATGTATACGGCTCACGCCAAGTTCCACATACATGGCATTCACTTCGATGAAGTCGCCGATGTGTTGAAAGATATTTTGATGGGCGCAGGTGTAGAAAAAAAAGATGTAGAAAATATCATGCAGAGAATCGAAGGTCTACGAGAAATGATCATTGTCTGAAAAGGATATCCAATGAGCAAAAGTATTTCTAGCCAAGCTATAAAGTCTTCGACGGCTCATTCACACGGTACGCCTGCAAAACCCATGTTGTTCAATGAATTGGCGATGCGCTATGTTTCAACACAATCAGACTACTTATCAGCTGAAATTTTAAATGGCCGTATTTCTGATTTGAGCGAGCATTTATTGCCATATTTCGGACTTTGCCCCATCACAGACATCAATCCGCAAAGATTGCGTAAATTCACATACATGCTTGAGACCAACGGCATCACTGAGAAAAAATAAACGCTTGTTTGCTTACTTTCAGAACCTGCATGCGATTTGGTTTGAGTCACCATTGGATCACTGACCCGGCCATGACCAAACCATTGTTGATCAGGGATGAATTTTTGTTGCCTGATCAACCGATGATGTCAGTTCACGAATTTAATGACTTGTATCAAGATTTGGTTCAGGGGATGACCCAGGGCGCTTTCCACTAGATAGCGGGTACGCCCCCGTAGGTTTGCCACGTGGAGCCTGCCAGCCAACCGGCATCCACCGGTAAGTTGATACCTGTGATCGCAGTAGCTTGCGGGGATAACAAAAAGGCCACCGCCACCGCCACTTCATGGGGCTCTACCAAGCGACCCATGGCGGCTTGAGATATTAAGTCCTTCGGGTCACGGTCTCCTCGGTCAATCGCGGCTTGTAGCGCGGGAGTTCTTGTGTAGCCGGGTGAAACTGCGTTGATTCTCACGCCTGTGCGGCCCCATTCGGCTGCCATGCCTGCGGTCATGGAAATCACCGCAGCTTTGGCGGGTGCATAGGCATGAAGCGGGTTTGAGCGCATGCCCGCGATAGAGGCGAGATTGACAATGGCTCCGCGTCCACGTTTGACCATGGCATGCCCAAACAATGAACAGCATAAATAGGTGCCCCTGAAATCCACGTTCAACACCCGTTCCCATTCCGACATGCTTAATTGGTCTGGAGGGAGTCGATTTTGTAATATGCCAGCGCTGTTGACCAGACAGTCAACATCACCGTGTGTTTTTTCGATATCGGCCAAGCTGGCTTTGAGTGCCGCTTCATCAGTGACATCACACGCGATGAATCCAGCGGCTTTCGGGTGCAAACCAGCGACTGAGCCAGGCAAGTCCATCACCACCACGTGATGGCCGATATCTATCAAATGTTCGACACAAGCAGCACCAATGCCGCTTGCTCCACCTGTGACTAAAGTGATTGATTTTTTTTGCATGATTGTCTGAAGCTATTGGGTACCGATGACGCCTTGGAGAATCACGAATTTGGCGGAAAAAGTGGCTTTGGCAGACCCATTTGACAACACTTTATTTTCCGGGTTGAGGGCCAATACATTGAATTGGTATTCGTGTCCAAGTGTAGTGAAATTTTCCGGGCATGGACCCTTGTATTTATCTAGGGCGCCGGGTTCAATCACAAACTCTGCGGGATAGCCCTCAGCTTGGGTGAGTAAGCCGCCGCCATGGTCATGTTTGTGATTGTCCAGATCAATCATTTGTACCTTGAGTTGGGTAGTCCCTGGTGGGATTTTTTTCAATTTCAATACGGGGGAAATGCTAGAGCAATGGTGTGAAATAAGCCATCTGAATTCCACGTTCAGCGCATTTTGCGCCCAGGCCGGAATGAAGCAGAAAAATAAGAGCAGTGCGGTCAAGCATTTCATGGCGTACTCCAGATATTTACCTATTATGGTCGTTGGCTGCGGCAGCAATCCAAAAAAAGCTTTTTTAATCCTTGGCATACGGGCTAACACGGCCTTGTAACAAGGAGCAACTGGCGTAAAATTCGTGTGTTTAATTTTCAAATGGTTGAATAAAGATGCTGAGTGACATTGAAATTGCGCAGGCCGCAACATTAAAGCGGATTGCTGATCTGGCTCAAAGCCAGCTGGGAATATCAGACGACCATTTGTACGCTTACGGTCACCACAAAGCCAAATTGTCATTGAAATACATAGCCGATTTACCGGCCAAAAAAGACAGCAAAATTATTTTGGTCACAGCCATTTCACCCACACCTGCGGGGGAGGGCAAAACCACCACCACCGTCGGACTGGGGGATGCGCTTTGCAAAATTGGCAAGAAAAGCTTGATCTGTTTGCGTGAACCCTCTTTGGGGCCCGTCTTCGGTATGAAGGGAGGTGCTACCGGTGGAGGTATGGCGCAAGTGGTTCCTATGGAAGATATCAATCTCCATTTCACCGGAGATTTTGGCGCTATTGGCTTGGCCCATAACTTGTTGTCTGCCATGTTGGACAACCACATTCACCACGGCAACACATTGAAGATTGATACCCGACGTATCACCTGGAAGCGTGTCATGGACATGAATGACCGCGCATTGCGTCAAATGGTGGTGGGTTTGGGTGGCACCGCCAACAGCGTGCCGCGAGAGGATGGTTTCGATATCGTGGTGGCTTCCGAGGTCATGGCTATTTTTTGCCTGGCAACCAGCTTGGCTGATCTCAAAACGCGTTTAGGCCGCATTGTGGCGGCTTACAACACTGAAGGCGAACCTGTGCTGGCCAGTGATTTGAAAGCCCACGGCGCCATGGCCGCTTTGTTGCGTGATGCGTTTGCGCCCAATATTGCCCAGACGCTTGAAAATAATTTGGCCTTCATTCACGGCGGTCCCTTTGCCAATATTGCGCATGGTTGCAACTCTGTGGTGGCTACGACGACCGCCGCAAAACTCGCAGACTATGTGGTGACTGAAGCGGGGTTCGGTGCTGATTTAGGCGCAGAAAAATTCATTGACATCAAATGCCGCAAGGCTGGTTTGAAGCCATCTGCGGTCGTATTGGTTGCCACAGTACGCGCTTTGAAATACCACGGCGGTGTAGCCGTCAAGGAATTGGGCACAGAAAATTTAGCGGCTCTTGAAAAAGGCATGGTTAATCTGCAAAAGCATTTGCACAACATCCGCACACACTACGGCTTGCCTTGTGTGGTCGCCATCAACCACAGAACAGAAGACACGCCTGCTGAAATTGCCATGCTTGAAAAAGCCTGCGCTGCCTATGACGCAGAAGTGGTTGTGGCCAAGCATTGGGCACAAGGCGGTGCAGGTGCCGTTGATTTAGCCCACGCAGTCGTTGCATTGTGTGAGCAGCCAAACAAATTTCAGTTTGTCTACGACGAAAAGCAAAGCTTGTGGGAGAAAGCTGAGAGCATTGCCCGCAAGGTTTATGGGGCGCAAGGTATTTCTGCAGATGCCAAAGCCAAAACCTTGATCGATAAATTGCAAGAGCAGGGTTATGGACATTACCCGGTGTGTATTGCCAAAACCCAATATTCTTTTTCTACGGATGCCAAGGCGCTTGGCGCGCCAACGGGTCACACTTTGCATATCCGCGAGGCCAGGCTTGCTGCAGGGGCCGAATTTGTGGTGCTGGTTTGCGGCGATGTCATGACCATGCCCGGGCTTCCCAAAATCCCGTCAGCGCATGCCATTGACATAGATGCAGATGGGAATATTGTGGGTTTGTTTTAAGGTGTATTCATGAAAAATTTGAAACTTTGGCTGGCTGGTGTGTCTGCGGTGTCTCTGGCCACCTTGTTGGCTTGGTCTGTGCCGCTGACCGCGTTGTCTGATAACAATGACAAGGCCTTGATCGACAAAGCCAATACCTTGTTCAAACCCTTGCCTGCAAGTTCCGCGCTTGAAAACACCGACCTCACGCCAAACCGAGTTGCACTCGGCAAAGCTTTGTTTTTTGAAACCCGTGTGTCCTCAGATGGCAGACTCGGTTGCGCAACATGTCACAACCCTGCTTTTTACGGTGCCGATTCACTTGCTCTATCTGTAGGCATCCATGGCAAAGTGCTGCCCAGAAATGCACACACGGTTTTCAACACTTCATTGTTGATGGCGCAACACTACGGTGGCAACCGTGCCACGGTGGAAGAGCAGGCATTCAAGTCATTGCTCAGCCCCTTGGCCTACGGCAACACATCCAACGAGCAAGTTGAAACCAAGCTGACCAAACTCGGTTATTTGCCTTTGTTTAAGGCGGCGTATCCAGCGGATGAAAAGCCTGTGAGCGTAGAAAATTGGAGCAAGGCCATAGGTGCTTTTGAGCGCACATTGCTCACGCCTTCACCCTTCGACAAATTCTTGAAAGGCGATGCGCAGGCCTTGTCCAAAAATGCCAAATTGGGTTTGGAGAAATTCATCAACACAGGTTGTGCCGGTTGCCATAACGGTGTGACGGTAGGTGGCCAGTCTTACCAGAAATTTGGTATCACACAAGATTACTGGAAGGTCACTGGCAGCACACCCAAAGATGCTTTCGGCGGCTACGACAAAGGGCGTTTCCATGACACCAAAAATGAGGCTGATGCTTTCATGTTCAAAGTACCTCAGTTGCGCAATGTAGCTGTGACCCCGCCTTTTTTTCATGACGGATCAGTGGAGAATTTGCCGCAAGCTGTGCGTGTGATGGCGCAGCTGCAATTAGGCAAGCAATTGTCAGATGAAGACGTGATGCAGATGGTCAGTTTCTTGGAGTCTTTGACCGGAGACATTCCAGCAGACTTTGCCAAAGCGCCGCGTTTGCCTGTAGCCCCACATTGATCTCAAGCAGCAGTTTCATCTGTCGACTTACTCAGATGCGTTTCTTGTCTCATGTTGTGTTGCTTGCAGGGCTTTGCCTGCCGGTTCTGGCCAACGCCGAATGGTCTTATTTGTCTGGTGGTGACGGGGATACCGTTCTGCTGGATCGGTCAACGCTGGTGCAAAATAAAAACCGGAATTCAACCATTTGGATGTTGACCAATTTTGGCAACCCCACGGCACAAGATGTGTTGTCCGTGGCTAAATGGATTGAGTTTGATTGTGATCGTGACCGCTACAGGTATCTGGCAGTCTATGGTTACGAAGGACAAATGCAAACCGGCGCCAAACTCATCAACATGACTAAGCCGTCACTTTGGGACAAAACAAAGTATGGAACGGTTTTGAAAAACATACAACTCATTGCCTGCCTGCGCGGCCCCTTGCTGAGGTAAACAACAAATGCAAATGAACTTTGTCGAAACTGATTTGTTGCGGATCGGTTATTGCGAATGGAATCCGGATGCTCCGCGTTGTGTTGTGTTGACCCACGGTTGGCCAGACAGCATTCGCTGTTGGCATCATGTTGTGCCGCATTTAGTGCAGGCCGGTTGCAGAGTGATAGCGCCTGCGCTTCGGGGTTTTTTGCCCACTACTTTTTTGTCCGAGTCCACGCCAAGAACCGGTCAATTGACCGCACTGGGCCGAGACATGGTCGACTTTGTCCATGCATTGAAGTTGAATAAGCCCGTTTTAGTTGGGCATGACTGGGGTGCGCGTGCAGTCGCCAATGCCTGTGGATTACAACCGGGCATCGCCAGTCACATGGTGATGATCTCCGTCGGTTACGGCACCAACGACCCGTCTCAGGCTTTGAGCATGGAACAAACCCAACTCTACTGGTACCACTGGTTCATGGCGACTGAGCGCGGAAAGCGTACCGTCAGAGAACACGGCAAGGCGTTTGCGCAGCGTATGTGGGACACCTGGGCGCCAAGTGGTTGGTACTTGCCGGATGAATTTGAGCAAACTGCCATGGCGTTCAACACTTCAGATTGGGCGGAGGTGACACTGCATTCTTACCAAAATCGTTGGGGGCATGCGCCGTCCGATCCTTATTACGATACGGATGAACAAAAATTGATTCCTGCGCCAGTGTTGGATGTGCCGACATTGATGTTGCACGGAGAGCAAGACGGCGTGAGTTTGCCAGCCACATCCGCGAAAAAAGAGCAGTGTTTCAAAGGCCGGTATGAAAGACAGTTGCTTGCAGGTGTAGGCCATTTTCCTCAGCGCGAAGCACCCGAGAAAGTGGCTCAAGCAATCCTGACTTTTATCAAGTGATCAGCTCTCGAGCCAGTCGCAAATGACCTTCCATTGCTGAAGATCTTTTTCCACTTTGCTGGGCGTGATGTCGAACAAACTCAGGCCGTGGGCTGCCAGGTGCAAGTAGTACTGGGTATCGCGTAAATAGCCAACGATAGGCACATCAAGTCCGGCCATGAATTCACGTAATTTATTTGCGGCGATGGTTCTTTCATCGACTCGCATGCCGATGATGCCTAATTTGGTTTTGCTGGCTTTGGTGATTTCCCGCACTTGGGAAATGAACGCCTGAGACGCGTACATGTCAAAAATGCTGGGCATGATGGGAATGAGCAATTTTTCTGCGCGGGTGACGACTTCTTTGAAACGCCAGCCACCCAAGCCACCGGGTGTGTCAATCACCACATGTGTGGTGCCTCTGGGCGGTTTGGCCGTCAATACCAAATCGGCTTGCAATTCCCAGGTGGATATACGGTTGGTTTCAGCAGGGCGCAAATCAAGCCAAAGCCTGGATGATTGCTGTACATCGGCGTCCCCCAGCATCACAGAATGTCCACGCGAAGCAAAATACCCCGCCACGTTAGTGGACAGAGTGGACTTTCCTGAACCCCCTTTGGGGTTGGCTATCACTACAACCGGCATATCAAGACAGATCCCAACCTTTTCCATTTCTGCAATAAGTCAGTGCTTGGTTATACAAAGCCTGACCTGACGGGCTACCTTTGACAAACAAAAGGTAGTTTTTCAGTGGCATCATATCCGTTGATCGCGCGCAGTCAAAACCGCGTCCCAGTTCGCCGTTGAAATGCAGCACAACCCGTCCGTTGGCTTGCACACGTTTGTAAGATGCGCCTAAAAAGGCCACAGCACAAGCGGATTCACATTGTTGACCTTCAGTCACTATCAACTCAAGGGCTTGTGACTTGAACCACTGCCCGAGTTGCATACCAAGCATCAATTCACCCTGGGCGGAATTCACATAGACCGGAGTGACCAAGCGAATGCCGTTTTTGCGAATACAGGGTTTCAAATTTTGCAGCAAGCTGCCCAAACCGGTCAGGGCACTGCTGTCGAGGTAGCCGGAAAACTCCACAATATCCAATGAGCCAGACATGCATTCGGGGTAATTCAGACGGCTGTGTCTGGCCTCAAAGCGCTCGCCATAGACAGAGCTGACCAACTTCATTTGAGACTGCGGATAGCCGTAACTGTTTGATCCCATGACCACCTGGTAGGGCACTGCTTCAAGGCTAGCCTGGCGCGGATTGACGCAGCCGAGCAACAGCATCAGCGGCAGTAGCAGCAGGGTTGAAATTGTTGAGATCTTCATGGACGACCTTGATGAAATGAATGACAAATTGCCACTCTTGATGGTCGACACAGCCAATGAAAACTTGAGCGATCGCAACCGTCGTTAGGACGGCTGCGACAGCTTATTTGCTCAGTGAACCACCATCAAAGTAAATGGATAAACGTAGGCTTGCAAGCTCACAAGTATCCCCACCAGGCAGGCCAAAGCAATGGAGTGGAAGAAGACGTAGCGCAAAATATCGCCTTCATGGTTGAACCAGCGTGTGGCGGTGGACGCCACCACAATAGACTGGGCATCAATCATCTTGCCCATGACGCCGCCTGAACTGTTGGCTGCACCCATCAGGTTGGGCGACAGCCCCAGTTGCTCGGCCGCTACTTTTTGCATACCGCCAAACAACACATTCGATGCCGTATCTGAGCCTGTGAGCGCCACACCCAACCAACCCATCAAGGTACCAAAGAAGGGATAGAAGACGCCGGTGTTGGCAAACGCCAAACCCAGGGTGGTGTCAGTGCCAGAGTAGCGTGTCAAGTAACCCAAGGCCAGCATCAAAACGATGGTGATCAGTGAATAGCGAACCAGCCAAATCGTCGAAAAGAAAATGCGGATCATGTGAAGCGGGTTGTACTTCATCACCAAACCGCCAACGATGGCAGACAACAAAATGCCGGTGCCGGTGGAGGACAACAAATTCAGCGTGTAGATGGCACTTTCGGTTTTGGGGATAGGCACAACCGGTGGCATTTTCTCAATCAGGTTGTGCAAACCTTCCATGGGAAATTGCGGAGCAAAGATGCCATTCAAATAGGCCTTCACAGATGGCAAACCCCAGATGAAGATGAACACGGTGAGGATGGCCCAAGGAGTCCAAGCACGAATGATGTCGTCGCGTGAATGCACGGTAACGGCGCGTGGTGCTTGCGCTTGACCGCCACTGGCCTCGTGGCCTTTCAAAGACACAGAAGTCCAGATGGTTTTGGGTTGCCAATAACGCAAGAAGCTAACCAAACAGGCCATGCTGACCACGGCGGCAATGATGTCCACCAACTCGGGACCGATGTAGTTAGATACCAAAAATTGCATGATGGCAAAACTCAAACCGGTTACCAAAATGGCTGGCCAAATTTCCCACATGGCACGGCGACCAGCGAAAGCCCAAATCAACCAAAAGGGCACCAGTAAGGAAAAGAAGGGCAACTGGCGACCGACCATCATGGAAACTTCCATGGCGTCATAGCCATGCACTTTGGCCAAGGTGATGATGGGGGTACCCAAAGCCCCGAACGCCACTGGCGCGGTGTTGGCAATCAAGGACAAACCAGATGCTGCCAAGGGCGAGAAGCCCAGGCCAATCAGAATGGCCGCGGTCACCGCCACAGGGGTACCAAAACCTGCTGCACCTTCAAAGAACGCGCCAAACGCAAAGGCAATCAGCAGCAATTGCAAGCGCCGATCTTCCGTGATGCCAGCAATGGAATCTTGTAGTACCTTGAAGCTGCCGTTTTGCTCTGTCAATTGGTGCAGGAAAATGATGTTGAGCACAATCCAGCCAATGGGCAATAAGCCGGTTAGCCCGCCGTACAGGGCTGCATTGGCAGCCATTTCGCTTGGCATTCCGTAAACCACGATCGCAATGGCCAATGCCGCGACCAAGCCTGCACCTGCAGCGATATGGGCTTTCAAATGAAAGAAGCCCAACCCTGCCAACATGACCACCACAGGAATGGCTGCCAAAAAAGTTGAAAAAACCATGTTGCCCATGGGGTCGTATATTTGTTGCCAGGTCATTGCAAACTCCAAGACTTAAAAAATAAAATTATAAGAATATCAACCACAGGGTTTTCCCATGGCCAATGAAATGAGAGACAAATGATTGAACGCACACTTTTCAGCCCTGAGCACGAATCTTTTCGTGACAGTTTTCGCCGTTTCATGGACCTTGAAATCGCACCGTTTCATGCGGAATGGGAGCAGCAAGGTTTTGTAGACAAACAGGTCTGGCGCAAAGCAGGCGAACTCGGTTTTCTCAATATGAGCATGCCTTCTGCTTATGGCGGCTCTGAGGCGGACAAATTATTTTCAGTGATTCAAATTGAAGAACTCAGCGCAGCCGGTTTCAGCGGCATAGGTTTTGGTTTGCATTCGGAAATTGTGTCGCCTTATCTTTTGCACTACGGAACAGAAGCGCAAAAGAATAACTACCTGCCGCGTTTGTCAAGCGGTGAGATGGTTGGCGCTATCGCCATGACAGAGCCTTCAGCGGGCAGTGATTTACAGGGCATCAAAACGACGGCCAGTTTGCAGGCCGACGGCAGTTATGTGCTTAATGGCAGCAAAACCTACATCACCAACGGTTGGCATTCGGATTTGGTGATTGTGGTGGCCAAAACCAACCCGGCGGCAGGCGCTAAAGGCACCAGTCTGTTTCTGCTCGAAGCGGGAACAGCAGGTTTCACCAAAGGCAAGCCTTTGCACAAACTCGGTTTGAAAGCGCAAGACACATGCGAGTTGTTTTTTGACAATGTGCGATTGCCCGCCGACAGTTTGCTCGGCGGCCCTGATTTTTTGAACAAAGGTTTCATTGGCTTGATGGAGCAATTACCCTGGGAGCGTTTGCAAATTGCCATCGGCGCGGTGGCGGCTTCCCAAGCAGCTATTGGCTGGACCTTGGATTTTGTGAAACAACGTCAGGTGTTTGGCCAACCGGTGGCGGCGTTTCAAAACACCCGTTTCAAGCTGGCTGAAATGCAAACCGAAGTGCAGGTTGCCCGCGTCTTTGTCGATAAATGCACAGAGTTGTTGCTGCAAGACAAACTCGATACAGCCACGGCCAGCATGGCGAAATACTGGACCACCGATTTACAGTGCAAAGTCATGGACGAGTGTGTGCAATTGCACGGCGGCAGCGGCTATATGTGGGAATACCCGATCACGCGCGCTTATGCGGATGCGCGTGTGCAACGCATCTACGGCGGCACCAATGAAATCATGAAAGAAGTGATTACCCGCAGCATGGGTCTGGGTATGAAATAACCGTTGCTGTCAGCTGATGTTCAAGGTGTGCAATTCAAAGTCCCCCTTGGCGCGATCAGCGAAATAGCAGCGCAAAGTTTCTTTGACGGTGCGAAAAGCCAAGTCGTCCCACGGGATTTCAGCCTCACTGAACAAGCGCGCCTCTTGAGTTTCGTGGCCGGGGTTGAACACCGGGCTTTGCAGGGCCGCTAGAAAAAAGAAATGCACCTGGCCGACGCGCGGTACATCAACGATAGTGAATAGGTTTTGCATTTCAATTTGCGCCCCGGCTTCTTCATCGGTTTCGCGCGCCGCGCCTTCGGCCAATGTTTCGCGCAGTTCCATGAAGCCTGCGGGCAAAGTCCAAAAACCTTTGCGCGGCTCAATATTGCGTTTGCACAGCAATACCTTGTCTTCCCACACAGGAACCGTACCCACCACGTTCAACGGGTTGTCGTAATGCACGGTGTGACATGCTGGACAGACCGCGCGTAGGCGTGTATCACCGTCATCCGGCAAGCGCTGAACCACGGCTGTGCCACAGTTTTTGCAGTGTTTGATGGAGGAAGGAACGGCGTGGGGCATGACAGGGTGTCTAGGTAGAGGCGGCAGATAGCTGCGAAGCTTGAAGTTTAGGTGAGTCAGAGGGCGGATGTGAAAGCCATGGACTGAGGTTATCCTAAAGGGATGAAATTACACAATTACTTTCGATCTTCCGCCTCATTCCGGGTCAGGATTGCTTTGGCACTCAAAGGCTTGCCCTATGAATACTTGTCTGTGCATTTGGCCAAAGGCGAGCAATTGCAAGACAGTTTCACGGCGATCAACAGCGATGGTTTGGTACCTCTTCTTGAGATTGATGGTTTGCGACTGACCCAATCCTTGGCCATCATTGAGTATTTGGAGGAAACCCGTCCCACACCGGCTTTGTTGCCTGCTGACGCTGCTGGGCGCGCGCGGGTGCGTGCCTTGGCGCAGTCCATCGCCAGTGAAATACATCCCTTGAACAACTTGCGGGTATTGAAATATTTGAGCCAGACTTTGAAACTTGATGAGGACACCAAAAACACCTGGTACAGACATTGGGTGCGCTTAGGTTTGCTGGCGTTTGAAAAACAACTGACTCACTCGCCGAGTGGCGATTTTTGCCATGGCGACACACCCGGCATGGCTGATTGCGCGCTGGTGCCTCAGATATTCAACGGTCAGCGGTTCAAAGTGGACTTCAGCGGTTTGGACAAAACCATGGCCGTTTTCAATGCCTGCATGGCCTTACCCGCATTTCAGCAAGCCCAGCCCAGCGCTTGCCCGGATTTTGAAGCCTGAACTTCCCTTTTGGCCAGGCGCAAGCCTGTTTTGCAGCACGCGACATGGCGGTGTTTCAGTCGCACCTTTTGACAGCCTGAATTTGGGTAACCATGTGGGGGATAACCCGCTGAGCGTGGCTGAAAACCGGCGTTTATTGGCAGATCTTTGGGGCGTAACGCCGGTGTTCATGCGCCAAGTTCACGGCACAGAACTGGTTTGCATAGACAGCTTAGCCGCAAGTGAAGTTCCTCAGGCAGACGCTTGTTGGAGCGCTGAAGCAGGTCAAACATGCACCATCATGGTGGCTGATTGTTTGCCCGTGCTTTTTTACCTGCCATCCGCACGCAAAGTGGCGGCCGCCCACGCCGGATGGCGCGGTTTAGCGGCTGGCGTTCTGGAAAACACCTTGGACACACTGGCGGGCTCAGAGACATTGGCCGGTGTCAAAGTCTGGTTAGGGCCGTGTATTGGGCCCACCGCCTTCGAAGTGGGCGAGGATGTCAAAAGCGTTTTTTGTTCAGCGGATGTCCGCTGCGAGAAGGCATTCAAGTCTTTAGAGAAACCGGGTAAGTACTTAGCAGACCTTGCTTGCTTGGCCAGATACCGGCTGCTTGAACACGGCGTGGTTGACATTCAGGGCAATGACAGTTCCTCAAATTGGTGCACTTTCACGCAAAAGCAAACCTATTTTTCTCACCGCCGGGATGGGGTCAGCGGCAGGTTTGCCGCAGCCATCGCTTTGGTTTGAAATTAGTCACCAAAGGGTTGGGGTTCATCGCTTAAGATGAATCTTAATCAGCCCCACCTCTACGAATATGAAGTCTCTTCCCATCTTGAGTTTCCCTCCAGACCAATTGGCAAAGCTTCAGTCCGATTACGCAGAGGAATTAAAGCAACTTTGGCAGCAAGGTTTGCAAACCAACCCGGTACTCAAAGACAGGCGTTTTGCGGCCGAAGCTTGGCAACACAACCCGGTGGCTGCATTCAACGCCGCCATCTATTTATTGAATGCCCGCACCCTCATGGCCATGAGCGACATGGTCGACACCGACGATAAAACCCGCGCCCGCATTCGTTTTTCCATCGAGCAATGGGTGGCTGCTTCTTCCCCCAGTAATTTTTTGGCTTTCAACGCAGAAGCCCAGCAAAAAGCCATAGACAGCAAAGGTGAAAGCATTGTCCAAGGCTTGCAAAATATGTTGCATGACATGCAGCAAGGCCATGTGTCGATGACGGATGAAAGCAAATTTGAGGTGGGAAAAAACGTGGCCACCACTGAGGGTGCCGTCGTCTTCGAAAACGATATTTTCCAACTCATTGAATACAAACCTTTGACCGCCAAGGTTTACCAACGGCCCTTTTTGCTCGTGCCGCCCAGTATCAACAAGTTTTACATCCTCGATTTGCAACCGGCCAATTCTTTTATCCGCCATGTGGTGGAGCAGGGGCACCGCACCTTTGTGGTCAGTTGGCGCAATCCAGACGCGAGCATGGGTCAAGCCACCTGGGATGACTATGTGGAAAGAGGCGTGATACAGGCCATCAAAGTCGCGCAAGACATCGGCAACATGCCGCAAATCAACGCCTTGGGTTTTTGTGTTGGCGGCACTTTGCTAACCAGTGCATTGGCTGTGCTGGCCGCGCGTGGTGAAGACCCAGTCGCCAGTGCCACTTTGTTAACCACCTTGGTCGATTTCACAGATGTAGGCGTCCTTGATGTGTTCATTGACGAAGCCTTTGTGCAGTACCGCGAAGCGCAATTCTCCAATGGCGGTTTGATGGCGGGGCGCGACATGGCTTCGACCTTCAGCTTTTTACGTCCGAACGATTTGGTCTGGAACTATGTGGTGGGCAACTACCTCAAGGGCGAGACACCGCCACCTTTTGACTTGCTTTACTGGAACAGCGACGCCACCAATTTGCCCGGCCCCTTGTATGCCTGGTATTTGCGAAACACCTATTTGGAAAACAAACTGGTCAAGCCGAACCAAGCGGTCATTTGCGGCGAGAAAGTGGATTTGCGCAAAGTCGATTTACCCATCTATATCTACGGATCGCGTGAAGACCACATTGTTCCCATCACCGCCGCCTATGCGTCAACCCGTGTGTTTCCCGGACCCAAACGTTTTGTCATGGGCGCTTCGGGCCACATTGCAGGCGTGATCAATCCACCGGCCTCGGGCAAGCGCAGCCACTGGGTCAGCAAAAATTCAGAATATCCCGCAAGCCTGAATGAATGGGTTGACACTGCCACGGAAAAAACGGGCAGCTGGTGGCCGGATTGGTATGCCTGGCTGAAAAAACACGCGGGGCAGCAAGTTGCAGCCCCTAAAAACCATGGCCGAGGAAAACACAAGGCCATAGAACCCGCACCTGGCCGGTATGTGAAAGTCAAGGCTGCTTGAACAAGATTTTTTAAAAACCCAAAGAAAGACAAACCATGAGTCAAAAAGTTGCTTACGTCACCGGCGGTATGGGCGGCATCGGAACCGCCATTTGCCATCGGCTTCACAAAATGGGCTACAAAGTTATCGCGGGCTGCGGACCTAGCCGTGACTTTGACAAATGGCTGGGCGAGCAAAAAGCCATGGGCTATACCTTTTACGCATCGGTGGGCAATGTGGCCGATTGGCAGTCAACCATGGTGGCTTTCACCAAAGCGGTAGAGCTGCATGGCGTGATTGACGTTTTAGTCAACAACGCCGGTATCACCCGCGACCGCATGTTCTTGAAAATGACCCCAGAGGACTGGAAAGCGGTGATCGACACCAACTTGAACGCCATGTTCAACGTGACCAAGCAAGTGGTGCCGGGCATGGTGGAAAAGGGCTGGGGACGCATCATTCAAATTTCATCTGTCAATGGTGAAAAAGGTCAATCTGGCCAAACCAATTATTCGGCGGCCAAAGCCGGTATGCACGGATTCACCATGGCATTGGCACAAGAAATGGCCAGCAAAGGTGTGACGGTCAACACGGTCAGCCCAGGCTACATCGGCACCGACATGGTCAAAGCTATCAAGCCTGAAATTTTGGAAAAAATTGTGGCGACTATTCCGGTCAAGCGCTTGGGCACACCAGATGAAATCGGCTCTATCGTCGGTTGGTTGGCAGGTGACGAATCAGGTTTTACAACCGGTGCAGATTTCTCCTGCAACGGTGGACTTCACATGGGATGATTTGAATGAAAGCAGCTTGGTACGAAAAAAACGGCACGGCTCGCGATGTGATGATCGTCGGCGAACAACCCACGCCGCAGCCCGCTGCGGGTGAGGTCAGGGTGAAATTGCACGTCAGCGGGGTCAATCCCTCCGATGTGAAATCACGCTCGGCGCGCCCGCTGGGTGGGCCGTTCATCATTCCGCACAGCGATGGCGCCGGTGTGATTGATGCAGTCGGCGCGGGCGTCGATGCTTCGCGCATCGGGCAGCGCGTATGGACTTGGAACGCGCAGTGGCAAAGGCCTTGCGGGACAGCTGCCGAGTATGTGTGCTTGCCCGGCGCTCAAGCCGTCGAGTTGCCAAATGACGTGTCGTTTCAAGCCGGTGCTTGCATGGGCATTCCCGGTTTGACGGCCTTGCAAGCGGTTCGTATCGCAGGCGATGTCAGCCACCGAACGGTGTTGGTCACCGGCGCATCTTCGGCGGTAGGTCATTACGTGACGCAAATGCTCAAGCGACTCGGCGCAACCGTCATTGGCACGGTAGGTTCTGAGGCCAAGGCAGCGCACGCCAAAGCTGCTGGTGCCGATCATTGCTTGTTTTACAAAACCGAAGATGTGGTCGCCCGCGTCAAGGCATTGACTGGCGGCAAAGGTGTGGATGCCATCATCGACATGGACTTCTCCACCACCATTCAATGGATGGCGCAAGGCGTGATGCGCCCGCACGGTCACTTGGTGTGTTACGGCTCGAACCCGCCAGCAGATATTTCTGTCAGCTTTCGCCCCATGTTGTTCAATTCATTCACGCTCAGTTTTTTTCTGGTGTATGAGTTGACACCTGAAGATCGCACGGCATGCCTTGACGGGTTGACCCAGATGTTGAAGCACAAGCAACTGACCCACACCATCGCTGCGGAATACGGCTTGGCGCAGGTGGTTCAAGCCCACGAAGCCGTCGAGTCAGGCAAACTCATTGGCAATGTGGTGATCAACACCACACATTAAGCACAGGCAGGCGCTTCGCACACACTGCGAGGCGCCGGGTTTCATCAGACGACGTATTTTTTGTCATGGATAAGACCATTGCCGCTTTTTTGCATCACCCCAAACCTTGAAAACACAATCCCAAATACCGCAGCTAAACAGGCGATTGAGCGTAGCCCCCATGATGGACTGGACCGACAGACACTGTCGTTACTTTCATCGCTTGCTTTCCCGTCACGCCTTGCTTTATACGGAAATGGTCACCACCGGTGCACTCATTCACGGGGACCAACCGCGCCACCTTGATTTCAATGTGGAAGAACACCCGATTGCCTTGCAACTCGGCGGCAGCGAACCCGCCGATTTGGCGCAAGCGGCGAAATTGGGCGAGCAATGGGGTTATGACGAAATCAACCTGAACTGCGGTTGCCCGTCCGAGCGGGTACAGCGCGGTGCGTTCGGCGCCTGCTTGATGGCGGAACCGCAGTTGGTGGCAGACGGTGTCAAGGCCATGGTGGACGTGGTGTCCGTGCCGGTCACTGTTAAGCACCGCATTGGCATTGACAGGATTGAAAGTTATGAATTTGTCCGCGATTTTGTCGGTACGGTCGCTGACGCCGGATGCTCCACATTCATCGTGCATGCGCGCAATGCTTGGTTGCAAGGCATATCGCCCAAAGAGAACCGCGATTTGCCGCCTCTCAAGCCTGACTGGGTTGTGCGCTTGAAACAGGATTTTCCGGCGCTGGCTTTTGTGATCAACGGCGGCATCACAAGCAGGGAACAAATTCAAACCCACTTGCAGCAACTCGATGGCGTGATGGTCGGACGGGAGGCCTACCACAACCCTTGGTCACTCAGCGATTGGGATGCGCTCATGGGGTTTGAACAGATGAGCTTGAGCCGCGATGATGTTGAGGCGCAAATGGTGGTGTACATGCAGTTGCAAGCCGAAAAAGGCATTCCATGGTTTGCGGTGTCCCGCCACATGCTGGGTTTGCGGCATGCGCAGGCGGGTGCACGCAGATGGCGTCAAATTTGGAGCGACCACAAACTCAAGCACTTGCCCGTTGCCGAGGTGGCCAAATTGGCCATGGATTCTTTGAAAATCGCCAGCCATTCAAGCGCCGGGTTTGAAGAAAAGGTAGTCTGAAGCGTGCAGGAGTCCTCGGTTCAGCGTTGGGCATTGTTGGGCATTTGGGTGATTCCCGCCTTTTGGGCGATTAACTATTTGATTGCCCGTGTCGCACCAGGGATTGTGCAGCCGCACACCTTGGCCATGGGACGATTTTTCATTGTCGGTTTGGTGCTGGGCTGGGTCTGCCGACAAGAACTCTGGCAGCACCGCGATCACATCTTTGGCCAATGGCGCCAATACCTTGCGCTGGGTGTCATGGGCATGTTGTTTTGCGGCGCCTGGGTGTATGTAGCCGCCTTGACCTCACCAGCGATGAATATTGCTTTGATCTACACATCCTCACCGGTCATGATCACCTTGGGTGCGGCTTTGTGGTTGCGTGAACGATTGCGAGCACCTCAGTTGATCGGCTTTATGCTGGCAATCACTGGCGTCTTACATGTGGTGCTCAAAGGTCAGTGGCTCTCTGTGTCTAGCGTCCAATGGGTGATTGGGGACATGCTGGTTTTGCTGGCCGCCGTCAGTTGGGCATTTTTTGCTTTGTTGCAAAAACACTGGCCCACGCCATTGAGCGCATTCGCACGATTGGCCGTGATTTCTTTGGCGGGCTGTGTGGTGTTGAGTCCGTTTGTCATGTGGGAGTGGAGCGATGCGAGCCGCCCCGTATGGCATTGGCAGGCAACAGGTTTGGTGCTTGCAGCCGGTGTTTTTCCAGGCATTGGTGCGTATGCAATTTACGCTTGGGCACAGCGCCATTTGGGCGCGAGCAAGGTAGGTTTGGCTTTGTATTTGAGTCCCTTATGGGGCGCTCTGGTGTCTTGGGGTATTTTGAACGAGCCTTTAGGTTGGCACCATTTGATGGGTGCTTTGCTCATCTTGCCCGGGGTGGCACTCGCACAAAGAAACCATCGCTGAATCGTCAAAACTCAGCGGATGGGTAACTGGTGCTTATGCCGTTTATTCCGCTATGCCCGGCACCACTTGGCTGAAACCGCCGTCCACATAAGTGATTTCAGCAGACACACCGGCTGCCAAATCTGACAGCAAAAACGCCGCCACGTTGCCCACATCTTCGATGGTGACGTTGCGCCGGATGGGCGACTGAGAAGCCACGACATCCAAAATCTTGCCAAAGCCTTTGATGCCTGAGGCCGCCAATGTTTTGATCGGCCCGGCGCTGATGCCATTGACCCGCATGCCGCGTTTGTGGCTGCCAAGCGATTCGGCCAAATATCGCACCGAGGCTTCGAGCGACGCTTTAGCCAAGCCCATGGTGTTGTAGTTGGGCACGTTGCGCAAGGCGCCCAAATAGGTAAGCGTCAACAGCGCCGCATTGTCATTCAAATACGGCAAAAACGCTTTGGCCATGCCGGGGAAACTGTAGGCGCTGATGTCGTGGGCGATGGCAAAGGCTTCGCGGCTTAGGCCGTCCAAAAAATCACCGGCAATCGCTCCTCTCGGTGCAAAACCGATGGCGTGCACAAAGCCGTCAAACTTCGGCCAGACGGCGGTCAAACCAGCCACCAGCGCGGCGATTTGTTCGTCGCTGGAGACATCGCAGTCAAACACCAAACTCGATCCGAAATCAGCGGCGAATTCGGTGATGCGCTCTTTGAAGCGCTCGCCTTGGTAGCTGAATGCCAGCTCTGCGCCTTGTGCATGGCAAGCACGGGCAATGCCGTAAGCAATAGAGCGGTTGGACAAAACGCCGGTGATCAATAATCTTTTACCCGCTAAAAACCCTGATTTTGATTGCACGTGGAAGCTCCTGAAAAATCTTGCAGAATTGTCGCATGCGAATAATTTTGACTTTTGTTCTTTGCTTGCTGATCTCCCCGGCCCGGGCAGGCCACGCCTACGCCCAATTTGGCGACATCCAATACCCGCCCGGCTTCAAGCATTTCTCTTATGTCAACCCGGTCGCGCCCAAGGGCGGCAGCATCGCCATGGTGTCGCCATCTCGCGCCTCCAGTTTTGACAAATACAACCCGTTCACGCTCAAAGGCACGGCACCCCCGGCGATCAACAGTTTGATGCTGGAGACATTGCTGGTCGGCAACTTTGACGAACCGACTACCGCTTACGGTTTGCTGGCCGAGGACGTGACCGTGGCCGCAGACAAACTCTCGGTCACCTTCAAGCTCAACCCGTTGGCGCGTTTTCACAATGGCGACCCGGTGCTGGCTTCTGACGTGAAGTTTTCTTTTGAGCGACTCACCAGCAAACAGGCCGCGCCGCAGTTCCGCACTTATTTCAGCGAAGTCAAGGCCTTGAACGTCATCGGTGAACGCGAGGTCAGGTTTGATTTCAAACGCGCCAATGCGGAATTGCCGCTTATCGTTGGAGGCATGCCGGTATTCAGCCAAAAATGGGGCGCAGAAAAACTTTTGGACCAGGTGGTCACCGACATTCCCATCGGCAGCGGCCCTTACAAAATCGGCAAAGTCGATTTCGGCAAAGACATTGAATACGTGCGTGACCCCAACTACTGGGCGCGAGACTTGGGTGTGCGCAAAGGTATGTTCAATTTCGATCGCATCACTTACAAGATGTACAAGGACACGACCGCGCAATTTGAAGGCTTTAAGGCGGGCGAGTTCGATTACATACAAGCCTTTGTGGCGCGCGAATGGGCGCGGGGCTACAAGGGCAAGTTGTTTGACAACGGCACGCTGATTAAAAAAGAACTCAAGCACGGTAACGCCGGGGACTTTCAAGGCTTCATGTTCAATACGCGTTTGCCCAAATTTCAAGACAAGCGGGTGCGTCAAGCGATTACCTTGGCCATGGACTACGAGTGGATGAACCGTCAGTTGTTCTACATGGCTTACACACGGGTGCGAGGGTATTTTGTGGGCAGCGACTTTGAAGCTAAACCGCTGCCCGAAGCAGATGAACTGGCTTTGCTCGAACCCTTGCGTGGAAAGCTTGCACCAGAAGTTTTTACCCAAGCCGCACCGTTGCCGCCACAAACCAACTTGGACCCGGCCTCCGGTCAAACCTTGCGCGACCATTTGCGTTTGGCGCGTGACCTGCTGGCGCAAGCGGGTTGGACATACAAGGACGGCGCTTTGCGCAATGCCCAAGGCGAGGCTTTCACCTTGGAGTTTTTGGATAACTCCGGATCCATGGGGCGGGTGGTCACCCCTTTCGCAAAGAACTTGGAAAAACTGGGCTTCAAAGTGAACTACAAAGTGATTGACTTTGCGGTGCTGCAAAAGCGCTTGGATGTGTTTGATTTTGAGATCATCAGCAACCGCATTGGCGGCAGCGAAGCCCCGGGCACCGATTTGCTCGAGCGTTTTGGCTCCAAAGCCGCTGACACCGAAGGATCGAGCAACGTCATCGGCGTGAAAGATCCGGCCATTGACGCCTTGTTGGACAAAGTGGTTGCCGCTCAAACACGCCCGCAATTGGTGGCTGCTTTGAAGGCGCTAGACCGGGTGTTGCGCCACGGTCATTACGCAGTACCGCATTGGTATGGCAGTGTGCACAGGGTGGCTTGGCGCGCCGGTCGCTTCGAGCAACCAGACCTCACGCCGCGTTATTACCAGCCTGAATTCTGGGTCACATCAACCTGGTGGGGCAGCACAGCCAACCTGGTGGGAGAAAAATGACATGTTGAGCTACATACTCAAACGCTTGCTGCTGATGATTCCCACGCTGTTTGGTATTTTGTTGCTGACCTTTGTGGTGATTCAGTTTGTGCCCGGCGGCCCGGTCGAGCAAATGGTGGCGCAATTACAAGGCCGTGACTCGGGCGGCGAGGGCGCTGCGGTCAGTGGCGCCGGTTACCGTGGCAGACAAGGCGTGGATGCCGAGCGTATTGCCGAAATCAAGGCGCTTTATGGTTTTGA
>CAMDJS010000019.1 GCA_945900685.1 Bordetella parapertussis
CACACAGGTCTGGCCGGCGTTGCGGTATTTGCTGAGCATGGCGCCTTCAACGGCAGAGTCGATGTCGGCGTCGTTGAACACGATGAAGGGCGCGTTACCGCCGAGTTCGAGTGCCAGTTTTTTGATGCTGGGCGCGGACTGCGCCATCAGTATGCGGCCGACTTCGGTGGACCCGGTGAAGCTGATGTGGCGCACCGTGTCGCTGGCGCAAAACACTTTGCCGATGGCGATGCTGTGGTCACTGTCGGCGCTCAGCATGTTCAACACACCCGCTGGAATGCCTGCGCGTAACGCCAGTTCAGCCGCAGCCAGCGCGGTCAGTGGCGTGAGTTCAGCAGGCTTGATAACCACCGGGCAACCGGCGGCCAATGCAGGCGCGACTTTGCGCGTGATCATGGCCAGCGGGAAATTCCAAGGCGTGATAGCGGCGCACACACCGATGGGTTGATTCAGCACCAGCAAGCGGCGGTTGTTGTCAAACTGCGGCAGGGTTTCGCCATTGACGCGTTTGGCTTCTTCGGCGTACCACTCAACAAAACTAGCGCCGTAAGCAATTTCGCCTTTGGCTTCGGGGTAGGGTTTGCCTTGTTCGGCCGTGAGTATGCGGGCGAGGTCGTCGGCGTTGGCAATGAGCAAATCAAACCATTTGCGTAATATCTGGCTGCGTTCCTTGGCGGTTTTGGTGCGCCAGGCAAGCCAAGCAGCGTCGGCGGCGGCGATGGCTTTTTCTGCGTCAGCAGGACCGAGGTTGGCCACATCCGCCAGTTTCAAACCGGTGCTGGGGTCATGCACATCAAAACGGCTGTCGCCTTTGACCCATTCACCGTTGATCAGCGCATCGGTTTTCAGCAGTGTCGGGTCTTTGAGCAAGGCCAGCGGGGAAGTTTTCATGTCCATGGGGTACTTTCGGGGGTTCGGAGCTGACATTTAGCAATCGGAAATTATGCCCTTTACGTTGCTGCGTCTGAAAGTCAGTTTGAGCATGAGGAGGACATTTGTACTTTGGGCAAAGGAAGCATTGTCGGGTTGTGCACAAATCACATTCACCTTAGATGGCTGTGGGATAGAATGACCTGTCCAATATCCTGCACAGGTTGACCATGAAAATCATTTCCTACACCGATGCCCGCAACGGCTTGAAGGCGGTGATTGATGGCGTGGTCAATGACGCAGACATCGCGGTGATCACGCGCCGGGAGGGCGGTAACGCAGTGGTCATGTCTCAGGCCCAATATGAAAGCATGGCCGAGACGCTTTACCTGTTGTCCCATCCCGCCAATGCGGCGCACTTGGCCACTTCTATTGCACAACACAAGGCTGGCAAAGCCAAACGTCGTCAGCTGCTTGACGCATGAGCCGGGCCGTGTTGTTCACGGCTGCAGCCTGGGACGATTACACCTACTGGCAAGGGCAAGATAAAAAAACGCTGCGCCGAATCAATGTCCTGATCGAGTCAGCCCGCCGTGACCCCTTTAACGGTATTGGCAAGCCCGAACCGCTGGTGGGTAATTTGTCCGGTTGCTGGTCAAGGCGTATAGATGACGTTCATCGACTGGTTTATACCGCCGACGATGACGAGTTGGTTGTCATTGCCTGTCTTGGGTATTACCACTGAGACGTACGCAAACTCTGACTTGCTGCCCAGTGCCTGTTGTTTTATTCAGCGCAGCCATTCACAACACCTTGCATGGCGAGCTCGACGTCCACGTCTTTTGAGCGAAGGTGAAAACCTATAATTCGAGCTTCTTCGCCGAAGCTATGGCGCCTGCGGTCAGCAACTCGCTGATCGCCCTGAATTACCGCTTAATCCAAGACCCCATCACCATGAACGCAAGCGCTTCCTCACTGCCCAAACTGTCGGTGGCCGACATACGCAAAACCTTTTTGGATTTTTTCGCCGCCAAAGGGCATACCGTGGTGGCCTCCAGTCCGCTGGTGCCGGGCAACGACCCGACGCTGATGTTCACCAACTCGGGCATGGTGCAGTTCAAAGACGTGTTTTTGGGCGAGGATAAGCGCCCCTATGTGCGCGCAGCCTCGGTACAAGCCTGTTTGCGCGCTGGCGGCAAACACAATGACTTGGAAAACGTGGGCTATACCGCGCGGCATCACACATTTTTCGAGATGCTGGGCAACTGGAGTTTTGGCGATTACTTCAAACGCGACAGTTTGAAATGGGGCTGGGAATTGTTGACGCAGGTGTACAAGTTGCCGCCCGAGCGCCTGCTGGTGACTGTGTATATCGATGACGACGAGGCTTACGACATTTGGAACAAAGAAATCGGCCTGCCTGCCGACCGCATCGTGCGCATTGGCGACAACAAGGGCAAAAAATACGCCTCAGATAATTTTTGGATGATGGCCGACACCGGCCCTTGCGGTCCTTGCTCCGAGATTTTTTACGACCACGGTGCGCACATTCCCGGCGGCCCGCCCGGCAGCCCGGACGAAGACGGCGACCGGTTCATTGAAATCTGGAACCATGTGTTCATGCAGTTCGATATGCAGCCTGACGGCAGTTTGAACAATCTGCCCGCGCCTTGCGTAGACACCGGCATGGGCTTGGAGCGTTTGGCCGCCATCTTGCAACACGTGCACAGCAATTACGAAATCGATATTTTTGACGCGCTGATCAAAGCCGCTGCGCGTGAAACCGGTTGCGCTGATTTGCACAACAACTCGCTGCGCGTCATCGCCGACCACATTCGGGCAACCGCGTTTTTGGTCAGCGACGGCGTGATTCCCGGCAGCGAAGGACGCGGTTATGTGCAGCGGCGCATCATCCGCCGCGCTATTCGTCATGGGTACAAGCTGGGGCAGAAGAAACCTTTTTTCCACAAACTGGTTGCCGACTTGGTGGCTCTCATGGGCGAGGCGTATCCAAATTTGGCGGCGCAGGCTGAACGCATTACTGCGGTGTTGAAGACCGAGGAAGAGCGGTTTTATGAGACGCTGGAAACGGGAATGCAGATCTTGGAACGTAGCCTGACTGATGAGGGAGTGGTCTTGTCCTACTATAAAGATAAGCTGAATGCTCAACGAATAGCTACGGAACGACGCGGTTCTGTTCTTGGCCAAGATAAGTCATACCGTTTTGATGCAGTTATAGAGTTGAGTGAGTGGTCAGAAGTTGTCGTTGAGTTTATGAGACCCAAATTGGAACTGGGGGATGCATTTCTTGCAGATAAGGCATCACGTTTCGCGGAAAACATTCGTCGTTCTCAGAGCGATAAAGCATTATTCGTTTTTTTTGGATATGAATCTACTAACCGGCGTGAAGCGATAGTTGCCGGTTTAGGCGATTTAGCATCTCAAACTGAGATTGCATTTTTTGATTCAGCGCGAATAGAGTCTGTGCGGGCGCTTGATGGAGGCGTAGCTTTTTCCTTGCACGATACATATGGGTTTCCTCTAGATTTGACTTGTGATGTATGCCGTGAACGTGGCGTTAGGGTTGACATGGACGGTTTCCACACCGCCATGGAAAAACAAAAATCCCAAGCCCGCGCCGCCGGTAAATTCAAAATGGACAGGGCGTTGGAATACAGCGGTGTCGGCAATGAATTTGTCGGATATGAACACTTAAGCGCCGAAGCCAAGGTCACGGCTTTGTATGTGGACGGCGTGGCCGTACAGCAAATGCAAGCCGGTCAAACAGGTGTGGTGGTGCTGGACCACACGCCGTTTTACGCCGAGAGCGGCGGCCAGGTCGGCGACCAGGGCAGCATCAGCGGCGGCACTGCGTTGTTCGAAGTGGAAGACACGCTCAAAATCAAAGCCGATGTATTCGGTCACCACGGCCAATTAGCCAAGGGCAGTTTAAAAGTTGGCGACAGCGTCGAAGCGCGGGTGGACACCGCGCTGCGCGCTGCCACGGTGCGCAATCACTCGGCCACGCATTTGATGCACAAAGCTTTGCGCGAAGTGCTGGGCTCGCACGTACAGCAAAAAGGCAGTCTGGTGAATGACGAGCGCACCCGCTTCGACTTCGCCCACACCGGCCCGATCAGCGACGAGCAGATCCGTGAGATTGAATACAAAGTGAACGCCGAAATTTTGGCTAACGCCGATACGCAAGCGCGTGTCATGGAGATTGAAGCTGCGCAAAAAACCGGCGCCATGATGTTGTTCGGCGAGAAATACGGCGACACGGTGCGCGTGCTCGACATCGGCAGCAGCCGCGAGTTGTGCGGTGGCACGCATGTGCACAGCACCGGCGATATTGGTTTATTCAAAGTGGTGGCGCAAAGCGGTGTGGCCGCAGGCGTGCGACGCATTGAAGCCGTGACCGGCGAACACGCGCTGTCCTATGTGCAAACGCTGGAAGACACAGTCAACCAAGCCTGTGCGGCGCTCAAAGCCACGCCCGCCGAACTCAATCAACGGCTGGCTCAGTTGCTGGAGCAAATGCGCGGCCTGGAAAAAGACATGGGCGCGTTGAAAGGCAAATTGGCTTCATCCCAAGGCGACGATTTGCTGGCCCAAGCCATCGATGTCAAAGGCGTGAAACTGCTGGCAGCGCTGCTGCCCGGCGCAGATGCCAAAGCCTTGCGCGACACCTTGGATCAATTGAAAAACAAACTCAAAACCGCAGTGGTGGTACTGGCCAGCGTGGACGGTGACAAGGTGCAACTCGCCGCCGGTGTGACTGCCGACACGTTGAACAAAGTCAAGGCCGGTGAGTTGGTGAATTTTGTTGCCCAGCAAGTCGGCGGCAAGGGCGGCGGCAAGCCCGACATGGCCATGGCCGGTGGCACCCAACCCGCTGGTTTGGAAAAGGCCTTGGCCAGCGTGCAAGCTTGGGTCGTTGAGCGTTTGTAAACAGCCATGAACCGCAAAGGTTTGCCCTTGTGCGGACCTTGGGCTATCAGCGTTTGTAAACAGCCATGAACCGCAAAGGTTTGCCCTTGTGCGGACCTTGGTCAATCAGTATGGGTGATTTTCAATGAACGCCGACTCTGCCAGTCGCGATCCTGCCCTGTAACCGGGTCTGTGAATGCGATGCGCTGCGCCAGCAGTTGCATGGGGTTGCTGAAATCATCTGCTTCATGCGGACCGCGCAACACCTGCGGGTACAACTGATCGCCTGCAATCGGCACGCCCAAATTCATCATGTGTATACGCAATTGATGGCGGTGACCAGTCAGCGGTTGCAACTCGTACAAAGCTTCATCGCCAATGCGTTTCAACATAGAAACGCGCGTTTCACTATTGGGCTCGCCCGCTACTTCTTGCGACAAAAAAAACTGATTGCCTTCAACCAACCGGCTGCGATGCACCAGCGGCAAATTCAGTTCCGGTTTGAAAGCCGCCACCGCTAGATACCACTTGTGTACCTGGTGATGGCGAAACAAGGCGTGGTAAGCGTCCCGGTCTTGCGCGCGTTTGCAGAACACCACTAGACCTGCAGTCTCACGGTCTATACGGTGAATCGGCGTCAGCGATTCACACGCGGTCAAGCGCTTGAGTTGCACCAGCAAACAGCTTTGTAAATAGCGCCCGCCCGGTGTGACCGGCATGAAATGCGGTTTATCGGCCACCAGCACATGCTCGTCTTCAAACAGCACTTGTGCTTCTTCCGGCAGGGTTGCTTCTTGCGGCACGTCGCGGTAATAAAAAATGAATTGGTGCGCTGTATAGGGTTCATCCGGTTCGACCGCGCTGCCGTCCTCGTGCAGCACATGGCCTTTGTGGATGCGCGCTACCCATTCCTCACGGCCAATAGCCGGAAAACGATGGCACAAAAAATCCAGCAAAGTGGCCCAGTTGTCGGCCGGCAAGCGTACGCGCGACGCACTGACGCCCAAGTGCATGGGTAAAAGTTTGGGCGATGCCATGTTCAATCAAACGCGGTTATGGGTGAACGGCTTTTGCGAAGACTATCAAGCTTTTGTAAAAACCAAATCCCAAACCCCGTGCCCAAGCTTCAAGCCCCGGTTCTCAAACTTGGTCAAGGGACGGTAGACCGGTTGTTCGCTGTAGCCGTCTGCGCGTTGGCTGGCGTTGACCAAAGCTGGTTCGGTTTGCAACACATGAAGTATGTGTTCTGCATACGGTTGCCAGTCGGTCGCGCAATGGATGTAGCCGCCGGGTTTGACCCGCTTGACCAGTTCATTTACAAAAGGCATTTGTATCAAACGGCGTTTGTTGTGCCGCAATTTGTGCCAAGGGTCTGGAAAAAAAATATGCACGCCGTCCAAGCTGTCTGTGGGCAGCATGTGTTCAAGCACTTCCACGGCATCATGTTGCAGTATGCGTATGTTGTCTATGCCGTGTTCACCCATGTGCTTGAGCAATGCGCCGACGCCGGGTTCGTGCACTTCGCAACACAGGAAATTGTCTTGCGGCCTGACTTTGGCGATTTGCGCGGTTGCATCACCCATGCCGAAACCGATTTCCAAAATCAAAGGAGCGACGCGGCCGAAAGCGGCTTGGGCATTGAAAGCATGGCGATCAAACGGCAGCACAAAACGCGGGCCCAACTCCGCCAAGGCTTTGGCCTGACCGCTGGTGGTGCGACCGGCGCGGGTGACAAAACTTTTGATGGTTTTAGGGTGGGCGATGTGCGCGGGGGCTTGGTTGTTCATGGCTTGATGACTGAAAGATGTAGCGATTGTGCCCGTGGCCTCAAAGCAGACACGTTGTCAGCTTGCTCGCTTACTCAAAGGGGTGAATCATTCAAGACCGAAGGTTTGGTTGTCATCTGTGCAGGGCGGGTCGATTTTGCATGACATCGTTCACGCCATTCATTCACCCAGGCTGCCATGGCCAAGCCTGTATTGACTGCTTGCTGTTCATGCAAACCCAGCACCTTCGCGGCTGCATTCAAAGCCTGCATCACTTTGGCAGGCGTGTCCAAGTCCAGACTCAGGGCACCGTTTTGTTTGGAGAGTTTCTGGCCGTCCGCCGCCATCACCAGCGGCGTGTGCATATATTCAGGCTGGGGCAGGCCGAGGGCTTTTTGCAACAATAGTTGTCTGGGCGTGTTGTCTGCCAAGTCCTCACCTCGCACGATATGTGTGATGCCTTGGTCAGCATCGTCAACCACCACCGCCAATTGGTAGGCCCATAAACCATCGCTGCGCTTGAGTACAAAGTCACCTACCGCGTTAGCGACATGTTGGAATTGCCCGCCCAGCAAGCGGTCCTGCCAAGCCAGTGCAGTATCCGGCACGCAAAAACGCACTGACATACCGGGTTGCAGTGAGAGTTTCAAGAACCTGCAAGTGCCGGGATAGGGCATGTCGCGGTGACGCTCCAAGGCTATGCCGTCGGCCGCCAGAGCTTTGGCGATGTCGGTGCGCGAGCAACGGCAGGCATAAGCAGCGTGCATGTGTATCAGCTTGTGCAAAGCAGTTTCATAACTGGCATGACGTTGTGATTGCCATGCCACTGGCTCATCACTGACCATGCCGCAGGATGTCAATTGCGACAGTATGGTTTGCGCAGCCGCCGCAGAGCAGCGCGGCGCATCCACGTCTTCCATCCGCACCAACCAAGTGCCTGCGTGGGCTCGCGCATCCAGCCAACTGGCCAGGGCAGCGACCAAAGAACCTGCATGTAAAGGGCCGGTAGGAGATGGCGCAAAACGGCCTCGGTAGGTTTGATCAGCTGATTTCAAAATAAAAAGTCAATGAATTCAATGGGTTGCAATGGACTCGACTGTAACTGAGATTTAAAAAAATCTAGGTGTAAATATATGTTGACAGATTGATGTGTCAATCTAAAATAACTTTCAATCTATAGGGATTTAAAGGATTTGTGGCCATGGGGGCCATAAATAACCCTCGTGCGGGTTTTGCACGGACGTGAAAATCTTTCAAGGAGATAACACCATGTCAGACAAAGTAGGCCCAAGCGGCCTGTCAGAAGCCGAATCAGAAGAAATTCATCGGCACCTCATCCAAGGGACTCAAATCTTTGGAATGATTGCAGCGTTAGCGCACCTGCTGGCGTACATTTATTCCCCTTGGCTGAAATAAAAGGAGCACCACATGATCTACGGAAAAATCTGGACAGTGGTCAAACCTTCTGTCGGCATTCCTATCTTTCTCGCCGCAGTTGCAATCGGATCCTTTTCGGTGCACCTGGCACTGACCCTGAACACCACATGGGTCAAGAAGTTTTTGAATGGAAGTGCAGCAAGCGCAGCAGTCGTTCAGACTGTCAAAACGCCTACTGCCTGACACAAAAAATTTCTTTGTGTGATGGGCCGGAGTTTCCAAATTCCGGTCCATTTTTCAAATGAATACTTCAGTCGCCAAAACTTCTAAAAACTGGATCAAAATTGGAGCGAAATTTCTGCCATTTGCAGATGCCGCCTCTGATGAATTACCTTTAAGCCGGCTGCTTCGCCTGTCGTTGTTTCAAATTTCTGTAGGCATGGCCTTGGCCTTGCTGATAGGCACCCTGAACCGGGTCATGATTGTTGAACTTCATGTCCCAGCCGCCTTGGTCGCGGTCATGGTTTCACTGCCCTTGCTGTTCGCCCCGTTTCGCGCGTTGATCGGATTTCGCTCTGACCACCACCGGTCACATTTAGGCTGGCGCCGAGTTCCCTATATTTGGATGGGCACACTCTTGCAGTTTGGTGGCTTTGCCATCATGCCTTTTGCTTTGCTTGTGCTGGGCGGCATGGGGCAATCTTCCAACGCTCCAGCCTGGGTGGCGCATGTCGGCGCGGGGTTGGCCTTTTTGTTGGTCGGTGCAGGTCTGCACACCACCCAAACTGTAGGTCTTGCGCTGGCAACCGATCTGGCGCCAGTTGAGGACCGACCCAAGGTGGTGGGTCTGATGTATGTCATGCTGTTGGTCGGCATCATGATGAGTTCCGTGGTGTTTGGTTATGTGCTGGAAGACTTCACGCCCGGCACCTTGATCCGCACTGTGCAAGGCGCGGCCGTCCTCACCCTTTGTTTGAACGTCATTGCCTTGTGGAAACAAGAAGGTCGCTCGCGTGACCGACAACCCGGTGTCTATGAAGAAGACCCGGATTTCATGGAATCTTTCAAGCTGTTTTGCAATGGCAACCATGCCAAACGCAGGTTGATTGCCATCGGTCTGGGCACCATGGCTTTCACCATGGAAGATATTTTGTTGGAACCCTTTGGCGGTGAAATTTTAGGACTCACTGTGGCCCAAACCACCTACCTGACGGCTGTGCTGGCGATGGGCGGGCTGATTGGATTTGGCTGGGCTTCAAGAGTTTTGAGCCAAGGTGCAGACCCCTTCAAAATGGCAAGCCTTGGCGCTATGGTGGGTATACCGGCTTTTATCGCAGTGATTGTTTCCGCCCCGCAAGCTTCCGCTTTGCTGTTTGCCACAGGCGTGCTTTTCATTGGTTTTGGGGCGGGCTTGTTTGGTCATGGCACCTTGACCGCCACCATGAACAGTGCGCCGCCCGGACAAGCCGGACTGGCCTTGGGCGCGTGGGGCGCGGTGCAAGCATCTACTGCGGGTGCCGCCATGGCGCTTGGCGGCATTTTGCGAGACCTGTCAGCACAATTCACAGATTCAGCAACAGCTTATTCCATTGTGTATAGTCTGGAAGTTGTTCTGCTGGTGATGACCGTGATCATCATGAATCCTTTGGTGAAAGCCAAGTCTTGAGAGCCTGCAAATCAAAAATTCCGTTTAACACACTCACTTGGAGAAATCATCATGAAAATTCAGACAGTCTTACTCATTTTTTGGATCGTGATCATGGTGTTTGTATTAGCGAACTGGTTAATCAAACCGAAGAAAACCATTCGTGATTGATTTCTGATTATTTTTTGTCAGCCAGGCTCAGCGCCAAGCTGAGACCGCTGACAAAAGCGTCTTCGACGCGGTGGCCCAGCAGCCAGTCACCGCATATTCCAAGTTTTAACTTTGGGTCCCACAGGTGTTTTTTACCCAAGGGCTGAAGAGTTTTGGCATATCGCCACAAATGCGTTTGGGCGAAACCCGGTTCAGCACGTATGCCGGTCAATTCAGAAAACGCCTTTATCAACTTGGCTTGCACCCGTTCTGCATCATCTTCTAAATGATGTTGCGACCATTCAGCGCTGGCCTGAACCGTCCATCGTTCCACGGAAGAACGCCCCGGTTTAGATGATTCTCTGCAGATCCAAGCAATCCGGTGATGGGTGCTGCGAGCCGCATTCCATTGCGGTCCCAAATGGCTCAAGCCGGGTTGATTTGCCAATGGGTAGGCCAGCATCAAAGTCCAGCAGGGCGCAACCTCTGCATGTGACATCTGATCCAAGCCGCTAAAGCCAGTTGCAGGCGAACCCGACTGTCGCAATAAATAATCCGCCTGCACATGTGGGATAGCCAAAACCAAGCCGTCGAAAGCTCCATGCTCAGAGCCATCACTGCAAACCAATTTCCATTGTTTTTTGCCTGACTGCAGCAAAAACTGCACTTGGGTTTGCAACTGCAGACAGCCCCTATCCAACAAGGGCTGGGCCCAATGTTTGAGCAAGGCATTCATGCCAGGGGCAGCCACAAAATGCGGCTCGCGCAAGGGCAGCGGGGCTTCAATCACACGTCCTAGAGGATCCAACACCCTGACCGCATTGGCACTCCATGCGCGACAAATGGCTTGGGTGCCCGGCACCTCAGTGATGGCTTTCATGAACTGTGGGTCACGAACGGTGAAGTACTGCACACCGTGGTCAAAACTTCCATAGGGTGTGGAGCGCGTAGCCATGCGCCCGCCCGGGCCGTGGCTTTTCTCAAACACGCTGACCTTGAAACCAGCCTGCACCAGAGTGCGGGCGGCAGTGATGCCAGCCATGCCGGCGCCGATGACAGCAATTGTTTTCATAGTCCGACTCTACACCTTTGTGATGGCCTCGGAACCCATGGCTTCTCCTAATAAGGCCTGGCGGGTGTGAGGGTGGCTCAGTTGCGACAACCACCATTGCAGCGCCTTGTCGCCGACAGGCCCTTGCGCGTTGCTTTGGTTGTCTCGCCAAGCGTAGGCCATGCGTCCGCTGCGTTGGGGGCGCAAGACCTCGCATGCCACCAATTGGCCGCTGTTGAGGTACGGCTGTGCAATGGGCAGTGGCAGAAAGCCCGCACCCATGCCGCGCAATTGCGCATCAAGTTTTACGGACATGCTGGGAACGGTGAACACATCCTGACCGGCCAGCAGCCCGATGGTGATGCCGCTGCCTTGTGGGATGGTGTCTGCAACGGCCACGGCTCTGTGAGCGCGGATGGCGTCATCGCTCAAAGGCTGGCTGGCTCTGGCGAGCGCATGCCCTGGTGCAACAGCGAACACAAATTGCATCACCGGTCCGATTTCCTCAAACCGCAAGCCAGAGGGAAGGTCCTCTTGGAGGACCACACCGATGGCTAAGTCTGCCTGTCCCGATGTCAATGCAAACAAGGTTCCGCTGAGCGTTTCTTCTCGCAAACGCAAGCGGGTAGGCGGGTTGCTTTCGTAAAAACGTTGGCACAAATCCATCACCACCCGATGGTTAATCACGGTGTCCACCACAATGGTGAATTGACTCTCCCAGCCGGTGGCCACGCGTTTGATGCGGTGGGCAATGCTGTCCATGTCTTTGAGCAAACGCAAACCTTCGCTCAACAGCTCCTGACCAGCGGCAGTCAGTCTGGCTTGCCGCGAAGACCGGTCAAACAGCAGCACGTCCAGGCTTTCTTCCATTTGGCGCACTCTGTAACTCAGCGCACTGGGCACCAAACCCATGTCACGCGCAGCAGCGGCAAAACTGCCCAATTGGGCAATCGTTTGCAGCATAGTGAGGCTTTCCGGGGTCAAAACATCGCGGGCAAAATTCATAAGAGCGCTTTTTGTTCAAATTATTTGAATGATGCCGTCAATTATGGCGCTCTTGCTCTGGCATCCGATCTTTTAAAGTTGGGTTCTTGTAATGGGGAGGTGTGGACATGCTGATATTGCGCAAATCGAATGACAGAGGTTATGCAGACCATGGCTGGTTGAAGTCTTTTCACAGTTTTTCTTTTGCCAACTACCACGACCCCGCGCACATGGCTTGGGGCAATTTGCGGGTCATCAACGAAGACCGTATCGAGCCCGGCACCGGCTTTGGCACGCACGGTCACCAGGACATGGAAATCATCAGCTATGTGCTGAGTGGCGAACTCGCGCACAAAGACAGCATGGGCAACGTCAAGGGCATACCTCCCGGAGATGTACAGCGCATGAGTGCGGGCACGGGCGTACGGCACAGCGAGTTCAACCATGCGCCTGACCAAGAGACACATTTTTTACAAATTTGGATATTGCCCAACCAGCGTGGAATTGCGCCGGGCTATGAACAAAAAACCATTTCACCTGCGTCCAAGCGAGGCGCGTTGGTGCTGGTGGCCAGCCCGCAGCCTGCACCGCAAGCGGTGGCGTTGCATGCCGATGCACACATGTACGCTGGACTGTTTGACGGTGCAGAAGAAGCGCGTTTGGCACTTGACTCTGATCGCAAAGCCTATGTGTTTTTGGTTCGCGGGTCATTGCTAGTGAACCAACAGTCTTTGAGCGCTGGAGATGCCTTGATGGTGTCTGGCGAAACACAATTGCATTTTGCCCAAGGGCAGGATGCCGAGGTTCTGGTCTTTGACCTGAGCGCATGATTTTTTTAACAGGAGAGAAAACTTGAAAACTGCAGTTGTTTACCATTCGGGCTACGGCCATACCCAGCGTGTTGCACAAACCGTGGCCGAGGGGGCGGCAGCAGATCTGATCACGATCGATGCCGATGGCAACATCAGCGCTGCCGACTGGGATATTCTGAATGCCGCCGACGCGATCATTTTTGGTTCACCCACCTACATGGGTGTCGTGTCATGGCAATTCAAGAAATTTGCAGACGCCACTTCCAAGCAATGGATGAGCGGGGCATGGAAAGACAAAGTCGCGGGCGGCTTTACCATTTCCTCCAACCTGAGTGGTGATAAGTTGTCCACCATCCAATATTTCATGACCCTTTCTATGCAATTGGGCATGGTCTGGGTGGGTCAGGCAGAGCCAAACAATGGGTCGGTCAATCGTCTGGGTTCATCCTCTGGTGTGATGGCTCAGGTCGGCCCCACCAGCCCCGCCACTGACATTCCCCAAGGCGACTTGGACACAGCCAAAATTTACGGCCAACGTGTGGCTCAGATCGCCGCCAAATTGCACGCTTGAGCTTTGTCGCCAAACCGTCAGGCTTGAATGAAGACGTCGGTGCAACGCCGAAGACTTCATTCGGCCAACAGGGGTCGCAGTCTTTTTCATCGGTTAGCATGAAGCCATGAAAATTGTGAGCTTATTGCCTTGGCTGGATTGGCTGGTTTTGTCTTTTTTTCTGGCCATCTGGGTCGGCTATGCCTGGTTTGCTCGCAGGCTGGCAGTACACAAACATTCCATATTGGCCGCCAGTAATCTCTACAGATTGCGATGGATCAAGGTGTCTCTCACGCGGGACCCGCGAGTGCTTGACGGCATCATCACGCAAACGCTGTCGCATCCGCCTTCGTTTTTTTCCTCCACCACCATCATCATCATGGGTGGTTTGTTGGCCTTGTTAGGTACAACAGACAAAGCCGCCGAATTGGTACGCGAAATTCCATTCTCACAAGCCACGCCCATGCTGGTGTTTGAATTCAAAATACTCGTACTGATAGCCATCTTTGTGTATGCGTTTTTTCGTTTTTCATGGTCCATGCGGCAATACACGTTTGTCGCACTCATGATTGGTGCCTTACCGCAACCGCAGTATTTTCTTGATAACCCGCACAAGCAGGATGACTATGCACAGCGTGTGGCTGCGATGACCGGGTTGGCGGCTGAAACCTTTAACGACGGCCTGCGCGCTTACTATTTTTCTTTTGCCGCCATGGGGTGGTTTTTCTCACCGCTTTTTTTCACGGTCACCACGGTTTTGATCGTGGCTATTTTGTACAACCGTGAGTTCCATTCAGATGTATTGAAAGTGTTTGATGACGGCAATTAGGCGGGTCAATCAAAGAATTAGCACGGAAATTGATAAGTTGACGAGCCTTGACCCCGGCACTGGCTCCACAGTTAGGGCTGCTTGGTTCCCCACCTGACCCGGTTGGCCGCTTCACCATGCGGGAAGGCCCGTCAGTTCTGCGCTTAGGTGACACACCAAAGTGACACAACAAAACTATTGCAAATTTGCTGAATGTAGTTTTTTCTGCGTGAGTCAAGCATGTTCAGGCACCCCCCATACCCCCATCAATTTCCTGCCAGTCTGACCCCCTCCATACCCTGAACCCCCTGATTTGCATATTTGTTCCATCCCCATCATTGATGCTCTAATTTACTAAGACAATAAACAGTTTCCTAATGCAGGGTTAATGGAGAGCATCGCTATACCTTGTGATTTAAAAGCACTATTCCTAGTGTAGGATCTGGACAGAATTAAGTGAAAAACTGTCAGCGGTCGCTGAAGGAGTTGGCTAAACCGACAAAGCTCAGAATGCGAATAATGTTCAAGTAGGCGACACTCCTTTTATTAACACGTATAGCAATTTACTTTGATAACTTTGAGGTGATTTGTGATAAATTAAAATTATGAATAATTTAAATCTTAGGCAAGTAATGGCTGCAAATGGCGTGCATGAAGCTGTGTTAAGTTCTATTTGGATAAATTGCAATGATATAAGTAATTTTGAAATACTGGATGCGCCTTGTGGTAATGGCCCAATATCTGAATTATTGGCATCCAAAGGTGCTAAAGTTACCGGATTTGATTTAGAGCCACCCAGTAGCACAGATAATGGAGTTAAATATATAAAAAAAGATTTAGAGATTTTAGAAGCTATCAATAATAATTACGACTTGATTATCAGTGTTGAAGGAATTGAACATTTACACAACCCTCATGCTTGGGTTACTAAGATTAGCAAAATGCTAAAACCCAATGGCATTGCTATTATCACTACGCCTAATCCAGATAGTCTATCTTCAAGGTGGAAAGCATTTTCCAGAGGGTATTACCAATATTTTGATCTTATTCCTAATCGGCCAGACATTTTCAGAGGATCTGGTCATATTCATCCAATATATTTTTCATTCCTAGAGTGGTCATTTCGTGTAAATGGATTGGAAATAATTGACATTCGCACAAAATCACGGAAACTTCCTGCTTGGGTTAGTGGTTTCTTGTATAAGATTTTCTACCGAAGATTTCCACTTGAAATTAAACCTCTGATAAATGGTGCTGTGGGAATTTATACTGTTAGAAAAAATAATCGAACAAAATCTGCAAATAATTTTTTTAATTGCTAAAGTGACTCAACTTCAATCAGGAAACAAACTTGATACCAAGAGACCGAGCTCAGCGGGTCTTCCCGGGTAGGCCAGTTTCGTGTCGGGCGTTGACCTGCTATATGCGCCTTGCGATGCGCTCACTGATGCAAGCTTTGGCAGCAGCGGCTTCTTGACTATGTTGGTTGCTATGTTGCTTGTACTTGTGCACTTGGTGGTCCGTGATTCTCTTGCCGGGCATGCCGCCTACCTTCGATTTATCTTGAAGGCTCAACGGTAGCCCCGCCTTCGGGTGATACAAAAGTGACCGCCAAGACTTCAAAGCAACGTAAGTGCTAGATTTAAAAAGGACAGCAAATTAAAGTTGACGAGCCTTGACCCCGGCACTGGCTCCACAGTTAGGGCTGCTTGGTTCCCCACCTGACCCGGTTGGCCGCTTCACCATGCGGGAAGGCCCGTCAAGTGAAATTGTACGCCCCGTAGAATAATGTCCATGTCTTATTTGGTGCTCGCCCGTAAATACCGCCCTAAAACCTTTGAACAATTGGTGGGTCAATCGCATGTGGTTCAAGCTTTATCCAATGCTTTGCGCTCGCAACGGCTGCACCATGCTTATTTATTCACCGGTACTCGCGGCGTGGGCAAGACCACGGTGTCTCGCATATTGGCCAAATCGCTGAATTGCGAAATTGGCATCACCGATAAGCCTTGCGGCGTTTGTGCTACTTGTACTGATATCGATGCTGGACATTTCGTGGATTACACCGAGTTGGATGCCGCGTCCAACCGCGGCGTGGATGAAATCCAGCAATTGCTGGAGCAAGCTGTGTACAAGCCGGTGCAAGGCCGATTCAAGGTGTTCATGATCGATGAGGTGCATATGCTCACCGGTCATGCTTTCAACGCGATGTTGAAAACCTTGGAAGAGCCGCCTGAGTATTTGAAATTTGTGCTTGCGACTACCGATCCGCAAAAGGTGCCGGTCACTGTGTTGTCGCGTTGTTTGCAATTCAATTTGCGTCCGATGGCTGCACAAACCATCGTCGAGCATTTGCAACTGGTGTTGCCTGCTGAAAACATACAAGCTGATATCCAGGCGCTAAGGTTGATCGCGCGCGCAGCTCGCGGGTCTATGCGTGACGCCTTATCGCTAACGGATCAAGCCATTGCTTTTGGTAACGGTGAATTACTCGAACCCTCAGTGCGTGACATGTTGGGCACGGTTGACCGAAGCCACGCCTTCACGCTGGTGCAGGCACTGGCGCAAGCAGACGGTTTGACGGTGGTCAACACTTGCGACACTCTGCGTCAGTTGGGTTTGTCGGCCAGTTCATTGCTAGAAGAGATGTGCATGGTTTTGCAGCGCATGGCGGTCAATCAAACGGTGACCACCGGACTTGAACTCTCGGCTGACCCAGACCCTGATGCTGTTCGCATCGCTGAGCTTGCTGATTTGATGCCAGCCGATGAAACCCAGTTGCTCTACAGTATGTGTCTGAACGGCAGAGCCGAGTTGGGGCTTGCCACCGATGAATACGCAGCCCTGTCTATGGTGCTGTTGCGTTTGTTTGCATTCAAACCGACCACGCCGCCGGAAAAAAAAACTCTGAAATCAGCTGATGGCGTAGTTGCTGCAGCACCACCCAGGCCTCGGGCGCAATTGGATGCGGCACCTCCGCTACAGGTAGCGCAACCTGCGGTGACAAAGCCCGCACCGACTGAGCAGATCTTGCCTGTCGTACAACCCCAACCAGCAGAACAACCCACAGTCTTAGCCGATGCAGCGACACAATCTTCAACACATGATGCCGCTGACTTTAGCGAAACCACTTTGGGAAAAGAATGGTTCGAGTTGGTGCAGCAATTGGCTGCCTCACAAAAAATCCAAGCCATGACGCGTGAACTCGCCATGCAAGCGCAGTTGACCGATCGCCAAGAAGGTCAATGGGAATTGCAAGTCGAGAGAGAAACTTTGTTGTCTGCATCTAATATCGAGCGTTTAGAGACAGCCTTGCAAGCCGCCGGTCATGAAGTGATTTTGAAATGCAAAATCGGTTCAGCCACTGACACGCCATCGATACGCTTGGCCAGGCACCAAAAGCAGGTGCTGGCTCAGTTCGAGCAGGACATACTGAGCGATCCGGTGGTGCAGCAATTGATCACCGAATTTGACGCGAAAATAGTTCCCGGCTCCCTCAAACCCCGTATTCAATGAAAGAAGATTATGTTTAACAAAGGTCAACTCGCCGGTCTGATGAAACAAGCTCAGGCCATGCAAGATAACTTGAAAAAAGCCCAAGACGAATTGGCTTTCGTTGAAGTCACGGGTGAATCCGGCTCGGGCTTGGTCAAAATTTTGATGACATGTAAATACCAGGTCAAACGCGTCAGCATTGACCCCAGTCTGCTCGCCGATGACAAAGACATGTTGGAAGATTTGATTGCGGCTGCCTTCAACGACGCTGCGCGCAAAGCAGACGAAACCTCTGAAGCCAAAATGGGTAAATTGACCGGCGGCATGCCGGGGCTGCCCGGCGGAATGAAGCTGCCTTTCTGATGCGCGATCACAGCGCGCTGCAAGCACTTGTGCAAGCCCTCAAGAGGCTGCCGGGTGTCGGTGAGCGTTCTGCCTCACGCATGGCTTTTCATTTGCTGCAACATGACCGTGAAGGCGCGCAATTGCTTTCGCAGGCGCTTGTCACTGCGGTTGCTGCGGTCAAGCATTGCCAAAGCTGCCACACACTCACCGAGTTTGATATTTGCCGTACCTGTCAGGACACGACGCGAGATATGACCCGGCTTTGTGTGGTTGAAACACCATCAGACCAATCTGCTGTTGAAAGAACGCTGGCTTATCAGGGCATGTATTTTGTGCTGATGGGCAAACTCAATCCGATTGAAGGCATGGGGCCCAAAGATATTGGAATGCAAAAGTTGATTGACCGGGTGGATGACGGTTTGGTGCAGGAAGTCATCCTGGCAACCAATTTCACCGCACAAGGCGAGGCGACGGCTCATGCCTTGAGCGAGATATTCAAGCGCAAAGGCTTGACGGTGACTCGGCTTGCCAGAGGCGTGCCGGTCGGCAGCGAGTTGGAGTTTGTGGACTTGGGCACCATCGCCCACGCCCTGGTTGATAGGCGCAGCACCTGATATGGGTATGTGGGGATTTCACCTAAGGGGAAGCTAGCTATGCCAAGGCCACGCGATGCAATTATGCTGAGTGCATGGACTTACCCCAACATGATTTAAGTGGCAATGGTTTTGTCAACAGGCGACAGTGGCTGAGGCAAATATCAAACTTAGCCATGGCAATCAGTCCGCTTGCCGCTTCCGCGCAGACTGACAAAACCAGAGTACAACTGTTTGTAGATGATGTCTCAAGCCTGTCTCACTTGCCAGTCATGCTGGCGCATCACTTGGGCTATTTCAAGAGTGAAGGTTTGTTGGTCGACATTGTGGAGCAAGCATGGAACCACAGCGACACCCATTTGTCTTCGGGGTTGATGGCCTGGTCCGTTCCTTTTGAGCAGGTGTTTCGTGCGAATCAAAAAGAAGTTGAATGGAGGGCAGTGCTGCAAACCGGCAGAACACCGCAACTGGCACTGGGGATCAATAAAAAAACCATGCCTGTCATCAAGGGTTTGAAGGATTTAGAGCATAAAAAAATTGGCGTTCAAGAGCTAGACTCATTTTCTCAACGATGCACTGATTACATGTTGCTGCAAGCCGGCCTCAGCCTGAGTCGTGTCTCCTACATTGCTGTGGGTCACAGTTCTGCGGCCATACAAATGCTTCGCAGTGGCAGCATAGATGCCATTTGCTTCGGGGAACCGTTGATCAGTTTGTTAGACAGAAAAGGCGAAATAGGTGTGGTGCGCAATTTGCGTTCCATCAGAGAAACAGTCCGTGTATTTTCTGGTTTGTTGCCGGGCCACAGTTTGTGTGTACCGTACCCAATGGCGACTAAAAGCCCGCAAACTTGCCAAGCTTTGGTCAATGGGGTGATGCGAGCTGTCAAGTGGTTGCGAACTGCCGGCCCCTCGGATTTTCTGCACAACATGACTGAGCCCACCTTTATGTCTGATCGCGCCATTTACCTGTATGCCGTGGAAAACATGCGCGACAGTTTCACAGTCGACGGCATGCTCGGCTCTGATTCCTTGGCATCGGTATGGCGCTTACAGCGCGCGTTGGATGCGAACGCTTCAATCAAAAGAAATTTATCTCAGACCAGCTACACCAATGAGTTTGCGTTGCAAGCGAAGAAGCAACTTAAAATTTAATTCACTGATTTGCTTTTTTTCTTTTACTGGATGAAGCGGTAGATTTGAATTTCTTGGATCTGCCAGGCACCATGATGGTCAATCGCTGGCCGGGGCGCAAGGCACTGTTGACGCTTAAATTATTCCATTGTGCCAATTGCTCGACATTGACTTTGTAGCGTTTCGCAAGTGATTGCATGCTTTCATTTTTACGCGCTTTGACCGTTTGTTTGCGAAGAGTAGTTTCGGGCGTTAAATTGAGTTGACCGTTGTCTGCAACTTTGGCTGACACATCGTTTTGTTGTTTCGCGGAGCGCGGCACCAATAAAGCGGATCCGGCCTTGATGACCATACGTGGTGGTATTTTGTTGATACTGCGAAAGTCCTCTTCAGCCATGCTGTGGCGTTTGGCTGCGTCCGACACCTTCATGTTTTTGGGCGCGACCCACACGGTCCAACTGGCCAGCCGGCCAGCGTAAGTGTCGATATTGCGTTGAAATATTTCTGCGTTATCCCAGGGCAGCAAAATTTGCGAGGTGCCTCCTGCTAAAAGCACGGGTCTGTGGGCAGATGGATTCAATGCTTTGAAATCCTCTAGTGGCACTTCAGCCAAACGGGCAATGAGAGCCACATCCATGTCTCTGGGCAAAGGAACCGATTGGAAATAAGGGTGATTCGGGATGATGGGTAAATTCACGCCCAGAGCTTGCGGATTGGACACCACATTTTTCATGGCTTGCAGCTTGGGTACGTACATGCGGGTTTCCGCAGGCATGCGTAAATCCGTGTAAGCCAGAGAAGCGCCTTGCTGCTGATTGCGGTTCATGGATCGCTTGACATTTCCCTCTCCCCAGTTGTAGGCAGCCAGCGCAAGATGCCAGTCCCCAAACATGCCGTGGAGTTTTTGCAAATAGTCCAGCGCTGCGCGCGTGGACGCCAATACGTCACGGCGGTCATCGCGAAATGCATTTTGTTTCAGGTCGAAGTCCTTGCCGGTGCGGGGCATGAATTGCCACATACCGCTGGCTTTGGCGGAGGACACTGCTTGCGGGTTGAAAGCACTTTCGATGAATGGCAACAAGGCCAGTTCTGTGGGCATACCGCGTCGCTCCAACTCTTCTACGATGTGAAAGAGGTATTTGCTTGAACGCTCTGTCATGCGGTGAATATAGTCAGGGCGTTGTGCGTACCACTGTTCACGGTCTTGCACCAACTCCACTTGCAGGTCAGGCATGGCAAAACCCCGGCGAATCCGCTCCCACAAATCGTTCGGAATTTCTACTTGAGTAACTGAGGCGGGCGCAAGTGGTTTGTCTTCAATCGGTTGCAACTCCTCCTGGATGACAGACTCTGGGGTGCTTTGTGCATGCGTGAGAAGCGGGATCATCCCCAAAGAAACGAGCGCAATAAAGTACAGCCGAAGCGAAAACAAGTGCATGTATTTAAACCTTAGGGTAAGCGCAGGCAATCATTCTGCAGGCTTTAGACAAAGAAAGGGTGAATAGAATGAAGTGCAGTGACGCAAATTCCTGCGTCATAAAAGCCAGCACCCATTTATTCATGGATCAACAAATTATAAGAAGTACAGCCAGCCTGGCCTCTTGGTTGCAAACGCCCGCTGGTCAGTACCTGGCCGCTTGGGAAACCGCGCAGTTTGATCGGGTGGTGTCGGATGTATTTGGGTTTCATGGATTGCAGTTGGGCCTCTCACCTTTACCTGCTTTACGCAACAGCAGGATTCGCCATTGCTGGGTGTCTGAAAATGATGTGAATGCAAAGGCAGTTGACGCCAGTGCTGCGTTGGGTTTGTTTGTAGATTCAGTCGCGCTTCCCTTCAAAGACCAAAGTCTTGATCTGGTGGTGTTGCCGCACACGCTGGAGTTGAGCATTGATCCGCATGCCACTTTGCGCGAGGTCGAAAGAGTGCTGGTGCCTGAGGGCCGTGTGATCATCAGCGGTTTCAATCCCATGAGTTTGTGGGGTTTGCGGCAAACGCGTTCTCAATGGTATTCACGCTTGGGTTTCTCAAATTATTTTTTACCGCCTGACATTGATTTCATCGGCTACAGGCGACTGCGTGACTGGTTGAAGTTGCTGAGTTTTGAAGTTGAGGGCGGGCGTTTCGGTTGTTACTTGCCCTCCGTGCAAACGCCGTCGTTGATCGCCAAGTTCAATTGGATGGACAAAGCCGGTGACAGGTGGTGGCCGATTTTGGGTTCGGTGTATTTCTTGGCTGCGGTGAAGAGAGTGCGCGGCATGCGGTTGATCTCGCCAGTTTGGAAACATGCCAAGCTAGGTTCTGCCAAAGCGGTGCCCTCTGTCAATTCAGGAAAAGTCAGTCGTGCATCTTCTGAAGTTTTGAAGCCGAAAGACCCGTCATGAGCCGGGTGGTCATCTACACCGATGGTGCCTGCAAAGGAAACCCCGGGCCCGGTGGCTGGGGTGTGTATCTGCGTTATGGAGACACCGAAAAAGATTTGTGCGGCGGTGACTTGCAAACCACCAATAACCGCATGGAGCTTCAAGCGGTGATAGAGGCCTTGCGCGCACTTAACCGTCCTTGTCAGATAGATTTTTTTCTGGACAGTGAGTATGTCCGCAAAGGCATCACCGAGTGGATGCACGGTTGGAAAGCGCGTGGCTGGCGTACCGCTGATAAAAAACCTGTCAAAAACGAAGACTTGTGGCGAGTTCTGGACGAGCTGCTGTCGCTAAGCGGGCATGGTATTTCATGGCATTGGGTGAAAGGTCATTCAGGCGATACCGGAAACGAGCGGGCTGACGCGCTCGCAAACGAGGGGGTTCGCATGGTTCAAACCGGTTGATAATGAACCATCAGTCATTAGCCAACGCAAATCCATGTCCTCTTCTCCTAAAACCTCTGTTTTAGCCTTGATCGCATTAGTCATAGCCGGAGGTGGCGGATGGTGGTACTTGCAAAAACCTCCCGCTTCAGCCTCAGCTAAAGGTGCTCCAGCCGCAGGTGCTCCAGCCGCAGATACTCCAGCCGCAGGTGCTCCAGCCGCAGGTGGCGCGCCTCTAGGACCGCCAAGAGCCATGGGAGTGGAAATTGCAACTGTGCAAAGCTCCAGTTTGCGAGATGACGCACAAACCATCGGTACGCTGAAGTCTCGCCAAAACACCATGGTCAGACCCGAAGTTGCCGGTCGCGTGGTGGCCTTGGGCTTCACCGATGGCAGCCAAGTCAGGGCTGGACAAATGTTGGTGCAGTTGGATGACACATTGCAACGCGCTGAAATTCAGCAATCACAAGCACAAGTGTCGATTGCCCAAGCCAACCACCGTCGCAACCAGGAACTGGTGGCGCAAAACTTCATTGCACAACGCGCGCTCGATGAAAGCCAAGCCAGTTTGCAAGTCGCGCAGGCGCAGTTGTCTTTGACCTGCGCACGCTGGCAACGCATGCGCATACTTGCCCCGTACTCTGGCACGGTCGGCATTCGCACTGTGAATGTCGGCGACTTTGTCAAAGACGGTGCAGACCTGGTGAACCTTGAGGATTTGAGTGGCTTGTATGTGGATTTCCGCTTGCCTGAGCGTTACCAAGACAAAGTCAGCATGAGACAGACCGTGGATGTGCAAGTCGACGCCATACCGGGTCGCAATTTTCAAGCTCGCATTCAAGCTATTGATCCTTTGATTGATGCCAATGGCCGCTCCATCAGCGTGCGCGCCTTGTTGAACAACAGTGCCGCCAGCCCCAAACCAAAAGCTGCAGAGCCTGCAGCAGCAGTCAGCAAACCCGTCAATACAACTGCTGCCATGGCTGAGGCCATTTGCCCGCCAGCACCTGCTGTGGCCGCTGACAAAGCCTCACCGCCCGGACCTTTGCGCCCCGGCATGTTTGCCCGCGTGAACGCCTTGTTCGCCTTGAAACAAGCCGCCTTGTCTGTGCCTGAAGAAGCCATTGTCCCGATGGGCGGTAAACAATTTGTCATTCGAGCGGTTCCACCTGAAGCAGTGCCGGATCACGGACCGTTACCGCCTGACACCAAATTGGTATCTCAACGTACAGAGGTCAAGCTAGGTTCGCGCAGACCCGGCCGAGTGGAAATACTCTCCGGCTTGACGGTCACAGACAGCGTGGTGGTTGCGGGTCAACACCGACTGCAAAAAGACGGCACCGCATTGCGTGTAGTTGAAACCAGGAACTGACATGCAATTGGCTGAACTCTCCATACGGCGTCCTGTATTTGCCACAGTTTTATCACTGCTGATTTTGCTGGTGGGGGTGGTGTCATTCGACCGCTTGGTGGTGCGCGAATACCCCAAGATTGACAACCCCACAGTGACCGTTGAAACCCGCTACGTGGGCGCATCCAGCGCAGTGGTTGAGAGCCAAGTCACCAAAACGCTGGAAGACTCTTTGGCTGGTGTGGAAGGCTTGGATGTGATCTCGTCCATCAGCCGTCAGGAACAAAGCCAAATCACGGTCAAATTTTTGTTGTCACGCGACCCAGATGCCGCAGCTTCGGATGTCCGCGACAAAGTTTCCAGGGTGCGCCAACGTTTGCCTGTAGGCATTGACGAACCGGTGATTGCCAAGGTGGAAGCCGATGCCTTCCCGGTCATTTGGTTGTCTTTGAGTTCAGAGACCATGAACACCTTGGAATTGACCGACTTGGCTAACCGCATCGCCAAACCCATGATGCAGACCGCCCCCGGCGTTGCCGATGTGCGTATTTTTGGCGAGCGCAAATACGCCATGCGCATTTGGTTGGACATGGATCGCTTGGCTTCTTACCGATTGACCACACAAGATGTGGAAGAGGCCTTGCGCCGCTCCAACGTCGAGGTACCTGCCGGACGGGTGGAAAGCCAAGCCCGTGAATTCAATGTCACCACTGCCACCGACTTAACCAAACCCGAAGAATTCAAAGATATTGTGATTCGCAATATCAATGGCATGCCTGTTCGCTTAGGCGATGTCGCACGCATTGAGCAAGGTCCCTTGGCTGAGCGTTTTTCTGTTCGTTACAACGGCAGTGAGGCGGTGGCACTCGGCGTGTTACGTAACTCAACCGCCAATCCATTGGATCTGAGCAAAGCGATCACCGCCATGTTGCCGCGCATCCGGGAAAACATGCCCAAAGGCGTCGAGATTGAAATTGCCAACGACTCATCGGTGTTCATCGAAGAATCCATCAAAGCGGTTTACACAACCATTCTTGAAGCCGCCGCTTTGGTGTCATTAGTCATCTTCTTTTTCATGCGCACACTGCGCGCCTCCATCATTCCGTTGATCACCATTCCCGTGTCACTCACAGGCAGTTTTGCCCTGATGGCCTTGTTTGGTTTCTCCATCAATTCGCTCACTTTGCTGGCGCTGGTGTTGGCCATTGGCTTAGTGGTCGACGATGCGATTGTGGTGCTTGAAAATATTTACCGTTACATCGAAGAGGGTATGGAGCCGTTTGCCGCCGCCATCAAAGGTGTTCGCGAGATCGGTTTTGCGGTGGTGGCGATGACCTTGACGCTGGTCGCGGTATTTGCGCCATTGGCATTCACACCCGGGCGTACCGGGCGTTTGTTTGCCGAATTTGCGTTGGCATTGGCTGGCGCTGTGCTGGTGTCTGGCGTGGTCGCCTTGTCCTTGTCACCGATGATGTGTTCCTTGTTGCTTAAGCACAATCCGAAGCCGGGTTTGTTTGACCGTGCGGTCGGACGGTTTTTAGAGGGCATGACCCGAGCTTACGGCGGCCTGTTGTATTGGACGTTGACTGCATTTCGCTTGGGCCCCATCAATATTTCTCGGCGCTGGTTAGTAGCGGCGGTGATGATCTTGGCCGCCTGGGGTTCGTACCAGTTGTTCATGACGGCGAAAACCGAACTCTCGCCGATGGAAGACCGTGGCGTCATTCTGATCATTATCAATGGACCCGATGGCGCAACCCTCGACTACACCTCCAAGTACGTGAACATGCTGGAGAAGATAGGCCGCAAGTACAACGAGTTCGATAAATTTTTTGCGGTGGTAGGCAACCCCACCGTGGCTCAAGGCGCTGTGTTTTTAGGTGCAAAACCCTGGGCCGAACGGCCTAAATCCACCTTGGATCTGGCGCGTGAAATGATGCCTTCGGTGGCCAGTTTGCCTGGTGTGATGGCGTTTCCCATCACACCACCCTCGCTGGGACAAGCATTTCGCGAGCAGCCTTTCAATTTTGTGGTTCTGACCGGCGACAGTTATGAGAATTTGGCCAAAGTCACCAAAGTGCTTCAAGACGAAATTGCCAAGAACCCAGGCATCGTCAGTGCTGATGTCGACTTGCGCTTGAACAAGCCCGAATTGAGCCTGGAAGTGGACCGAGACCGTGCAGCCGATTTGGGTGTGCCTGTGGAAACCATTGCGCGTGCGGTTGAAACCGCCATGGGCGGGCGAACTGTCACGCAGTTCAAACGCAACGGTGAGCAATACGACGTGGTCGTACAAGCAGATGCCGCGGGTCGTTCCAGTCCCGATGGCATCGAAAAGATTTTTGTCCGTGGCAAGGGCGATGTGATGGTGCCTTTGTCGGCCTTGGTGCATTTGAAAGAAGTGGTTGTACCTCGCGAGCTCAACCATTTCGCGCAGCGGCGTAGCGTGTCATTCACCGCCAACCTTGCGCCCAACTACTCATTGGGAGAAGCATTGAAATTCATGAACGAGGTCACCGCTCGGGTACTCAAGACCGGATACTCCACCGATCTGAAGGGAAGTTCACGCGACTTTGCCCAATCAACCGGCTCCCTCACCAGCGTGTTTGTGTTGGCCTTGGTATTTATTTTCTTGGTGCTGGCCGCGCAGTTTGAAAGCTTTGTCGACCCGTTCGTCATTTTGTTGTCTGTGCCTTTGTCCATGGTCGGTGCATTGCTGGCGCTCAAATTCACCGGGAGCACTTTGAATGTGTACAGTCAGATTGGCTTGATCACCTTGGTCGGTTTGATCACCAAACACGGTATTTTGATTGTCGAGTTTGCCAACCAATTGCGAGCCAGTGGCATGACTGCAGTGGCCGCTGTGCATCGCTCTGCCACCTTGCGACTGCGCCCGATTTTGATGACCACAGGCGCCATGGTGCTGGGCGCGATTCCGTTGGCACTGGCCACAGGCGCAGGCTCTGAGAGCCGTCGCCAAATCGGCTGGGTGATTGTGGGCGGCATGTCGCTGGGCACATTGCTCACCATTTTTGTGGTGCCCACCATGTACTCGCTGTTTGCCCGCAAGGCGACACCCGGTCCGAACATGACGGTGGTGGAAGACACCAGTCCTTCGCACGGGTGAAGTCAAGAACTTCAGGGCAATAGGTCTTGAAGCTCTTGCAGCGTATTCGCATTGGCGAATGGGTGTGCGCCTTCTGCGGTTTGCGTAAATTCAAACAAGGCCAGAGGTGCTTCCTGTTGCGCCCACGCGCTGATTTTTCGCTGACCTGATGCAAGATAGTCTTTGAGTGAATGGATAAGACTGCGGTGCATCAAACAAAACACAGGTTGCAATTCCCAAGTG
>CAMDJS010000020.1 GCA_945900685.1 Bordetella parapertussis
GTTTCAAGATGAGATCTGCCGGGGCCTTGAGCCCCCTAAAGAGTCGTTCAAGACCAGGACGTTGATAGGTCAGGTGTGGAAGCGCAGTAATGCGTTAAGCTAACTGATACTAATTGCTCGTGCGGCTTGACCCTATAACTTTGATTCAGTAATGATCAAGGTTGTTATGCCAAGTGACGCATTCAAAATACAGCTGATTCGCTCTATAAATTCCTTGTCCTGACTTTGTCAGGACGAGAACAAGTTATGCCTGATGACCATAGCGACGTGGTACCACTCCTTCCCATCCCGAACAGGACAGTGAAACGCGTCAGCGCCGATGATAGTGCGGATCCCCGTGTGAAAGTAGGACATTGTCAGGCTATTACAGCCTCAGAAAGCCCGACTCCATTGAGTCGGGCTTTTTGTTTTTGAGCTTTGCAATTGAGAGTTGTAAACTATGTGATTGGAAAATGACAAAGCTTTTCTTTGAATAAGTTCATTGATAACACTCTCGATCCAAGATTTCAAAGAACCACCGAAGTAGTTAGAGTGCAGCATAGACAGTAATCTAGATTCAAGAGCCCAGTTAATAAGAAATGTGAAATCGCATTGCTGTAGTTCCATGACTTTAAATTTAACCATGACTTTTGCTGCATATGCTGCATGAAGCTTGGGATTGACGGTGAACTGATCTAATCGACGCCTTGAAATACCAAGCGCTTTATCCACATCGGTAAACATCGAACCGTGACCGGGAATAACGATGGAGGGATTTAATTTTTCAATCAAATCAAAAGTTGCTGCCACATTTTGAAATCCGATACCACCAATAAACTCTGGAAAAACAACTGAAAATCCATTTTCCCAAAGCGCATCCGCAGAAATCAGCACCTTATGATCAGGTTGAAAATAGATGAAAGAATCATTGTCATGGCCTGGGGAAGAATAAACCAGCCAATCTAGACCACAAAGCTGAAAGCAATCACCATGTTGTATGCCAACAGTGGGGCGAAACCGATCACATGATTGACCTGTCAATGCGTAAGTCAGTGAAGAATCATCCCAATTTAAGACAGAATCAAATTGAGAATGAGGTATCCAGCATTTCAATTCTGGGAAAAATGATTGAAGGAGAGCATTTCCTCCGCAATGGTCGCTGTGCAAATGCGTATTGATCACCACATCCAATTGTTGGGTGCCCAATTGATGTCGAACCAATTGCAAAAGTTGTGCGGAATGGGTCACATAACCTGAATCAAACAAAAAAGATGAATTTTTATCATAAATGAGCAGGCTATTTGAGGAAAGCCAATCTCGTTGAAGAAAAATAAACCCGGAAGGCAGCATGTGAGTAGTCAAAAAAACAATAAACTGTTATCAATGAGTGTAAATAAACTTCGATTGTGAACGAAATACAAAATTCAATGACAACTAACATTCATAAAGCCAACTTCCTGAGAAAATTTTTTGATAAGTGGATATCACCTGTCAATCACAAAGAACAATTAATAGGTATTGTTCAGCTGGCTGGGAGAAAGGGTTTGATCGGACTTGAGAGTCAAATCATGCTCGAGGGAGTCATGAAAATCAGTCAGATGCACGTAGCTGAAATCATGATTGCAGCGCCAAAGATGGATTTGATCAATATAGACATGCCCATAGAAGAAATGATGGAAAAAATCATTGATATTGGTCATTCACGCTATCCTGTATATGAGAATGACAAAGAAAATATCATCGGAATATTGATGAGCAAGGACTTGCTGAAATGGCAGCGCGCCCCAGAAATCAATTTAAAAATATTTCTCAGAACAGCTGTTTTTGTACCGGAAACCAAAAACCTTGTTGATTTATTAAGAGACTTTAAGAAAAACAGAAACCATATGGCTATGGTGGTGGATGAGTTCGGACGAATTTCAGGCCTAGTCACTTTTGAAGACGTGTTGGAAGAGATCGTCGGCGAAATTGAGGACGAATTTGACACGCAAGAAGATGTGGGCGAAATATACAGTTTGGTGGATAAGTCATACCGCATCGCAGGGCACACCTCCGTTGAAAAATTCAATCAGCATTTCGATGTTGAATTGCTATCCAATGAAGAAGAAGAACAATTTGAAACCATCGGCGGTTTAATCGCCCATTTGATGGGGCACGTTCCGACCAAAGGCGAGCATTTCGACATCATGGGCTGGCGATTTGAAGTCATGCACTCCAAGAGCGGTGTAGTGAAATGGTACAGAGTCAAAAAAATTGGCAATTGATACAGCGGTCAAAAAAATATTGAATCAAAGCAGTTTCCAGATAGTTCTAGGGTCTGCGTTAATGGCGAGTGCTGCCAACGGCCTTTGGTTCGCACCTGTCAACGGATTGATGCAAATAGTAGGTATGTATTTGCTCTATTCAGTTCTATCTGCGCCCTATAAAAAGGGAAAAATATTTCACAGTTGGCTATTTTCAAGCCTTTGGCTCATAGGATCGGTCTGGTGGTTATACATTGCACTGCATGACTTCGGCGGATTAAACACCATCATTACATTGATTGCGCTGTTTCTCTTGTGCGGAGGATTGGCGATTTATTACATGGGCGCATTGAGTGTGATGATTTACGCTCAAAAGCAGATTCCGAAAATCGGACGACCTTTGGTGTTTGCTGCTTGCTGGACGTTTGCAGAACTGGCCAGGGCGCAGTGGTGGACAGGTTTTCCTTGGGCTGCCATTGGGTATTCACAAGTTGACACGACGCTTTCATTGACTGCACCCTATATAGGTGTTTATGGCATTGGCTTTCTGTCACTCCTATTGAGCGCATATACATATGAGTATTTGAAAGAAAAAAAAGTAGGGGCGTTCGTTGTTTTAGGGATGTGTCTTTCATTACCTATGCTGTTAAAAAATAAAGAAGTGAGTCAAACAGAAATCACATTGAATTTATTGCAGGGCAATATCAAACAAGATGAAAAATTCAATGTGGCAAAACAAGATGCATTGGAATGGTATTTGTCGGAAATTAAAAATAACAAAGCTGATATCGCCGTGCTGCCGGAGACTGCCATCCCGTTCATCAAAGAAGATATGCCGTCTGAGTTTTGGGATCAATTGAAACTGATGACGCAAAGCAAAGCAGTCATCATTGGTATACCCACACGCGACAAAGACAAGGGGTATGGAAATTCGGCAATAGGGATAGGCTTTAAACAAGAACTGCAATATGACAAATACCATTTGGTCCCATTTGGTGAATTTACACCTGACATATTGAGATGGTTTACCCAAATGATGTCTTTGGATTTCGGTGATTTCAACCGAGGGTCTATCGACCAACCCGCCTTTCAATGGCGTGACCAAAAATTTGCAATCACCATTTGCTATGAAGATTTGTTTGGTGAAGATCTCGCAGTGAGATTCAATGATGTTGAAAATGCACCGAGCCTGTTTGTGAATATCAGCAACATAGGATGGTTTGGGGATACATCAGTGGTCAATCAGCATATCGATATTGCACGAATGCGAAGCATGGAATTCAAAAGACCGACGATCAGAGCAACCAATTCTGGCGGTACCGCGATTATTTCTTCTGACGGTGTAGTGCAGGCTCAACTAAAACCTTATACCAGGGGACATTTGACAGGTAAATTGCCGACGTCAAGCAAAGAAATCACGGTGTTTGCCTATTGGGCAGGCAAATGGGGATTGATGCCGTTGTGGATATTGACTGGAGTGATCATGCTGGCCACTTTGCTGAACAATCGTTTCCGACACAAGGGTGAATCGGTAAAATGAAAATATGCTGACATTTCAACAAATCATTCTGCAATTACAAAACTACTGGGATGCACAGGGCTGCGCATTACTCCAACCTTATGACATGGAAGTGGGGGCAGGAACTTCACACACAGCCACATTTTTAAGAGCCTTAGGACCTGAGCCATGGAAAGCTGCATATGTTCAGCCTTCGAGACGACCCAAAGACGGCAGGTACGGAGAAAACCCTAACAGACTGCAACACTATTACCAGTTCCAAGTGGTGCTCAAACCCGCGCCATCCAACATATTAGATTTGTACTTGGGATCTTTGAAGACGCTCGGTTTTGATCTCACTAAAAATGACATCCGATTTGTGGAAGACGATTGGGAGAACCCGACATTAGGTGCATGGGGCTTGGGTTGGGAAGTTTGGCTCAATGGCATGGAAGTCACGCAATTCACCTATTTCCAGCAAGTCGGTGGCATCAACTGCAAACCCATCACAGGTGAAATCACTTACGGGCTTGAACGCTTGGCCATGTACTTGCAAGGTGTTGACAATGTCTACGATCTAAAATGGACAAATAATTTGTCTTATGGCGATGTGTATTTACAAAACGAAAAAGAACAATCTGCCTATAACTTTGAACACAGCGACGCAGATTTTTTATTCACCGCCTTCAACGCACACGAAAAACAAGCGCAATACCTGATGTTGCAAGCATTGGCATTACCCGCCTACGAGCAGGTACTCAAGGCAGCCCATTCATTCAATTTGTTGGATGCCAGAGGTGCAATCAGTGTGACCGAAAGAGCAGCCTACATTGGGCGAATACGCAATCTCGCCAGAAGTGTGGCGCAAAGTTACCTTGAGAGCAGAGAAAGATTGGGTTTTCCGATGGCGCCGTCTGCTTGGGTTCAAGATGCCAGCCTAGAAAAGGCCGCATCATGAACATACAAAATTTGCTGGTTGAATTGTTGGTGGAAGAATTACCGCCGAAATCATTGGACGCATTAGGAAAGGCATTTGCCAACGAGTTGGCAATCAGATTAAGAGAACAAGATTTAATTCCATATGACTTGTTTGAAATTGGAAAAAATGTAAAGCCGTTTGCATCACCCCGCAGACTTGCCGTCTGGATCAAAGATGTGAGCGCGCAAGCAGCAGACAAAGTGTTGGAAAACAAACTCATGCCGGCCAGTGTGGGCTTGGATGCCGCAGGAAACGCGACACCGGCATTGCTTAAAAAATTGCAGGCCATGGGGGTGGATACATCTGAACCATCCGCTTTGGTGGCAAGTCTGAAAAAAAACCAGGAAGGTCATTTGGTGTATGCCTACTCCGCCAAGGGTGTGAGTTTGCAAGAAGGATTGCAAAAAGCTTTGGAACTGGCGTTAGCCAAATTGCCGATACCCAAGGTCATGCAGTACCAGCTACATGAAAACTGCGAACAACCTGGTTGGTCAACAGTGAGTTTCGTTCGTCCGGCGCATGGCCTGATTGCCTTGTTCGGCGACAAAATCATCCCTGTGAGTGTGCTGGGTTTGCTTGCCAGCAATCACACCTTGGGACACCGGTTTGAGGCGAAAACATCGCCTGTGAATATACAAAATGCAGATTCCTATGAGCAGAATTTGCAGACTGACGGTGCGGTGATCGCCGATTTTGACAAACGAAAATCACTTATTGCCAACCAGTTGATATCGGCAACGCAAACACTGAGCCAAAGCTATCAGTGTCATTTGGATCCGGGCTTATTGAATGAAGTGACAGCGCTGGTTGAAAGACCTAACGTCATCAGTTGCCAATTTGACGAACAGTTTTTGAAAGTGCCACAGGAATGTTTGATTTTGACAATGAAGACAAATCAAAAATATTTCCCAGTGATGTCACAAGACGGAAAATTAACCAAGCATTTCTTGGTGGTGAGCAATATTTCTGCCTCGGATATGTCGGCTGTGATCAGTGGCAATGAACGTGTGGTCAGGCCGCGGCTGTCAGACGCAAAATTCTTTTACGAACAAGACTGCAAGAAAACCCTCGAGTCTCGCATTCCCGGTTTGGAGCGTGTGGTCTATCACAATAAATTAGGCAACCAACTCGAAAGAATGCAAAGGGTAGTGCATGTGGCTCGGCAGTTGGCGACGCTTGTCGGGGATGAAAAACTGACTACAGATGCAGCCATGTCAGCGCGTTTGGCCAAAGCTGATTTGCTGACAGACATGGTCGGCGAGTTCCCCGAATTGCAAGGCATCATGGGCGGCTACTACGCCAGAAACGATGGATTGAGCACGAACATATCGCAAGCCATTGAGGACCACTACAAGCCACGGTTTGCAGGCGACGACTTGCCGCGCCATATGACAGGCGCAGTGGTGGCCATTGCTGACAAGATGGAAACGCTGGTGGGCATGTTTGGCATTGGCAATTTACCGACCGGCGATAAAGATCCATTTGCTTTGCGCAGACATGCATTGGGTGTGATTCGGATGTTGATTGACCAAAAAATGCAAATAGGCATTGGTCAGTTAGTGGCTATCGGTGTGAGCAGCTTTGACAAGCAAAGCATTGCCGCACTGGATCAATACAAGTTGGAGCAGTTTTTTTTAGAACGCGCATCCAATATGTTGGAGTCTGAAGGAAAGTCGCCCAGTCATGTGGCTGCAGTTCTTGAAACGGTGAAATTAAACCCGTGGTCTGACATCAGAGAAAGAATAGCTGCGGTAGAAAAATTCTCCTCTATGCCAGCCAGTGAAGCGCTGGCAGCGGCGAACAAGCGTATCTCCAATATTTTGAAAAAAAACACGAACGTTATCAGCAAAGAAGTCAACACAAGCCTCTTGCTTGAACAGGCTGAAAAAGAGTTGTATGCACAATTACTGAAAATCTCTGGTGATGCAGATGCGCTTTTTGCAAGCGGCGACTACACCGCCAATTTGTCAAGCCTGGCAGAACTGCGCGGATCTGTCGATGCGTTCTTCAACGACGTCATGGTGAATGCGCAAGATGCGAACATACGAAACAACCGCTTGACGTTGTTGACCAAGTTGCAAGTTCAAATGAACCAAGTGGCAGATATTTCCAAACTGGCTGCTTAAGCTGCATATGAATACCAAATTAATTATTCTGGACCGGGACGGCACCATCAACCGGGACAGCGACGAGTACATCAAATCTCCTGATGAGTGGCTCCCCTTGCCTGGAGCCATGGATGCCATTGCAAGAATGTACCAAGCCGGCTGGCATATCGTGATTGCCAGTAATCAGTCCGGGCTTGGGCGTGGACTGTTTGACCTGGCTACATTGAATTTGATGCACGACAAAATGAACAAAATGCTGGCGAATGCAGGCGGTCGTGTGGATGCTATTTTTTATTGCCCGCATATTCCGCAAGACAATTGCAACTGCAGAAAACCACTGTCGGGATTGTTCGAACAAATCGGTGAGCGCATAGCGGTGCAACTCGATCAGGTTCATGCGGTGGGCGACTCTTTGCGGGACGCACAAGCCGCAGCCGCTGTCGGGTGCATGACGCACTTGGTTTGCACAGGTAAAAGTGAAGATTGGACGCATTCATACCCACCTGACAATTTTCCAACTGACACCAAAGTTCACGTGAACCTAGCTGGTTTTGCTGATTGGCTGCTTAACCAAGCGCCTTTGGTTGACAGCGAACAGCTAATACAAAATTCATAATGGCCGCCATCAAATCCGTTCTTCATATGCTTTGGATGTTGGTGACGGTGGTTCCAGTCGCCGTTGTTTTGTTGACTGCGGCTTTGCTTCAGTTCAATGGGCATGTCTTGTACAGATTGGCGGTTTTCTGGTTGTCATTGGCGGTGCATGGTGCCCGTTACATCACTGGCATTCGATATGTTGTGCAAGGCAGTGAAAACTTGCCCGCACTTGATCAGCCGTGTGTCTTGCTTGTGAAACACCAATCCACCTATGAAACATTTCTGATGCCCGTCATCATGCCCAAGGACTTGGCGTATGTCTTTAAGCGAGAGTTGCTGTATGTGCCGTTTTTTGGCTGGGCCATCGGACAACTCGACATGATCCATATTGACCGCAAGCTGAAGTCGCAGGCATTTCAAAAAGTCGTGCAACAGGGCAAAGATTTATTGGACAAGGGCATTTGGGTGATTATGTTTCCTGAGGGCACACGCATTGAGCGAGGCCAGTCTGGAAACTACAAATCAGGGGGAACCCGATTGGCGATTGAGACCGGCGTTCCAGTCATTCCTATTGCGGTGAATTCAGCGGTTTGCTGGCCGCGAAAAGCGTTTATCAAACGGCCGGGCACGGTGACGGTTTCTATCGGTCAGGCCATACCAAGCCATGGCAGGCAGCCAGATGAATTGATGGCAGATATAGAGTCATGGATAGAAAACGAAATGCGTGTGCTTGACCCGGCGGCTTACCCCTTGACTCAGCCCAGCAAATGAAATCGTTCGTGCAACTGGCGCTTAACTGGTTTGACTCACCGACACAGGCTGCATCCATGGGGCTCAACCCTCACGAGCCAGTCACCCCAAATGCATTGCAAACGGATACCGCATATTTTCAACACAAGCGAGCGAACCGCCATATACGCTTAGGCATAGGCAGTGTGGATTACAAACTTAGCCGCAGTCGGCGAAAAACCATCGGTATGTCGGTCGGACCGGATGGCCTGGATGTGAGAGCACCTAGATGGGCCAGCATTTCTTCGATTGAATCTGTGTTGCTTGAAAAAGCCGACTGGGTATTGCGCAAATTACAGGAAATGGATGAGCGGCATAAGCATATGCAGTCAACCATGATTGAATGGCGCGATGGCGCGCTGATCCCCTTTTTGGGCGAATCCATCAAACTCAAACTCGATGCCAGCCATTTGTTCAAAGATGCAGGGGGAAGGCTTGAGCAAGCCCTCAGCAGCGATGGTCTAGGGCAGGTGCGCACGCTTCAAATATCGGTTGCGCAAAATGCCACCGAACCGCAAATACGAGACGCCGTTCAAGCTTGGTTAATGCAGCAAGCCAAACAACTGTTTATTCAGCAGCTTGACCATTTTGCACCGATCTTAGGCGTGCAATGGCGCAAGCTTTCGCTCAGCAACGCCAGTACCCGCTGGGGCAGCGCCACTTCAGATGGCAGCATTCGCTTGAATTGGCGACTGGTGCATTTCAAAATGGATGTGATCGATTATGTGGTGGTGCATGAACTCAGCCATTTGCGCGTGATGGACCACAGCCCTATGTTTTGGGAAACCGTGCGACATGTGGTGCCGGATTACGCCCAAAGGCGCGCGCAACTCAAGGAAGAAGCCTTGCCTCGCTGGGTTTGAATCGTATGGCGCCGTCACTGGCGGACAGTCGCTGTAATTCACCCATGTACCAAAGGCAATGCAAATGTGCCAGCGATTCACCCAGCGCAAAGGTTGTTTGGTGCGGATCTAACTGCCTTTTGAATAACAAAGCCATAGCGTCCATGGCGTTCATATCCCCACCCGCAAACCCCTGCCGTAAATCGTTGAGTCTGTCTTCGTGGTGTTGCAGCAATTGCTTGATGCGTTGGTGTACGCCGGTGAAAGGCTTGCCGTGAGAAGGCAGGATCAAACAATCCTCGGCCAAGTGGGTGTATTTTTTCAAGGACTGCAAAAACAAGCGGAGGGGATCAGCCAGTGGCTCGGTGTCATACACGCTGATATTGCTGGAGATGCGTGGCAGCACCATGTCGCCGCTGATGAGAATATTCAAGGAGGGGCAGTGCAAGGCCATGTGTTCAGGCGCATGTCCATAGCCGCTGATGCAATGCCATTCATGGACGCCAATTTTCAACATGAGCTGGTCAGTCAAGCGTATAAATTGTGAAGGAAGCGCAGGCACCATGTGACCGAATTGCAAAGTACGCTCAGTCAAAGCATTCAACACCTCGGCATCGTGCAAGCCGTGAGAGCGAAAAAAATCTTGCGACTGCGTGCCTTCGTGATCAGTCGGTGTGTGGATCAATGTTTGCGCGGTATGGTAATCGGTCGCACTAATGTACAAAGGCACTTGCCAGCGTGCGCATAACCAATGCGCCAATCCCAAGTGGTCAGGGTGTAAGTGGGTGGCAATCACGCGCAGTATGGGCAAACCCATGAGAGAAGAAGTGAAAACTTGCTCCCATTGCGCCCTGGCAGACGGGTTGTCCAGGCAGCAATCCACCGCGCACCAGCCTTCCACCCCGTCAACGCGGTCACGAATCAGCCATAAATTGATGTGATCCAAGGCGAAAGGCAAGGACATTCGCAGCCAGAGAATACCGGGTGCAACTGTCAAATGCTGACCCGTGTGTGGCAGGGCATCCCCAAGCGGGTAATGTAATTTTTTTTCAAGCAGGTTCATAGAAAGCTATTTTGCGTGATAATTGACGTTTACGTAAACGTTAATCACCACCGACTGTCTTCATGGCGACCCAATTCAGCATACGCGATCTGGCCAAGGAATTTGACTTGACCACCCGTGCCATTCGTTTTTACGAAGATATGGGGCTGCTAAGACCTGAGAGGCTGGGGCTGGGAGGCAGAATCCGTGTTTACAGTGCCAGAGAACGCGCCCGTTTGCGATTGACTTTGCGTGCCAAGCGTTTGGGATTGTCATTGATGGAAGCCAAAGACATCATTGACATGTACGACAGCCCCAGAGACACCGTGCCGCAGTTGCAAAAATTCATCCATGTGCTGGGCGCGCATCGGCAACAACTGGAAAACCAAATGCAAGAAATCCAAGCGAATCTGGATGAAGTCAAACAGCATGAAAAAGAAGCCAAGCAGTTATTGGCTAAGCACAGCAAGAAAACCAAGGCCTGACGTATGACGAACAAGCTGGATAATTTATTCAACAACAACCGCGATTGGGCTGATCGCATGAGCCGCGAGCGCCCCGGGTTTTTTGAAAAACTCGCCAGACAGCAATCGCCGAAATATTTATGGATCGGTTGCTCGGACAGCCGGGTGCCTGCCAATGAAATCATTGGCTTGGATCCGGGCGAGGTGTTCGTGCATCGCAATGTGGCCAATTTGGTGGTTCACTCGGATTTAAACGCGCTTTCGGTGATTCAATTTGCTGTCGAGCATTTAAAGGTGGAGCACATCATGGTGGTTGGTCACTACGGATGCGGCGGTGTGATGGCAGCCGCACGCAGAACTCGCATTGGATTGGCCGACAACTGGCTCAGACATGTGCAGGATGTGCATTTACGGCATCGCCAGCGCTTGAACCACTTGGCCCAGCCCGATTTGGAAAACGTACTGTGTGAAATGAATGTCATCGAACAAGTAGGCAATGTCGCTTTGTCTAATGTCATTCAGGATGCATGGGCGCGAGACCAAAAAATCAGCGTCCATGGTTGGGTGTACGGCTTGAAAGACGGTTTGGTCAAAGATTTACAAGTCACCATGAGCCATTCCGATGAAGTGGTTGAAGTGTTTCGCAATGGCTTCAAGCGCTATCCACGCGCCATTGCTTGAGGCGACAAACACATGTTTCCGCAACGACTTGACTCCACGGTGGCTTATGACATTGCACAAGCCATGATGGACGGCTTTAACCGCCACTACCAGTTGTTCAGGCAAGAGTCCGCCAAAGCCAAGCAGCGTTTTGAAAACCAGGATTGGCACGGACAACAGCGCGCACAACGTGAGCGCATCGAGTTTTACGATTTGCGGGTGAAAGAATGCTCTGCCAGATTGGAGTCGGAATTTGAAGCGGGGAACCAGTCGCCGGATATCTGGCAACAGGTCAAGTTGCATTACATCGGCTTGCTGGTTGACCATTTTCAACCCGAGTTGGCTGAGACTTTTTTCAATTCAGTGACCACCAAAATTCTAGACCGCAGTTATTTCCAGAATGAATTTATTTTTGTGCGGCCTGCCGTCAGCACCGAATACATAGAAAGTGATGAGCCTGACGCACAGCCCACCTACCAGGCTTGGTACCCGAACGCAGACAACTTGGCCGAGACCATCATGCTTGTCGTCAAGCATTTCAATTTGTCTTGTCCCTTCGTCAATTTAGAACGGGATGCAGCGGATGTTTTGCGCAATGTGCGTCTGCGACTTGACCAAACCAAACTGCGCGCCAACTTTCAGATACAGGTGTTGAACAATCTTTTTTACCGTAACAAGGCAGCGTATATTGTGGGAAAGGTGATCAACGGATTTGTGGAAATTCCGTTTGCATTGCCCCTGTTGCACAACGAACAAGGCCAATTGGTGATTGATGCGACCTTGTTCGGCGAAGACGATTTCTTGATGTTGTTCAGTTTTGCGCGTGCGTATTTTTTGGTTGATATGGACATACCTTCAGCCTATGTACAGTTTTTGCGCAGTTTGATGCCGCGCAAGCCACGCGCTGAAATTTACAACGCACTCGGCCTGGCCAAGCAAGGCAAAACCTTGTTCTACCGTGACTTGCTGTATCACCAACGACACAGCACAGACAGATTCCGTATCGCGCCTGGCATCAAAGGCATGGTTATGCTGGTGTTCGACCAGCCTTCGTTTCCTTTTGTATTCAAGGTAATCAAGGATTTTTACCCGCCGCAAAAAGACACCTCGCGCGAGCAAATCCAAGGCAAGTACATGTTGGTTAAACAGCATGACAGGGTGGGGCGCATGGCGGATACGCTGGAGTACAGCAATGTCGCATTTCCGCGCGAGCGTTTTGAAGACGAATTGATTGAAGAAATTCAAAAATTTGCGCCAAGCCAAATAGAGATCAATACCCGGGCAGACAACGGCAAGCAAGAGGTGGTGATCAAGCACGCCTATATTGAACGCCGCATGATTCCTTTGAATATTTATTTGCAAGAATCGTTCGACACCGGTTTGGATGACCCTAAAGCCAAAGCGCAAATGGAACGTGCTGTTGTGGAATATGGCAATGCCATCAAAGATCTGGTGGCTGCCAATATTTTTCCGGGCGATATGCTGTGGAAAAACTTCGGCATCACACGCCACGGCAAAGTCGTTTTTTATGATTACGACGAGATTGAGTACATCACCGACTGCAATTTCCGCAAAGTACCTGCGCCGCGCAACGAAGAAGATGAAATGTCAGGCGAGATCTGGTATCACGTCGGACCGCGCGATGTGTTCCCCGAAACTTTCGGCCCGTTTTTGCTGGGCAACCCGTCGGTGCGCGAGGTGTTCATGAGGCACCATGCCGATTTGCTGGAAGCTGATTTCTGGCTCGGCCACAAGGAAAAAATCAACCAGGGACATGTGCACGATGTGTTCCCATATGAAGCAGATAAACGTTTTGAGGTGCAGCGAGCGGCGATGCACCCATCCACCTGAATTTTTTTTGAAGGAGCAAGTCATGTCAGATCCCGTTGTTATTGTCAGTGCTGCGCGTACCCCCATGGGCAGTTTTCAAGGTGATTTTTCGCCTTTGTCAGCCCACGATTTAGGCGGCGTTGCTATCGCCGCGGCCGTGGCGCGCGCAGGTATTTCCCCTGATGCGGTGACCGAGGTGTTGTTCGGTAATTGTTTGATGGCCGGTCAAGGCCAAGCCCCGGCGCGTCAGGCTGCGTTCAAAGGCGGATTGCCTAAAAGTGCAGGCGCGGTTACTTTGTCAAAAATGTGCGGCTCAGGCATGCGCGCCGCCATGTTTGCCCATGATATTTTGAGTGCAGGCTCACAAGACGTGATCGTGGCCGGTGGCATGGAAAGCATGACCAACGCGCCTTACCTGATGTTGAAAGGCCGAGGCGGCTACCGCATGGGCCACGACAAAATTTACGATCACATGATGCTCGATGGTTTGGAAGATGCGTATGAAGCCGGACGCTCTATGGGCACGTTCGGTGAAGACTGCGCAGCCAAATACAAATTCACCCGCGAAGCACAAGACCATTTCGCGATGACCAGTGTGCAGCGCGCCAAAGACGCGACCGCCAACGGTGCGTTCAGCAAAGAAATCGCGTCTGTCACAGTCAAAGACCGCAGTGGCGAGCGTGTGGTGACCTTGGACGAAGGCCCTGGCAAAGTCAAGCTCGACAAAGTCACCAGCTTAAAACCTGCGTTCAAAAAAGACGGCACCATCACCGCTGCGTCTAGTTCCTCCATCAATGATGGCGCAGCTGCATTGGTCATGATGCGCGAGAGCACGGCCAAGAAATTAGGTTGCACGCCTTTGGCGCGCGTGGTCAGCCACGCCACATTCGCGCAAGAACCGGAATGGTTCACCACAGCACCGGTGGGTGCCACACAGCAGGCTTTGGCCAGAGCCGGTTGGAAGGTCAGCGATGTGCAATTGTGGGAAGTCAACGAAGCATTTGCAGTGGTGCCCATGGCGCTGATGCACGAGCTCAAAGTGCCGCATGAGATTGTCAACGTCAATGGCGGTGCTTGTGCATTGGGTCACCCCATCGGCGCATCCGGCGCACGCATCATCGTCACATTGCTGCATGCCTTGCAAGCCAGAGGTTTGAAAAAAGGCTTGGCGACTTTGTGCATAGGCGGCGGCGAAGGCACGTCCATGGCGCTTGAACTGATCTAGGCTGCCACAGCATGAGCGTACTCACCTCCCACTTGGCGATCCGTTCGGCTGCGTTCATCGCCAATGCACAGGCCATGCAGGCCGCCGTAGAAGACCTGCGTGTGCAAATGGCGCTGAGCGCGCAAGGCGGCGGTGAGGTCGCGCGTGCCAAACATGTCGCGCGTGGCAAATTGCCGCCGCGTGAACGTGTGGCTCTCTTGCTCGATCCCGGTACACCTTTTCTGGAATTCAGTCCCTTGGCTGCGCACGGCATGTACAAAGGCGAGGCGCCGGGTGCCGGTGTGATCGCCGGTATCGGGCGTGTCAGCGGTGTGGACTGTGTGATTGTGTGCAACGACGCGACGGTCAAGGGTGGCACTTACTACCCGATGACGGTGAAAAAACATTTGCGTGCGCAAGAGATCGCGCAGCAAAACCATTTGCCGTGTATTTATTTGGTGGATTCAGGCGGCGCGAATTTACCGAACCAAGACGATGTGTTTCCTGATCGGGATCACTTCGGCCGCATTTTTTACAACCAAGCGAACATGAGTGCGCAAGGCATTGCGCAAATCGCGGTCGTCATGGGCAGTTGCACCGCAGGCGGCGCGTATGTGCCTGCGATGAGTGATGAAACCATCATTGTGAAAAACCAAGGCACCATCTTTTTAGGCGGTCCGCCTTTGGTCAAAGCGGCCATCGGAGAAATCGTCAGCGCCGAAGATTTAGGCGGCGGCGACGTGCACACGCGTTTGTCCGGCGTGGCCGACCATTTGGCAGACAACGACGCGCATGCGTTGGCGTTAGCGCGTCAAGCCGTGTCTCGTTTGAACCATCGCAAAACATTTGACACAGCCGTCATTCCTGCACGTGCGCCTTTGTACGACCCGCAAGAGATTTACGGCGTGATTCCCGTGGACACGCGCAAGCCTTACGACGTGCGCGACATCATTGCCCGCGTGGTTGATGGTTCGGAGTTTCACGAGTTCAAAGCGCGTTTCGGCAGCACCTTGGTGTGTGGCTTTGCGCATATCGAAGGCATGCCGGTCGGTATCGTGGCCAACAACGGCGTGTTGTTTTCCGAGTCGGCGCAAAAGGGCGCGCACTTCATTGAGCTGTGTTGCCAGCGAAAAATACCTCTCGTGTTTTTGCAAAATATCACCGGCTTCATGGTCGGTCGCAAATACGAAAACGAAGGCATTGCCAGACATGGGGCCAAGATGGTCACCGCCGTGGCTACCGCGCAAGTGCCGAAATTCACCCTCATCATTGGCGGCAGTTACGGCGCAGGCAATTACGGCATGTGTGGCCGCGCGTTCAATCCGCGTTTTTTGTGGATGTGGCCGAATGCACGCATTTGCGTCATGGGCGGCGAGCAGGCGGCCAGCGTGTTGGCCACCGTCAAGCGAGACGGCATTGAAGCCAAAGGCGGCAGTTGGAGCGCTGAAGAAGAAGCCAGATTCAAGCAACCGTTGCTCGATCAATTCGCCCACCAATCCCACCCTTATTACGCCAGTGCCCGCTTGTGGGACGACGGCGTGATCGACCCCGCAGACACGCGCCAGGTGTTGGCTTTGGCCTTATCTGCCGCACTGAATGCCCCGATTCCCGACACCCGTTTCGGTGTCTTCCGTATGTGATTTTTTGAGATAACCACCATGAACCATATCTACCATTTACCCGAACACCAAACACTGCGCGACCAGATGGCGCGTTTTTTAGAACGCGAAGTTGAGCCCTATGGCTTAGAGTGGGAAAAGGCGGGCAAGGTGCCGCGCGAAGTTTTGCGCAAGATGGGCGAGGCCGGTTTTTTCGGCTTGATGTATGACAGTGAATACGGCGGCGCAGAAGCGGATGCCTTGACCAATCTGGTGTTTGCTGAAGCTTTGTCGCAATCCACCTATGCCGGTTTCATTGTCAGCGTGCTGGTGCACACCGACATGGCCAGTCCGCATTTGCACCATGCAGGAACAACCGCACAAAAAGCCAAGTACATGCCCAGCATCATCACTGGCGAAACCATCAGCGCGGTGGCCATGACAGAGCCGGGCGCAGGCTCGGATTTGTCCGGCATGCGCAGTACCGCCAAGCGCGACGGTGACGCTTGGGTGCTGAACGGCACCAAGCTCTACATCACCAACGGCGTGCATGCGAACGTGTATTTCGTGGCGGCCAAGACGGGGGCAGGCAAACACCAAATGTCCATGTTCATTGTGGAAAAAGGCACGCCGGGTTTCAGCGTCGGACGGTCATTGGACAAAACCGGTTGGTTGTGTTCGGACACCGCAGAGTTGGTGTTGGATAACGTGCGCCTCGGCCCCGAGGCTTTGCTCGGCGAGCAAGACAAAGGTTTTTACGCATTGATGAAAAATTTGCAAACCGAGCGTATTGCGTTGGCGGCCATGGCCATCGGTCATTGTCAGCGTGCCATTGAGTTGACGCTGGACTATGTGCGTCAGCGCCAGGCCTTCGGTAAGAGCTTGTGGGAGATGCAACACATCCGTCAGCGCATCGCCATGTTGGATGCCAAAACCCGCTCGGCGCGCCAGTTCATGTACCACTGCGCATGGTCGGTCACGCAAGACCACGACATCGTGCAGGAGGTTTCCATGCTCAAGGCCTTGACCGGCGATCTGGTGAACGAAGTGGTCGGCGGTTGTTTGCAGTTCTGGGGCGGCATGGGCTATATGCGCGAAGCACCGATTGAGCGCTTGTGGCGTGATGCGCGCGTTCTGGCCATTGGCGGCGGTGCCACCGAGGTCATGCTCGAAGAAGTTGCCAAGCGTTATTGATGCCATGTTCCACAAAATACTGATTGCCAACCGGGGCGAAATCGCCTGCCGCGTTGCTGCGACTGCTGCACGTTTAGGTGTGCGCACCGTGGCCGTGTATTCGGATGCGGACGCGCAGGCCGCGCATGTGCAGGCCAGTGATGAAGCGGTGCACATAGGCGGCGCGTCTGTGCAAGACAGTTATTTGCAATGGCAACGCATCTTGGACGCAGCCGTGAAAACCGGCGCTCAAGCGGTTCATCCCGGCTATGGTTTTCTGAGTGAAAACGCAGATTTTGCAAATGCGTGCGCCCGCGCCGGCTTGGTGTTCATCGGCCCCGGCGTTGAGGCGATTCAGGCCATGGGCCTCAAAGCAGCGTCCAAACAGCTGATGGAAAAAGCCGGTGTGCCCTTGGTGCCGGGCTACCACGGCGCTGATCAAACACCTGCATTGCTGGAGAGTGAAGCAAAGCGCATTGGCTTTCCTGTGTTGATCAAAGCCAGTGCAGGCGGCGGCGGCAAAGGCATGCGCATCGTGCAGCAGGCGGCAGACTTTGATGATGCTTTGGCTTCATGTCAGCGCGAAGCCAAAAACAGTTTCGGTGATGATGCGGTGCTGATTGAAAAGTATGTGCAGCGTCCGCGCCACATTGAAATACAGGTGTTTGGCGACACACACGGCAAGGTGATTCATTTGCATGAGCGTGATTGTTCAGTGCAACGCAGACACCAAAAGGTATTGGAAGAATCTCCGGCACCGGGCCTGTCAGAAGACATGCGACAACGCATGGGTGCGGCAGCCGTCGCGGCTGCCAAAGCGGTGAACTATGTCGGTGCAGGTACGGTGGAGTTCATCGTCGAGCAAACTGAGCGCGGCATGGATTTTTTCTTCATGGAAATGAACACCCGCTTGCAGGTTGAGCATCCTGTCACCGAAGCGGTCACGGGCTTGGACTTGGTGGAATGGCAATTGCGGATTGCCAGTGGCGAGCCTTTGCCTCTGACGCAAGCGCAAGTCACAGTGCACGGCCACGCGATTGAAGCACGCATTTGTGCCGAAACGCCGGATAACGATTTTTTACCGGCCATCGGCCTGCTTCATGTGTTGCAGACGCCGCCAGCCAGTCGTTTCCATGTGTCTGATGTCCGTTGGGACAGCGGCGTCAGACAAGGCGACAGCATCAGCCCGTATTACGACTCGATGATCGCCAAGCTGATCGTTCATGCTGATACCCGCGAGCAAGCGCTGGCCAGATTGGATATGGCGCTGGCGCAATTACATATCGTCGGTGTGCAAAACAATGTGGCTTTCATCCGGCGCGTGATCCGCACCGACTCTTTCGCGCAAGCGCATCTGGACACGGCTTTGATTGAGCGTGAAAAAGCCGTGTTGTTTCACCAGCAAACTTTGTCGACACCGCTTGGCATCGCGGCCGTGGTGTCGGCCTTGTTACGTTCAGAGCAACACCACTCAGAAGATTGGGTGGATCCGTGGTCGGTTCGCGAGAGTTGGTTGATGCAAGGTCGCTCTGTGCGCAGCTTTCACTTTGAAATGCATGGCGAAACGCACACAGCAGCGCTCACCAGTTTGGTCAGAGGTGGTATGCGCTTACAGATTGACGGGCATGATGCGGCATTCAGTTGGCGTGATGCGGCCGGGCAATTGCAAGTGACTTGGGATGATCAAGCATTGCGTTGCCATGTCTACCAAGACGCCGGTGACTGGCATGTGTTTACTGACACAGGTGAAGCCAGTCTGCGTTTGTCAGACCCTTTGGCCTATGTGACGCAAGACGCAGCCGTTGGCGGAAACCTGACGGCTCCCATGCCCGGCAAGCTGTTGTCATTTGCAGTGAAGACCGGCGACAAAGTGGTGGCCGGACAAGCGCTCGCCGTGATGGAAGCCATGAAAATGGAACACACCGTGGCCGCACCCGGTAGTGGTACGGTGGCCGAGTTGTTGTATGCGCCCGGCGACCAAGTGGCCGAAGGCGCGCCGCTGTTGCGCTTGACGGTGGACTGACATGACAGAGCCGCACACCCCTTGGCAAAGTCTGCGTCAACGCTGGCAGCAGGTGCAGCAGGTGCCTGACAACCAGGCCTTGGCTTCACCTTGCATGTCGGTGTGCATCATGAAAAGCGATGCCGATGAATGCCACGGCTGTTTACGCAGCCTCGAGGAAATTGCCCGCTGGGGCATGAGTTCACCGCAAAACCAACGCGCTGTTTGGCAACGTCTTGCGCAGCGCATAGAACAACATTTCAACAAGGCCTGAAATGCACCAACTCACTTTTTATTTCGATGTCATCAGTCCCTATGCTTATTTGGCATTCGACCAATTGCCGCGCACCTTGCAAGGCTTGAGTTACCAAGTGGTTTACAAGCCGGTGTTGTTTGGTGGCTTGTTGAAACACCACGGGCAGTTGGGGCCGGTTGAAGTGGTCGGAAAACGCGAATGGACATATCGCCAGTCGCTGTGGTTGGCGCGCCAACAAGGCTTGGATCTGGAAATGCCTGCCGCGCATCCTTTCAACCCGTTGCCGTTGTTGCGATTGGCCATTGCCTGCGACGCCAACGGACAACCCAACCGACACGTGTGTGAAGCGGTGTTCAAACATGTCTGGTGTGGGGGCCTTGACCCCAGTGACAGCCAGCGCTTGGAAGCCTTGGCCCACAGTCTGCAACCAGCACGTTCACCAGACGCGAACGAAGTGAAAGAAACTTTGCGACAAAACACCGAGCAAGCCATTGCCGATGGCGTGTTCGGTGTGCCCAGCATTCAGGCAGACGGCGAAATGTTTTGGGGCTTGGACGCCTTGCCGATGCTGCGTGAATTTTTAGACGGCGATGACTGGTACCGCAGTCCGGCTTGGACATCAGCAGCCAATTTACCCGCAGGCATTCACCGCAAGCGCTGAAAATTCGCATCGCGAAATAAACTGCAAGGGTTTGCCCTAGGGTTGTCAGCCCTTGTTCAGTTTTGTGTCAGTCGCTGGCAAGTAGTTGCAACCAAAATACCGGCAGACCCCTATTCAGCGGGCAACCCAAAGGAGACACCATGGCCATCGTGCATGAAGACCGACCAATGTCGTCGGAAGAAAAGAAAGTCATTTTTGCCTCGTCCCTCGGCACGGTGTTCGAGTGGTATGACTTCTACCTCTACGGCGCACTTGCGGCCATCATCGCCAAGCAGTTCTTCAGCGGCCTGGACCAAGGCTCTGCCTTCATTTTTGCGCTGTTGGCATTTGCTGCAGGCTTCATCGTGCGCCCGTTCGGTGCCATATTCTTTGGCCGCTTGGGCGACATGATTGGCCGCAAATACACCTTCCTGGTGACCATTCTCATCATGGGTTTGTCGACCTTTATTGTGGGTATTTTGCCAACCTATGCCAGTATTGGTGTGGCCGCGCCGATCATCTTGATCGCCTTGCGTTTGCTGCAAGGTTTGGCGCTCGGCGGTGAATATGGCGGTGCTGCCACTTATGTGGCTGAACACGCGCCGCACGGCAAACGCGGCGCCTACACTGCTTGGATACAAACCACCGCAACCTTGGGATTGTTTTTGTCTTTGTTGGTGATTTTGGGCACGCGTACCGCCATCGGTGAAGAGGCCTTTGAAGATTGGGGCTGGCGCATTCCTTTCTTGGTGTCCATCGCTTTGTTGGGGGTGTCGGTTTACATCCGCTTGTCCATGAACGAGTCACCTGCTTTCACCAAAATGAAAGCCGAAGGAAAAACCTCCAAAGCACCTTTGACCGAGTCATTTGGCCAATGGAAAAATTTGAAGATTGTGATCTTGGCCCTGATCGGTTTGACCGCAGGCCAAGCCGTGGTCTGGTACACCGGCCAGTTTTATGCCTTGTTCTTCTTGACCCAGTCGTTGAAAGTTGATGGGGCCACAGCCAATTTGTTTGTGGCTGCCTCGTTGATCATCGGCACGCCCTTCTTTATCGTTTTTGGAGCCTTGTCAGACAAGATTGGTCGCAAGCCCATCATCATGCTGGGTTGCTTGCTGGCTGTCCTGTCTTATTTCTTTGCGTTTGAGCAATTGACCAAAGCTGCCAACCCAGATTTGCATGCGGCACAGCAAGCCAACAAAGTGGTGGTGGTGGCTGACCCGGCAGAGTGTTCATTCCAATTCAACCCCACAGGCACTGCCAAGTTCACTTCTTCATGTGACATCGTCAAGCAAAAACTGGCCGCCAGTTCGGTCAGCTACTCCAACGAAATCGCAGCTCCCGGTACACCAGCCATCATCAAAGTCGGCGAAAAAACCATCTCTACGGTGGTGACACCAGAAGATGTGGTGGCAGCCAAAGAGGCGGCCGAGAAAAAATTGGAAGCATTCAAAGTGGCTGAACCGGTAGACCCCAAGGCGGTGAAAAAAGCCGAAGACGCGTTGAAAAACCTGTCCGATGAAAAGAAAAGCCGCGATGCTGTTATTTCTGCCAACTTGAGCGATACCCTCAAAGCTGCTGGATACCCTGCCAAAGCTGATCCAATGAAAATCAACAAAGTTTGGGTGATTTTGATCCTGACTTACTTGGTGATTTTGGTGACCATGGTGTATGGACCGATTGCCGCCATATTGGTGGAAATGTTCCCCACCCGCATCCGCTACACCTCCATGTCTTTACCCTACCACATTGGTAACGGCTGGTTCGGCGGATTGCTGCCAACCATGGCATTTGCCATCGTGGCGCAGACCGGCAACATGTACAACGGTTTGTGGTATCCCATCATCATTGCAGGTGCTACCTTCATCATCGGTACTTTGTTTATCAAGGAAACCAAGGATGTAGACATCTATGCTGACGATTAATTCAAAAACTATTTGAATGACCAAGCCCTCCCCTAGCGGAGGGCTTTTTTTTACCTACAATCGCGCACCTTATAGGAGATTCGTCATCGATATCCTGTTGCAACAAATCATCAATGGTTTGGTCTTGGGCAGCATGTATGCCTTGTTAGCTCTTGGCTACACCATGGTCTACGGCATCATCAACCTGATCAACTTCGCCCACGGCGAAGTGCTGATGGTGGGCGCGTTGACCAGTTGGACGGTGATCGGTGTGTTGCAGGAATACGCCCCCGCCATGCCCGGTTGGTTGATGCTGCTGATCGCCTTGATTTGCGCATGCATCGTGGCTGCTACTTTGAATTTTGCGATTGAAAAAATCGCTTACAAACCCTTGCGTGGCGCACCCAAACTCGCACCCTTGATCACTGCTATCGGTATGTCTATTTTGTTGCAGACCTTGGCCATGGTGATTTGGAAGCCGAATTACAAAGCTTTTCCCACGCTGCTGCCCAGTGACCCGCTGCCTATTGGCGGCGCAGTTATCACACCCACTCAAATAATGATTCTGGCTGTCACAGCGATAGCACTTGCTTTGCTGATGTGGCTGGTCAACGGCACTCGCCTTGGGCGCGCCATGCGAGCCACCGCAGAAAACCCGCGTGTAGCTACCCTCATGGGCGTCAAGCCAGACATGGTGATCTCGGCTACTTTTGTCATTGGTGCGGTGTTGGCGGCACTCGCTGGTGTGATGTGGGCTTCTAACTATGGCACGGTGCAACACGGCATGGGCTTTTTACCCGGCCTCAAAGCATTCACCGCCGCTGTTTTCGGCGGCATCGGCAACTTGCACGGCGCGGTGGTCGGGGGTATTTTGCTCGGCTTGATCGAAGCCATTGCCTCGGGCTATATCGGCGACCTGACCGGTGGTGTGATGGGCAGCCATTACGCGGATATTTTTGCTTTCGTGGTGCTGATCATCATGTTGACTTTGCGACCTTCAGGTTTGCTGGGTGAGCGTGTGGCGGACCGGGCTTGACATGAAGCCAACGCATCAAACGCCATTTGCCCGTTACGCCATGTGGGCGTTGCTGCTGTTGGTTTTGCCGCTGGTTTTGCAAAACATAGGCAATGGCTGGGTGCGTATTGCCGATATGGCTTTGTTGTATGTGTTGCTGGCTTTGGGTTTGAACATTGTGGTCGGTTATGCAGGCTTGCTGGATCTGGGGTTCGTGGCCTTTTTTGCTGTTGGCGCTTACATGTTTGGTTTGCTGGCCTCGCCGCATTTGACAGATACATTTCCCGCCATTGCCGCCATGTTCCCCCATGGTTTGCACACGCCTTTGTGGGCGGTGATTCCGCTCGGCGCAGCACTCGCCGGTTTGTTTGGTGTGTTGCTGGGCGCGCCTACACTGAAGTTGCGCGGCGATTACTTGGCCATCGTCACTTTGGGGTTTGGTGAAATCATCCGCGTCTTCATGAACAACCTGGACAACCCGGTCAACATCACCAACGGGCCCAAGGGTCTGGGTCAGATTGACGCCATGACCGTGATGGGTCATCCGCTGTCGCGCAAACTCGATTTAGGGTTCATTGAATTACCCAGCGTTACCTTGTATTACTACTTGTTTTTGTCGGTTGTACTGGTGAGTGCTTTCATTTGCTACCGTTTAGAAAACTCTCGCATCGGCAGAGCTTGGATGGCCATACGTGAGGACGAAATCGCCGCCAGGGCCATGGGATTGAATACGCGCAACCTCAAGCTGATGGCGTTTGGCATGGGTGCTGCCTTCGGCGGCGTTGCCGGTGTCTTGTTTTCTTCGTTCCAGGGCTTTGTCTCACCCGAGTCATTCAGCTTGATGGAGTCCGTGATGATCGTCGCCATGGTGGTCTTGGGCGGTTTGGGTCATTTGCCGGGCGTGATTTTGGGTGCGGTGTTGCTGTCGGCTTTGCCCGAAGTGTTGCGCTATGTGGCCAGCCCCTTGCAAGAGTTAACTGGTGGCCGACTAGACGCCGCCATACTGCGCCAGCTCTTGATTGCCTTGGCGATGATTCTCATCATGCTGTGGCGCCCGCGTGGTTTGTGGCCAGCCCCCGAACACGGCAAGGCCTTGCCTGCGGATAAGAGGTCAGCATGAGTACACCCGTGTTGAATGTGCAAGGTATTTCCAAACGCTTTGGCGGCTTGCAAGCGCTGAGTGATGTGGGCATGACGATTCAGCGCGGCCAGGTGTACGGTTTGATCGGCCCGAACGGCGCAGGCAAAACCACTTTCTTCAATGTGATCACTGGCTTGTACACACCCGACACCGGCAGTTTCGAGTTGGCTGGCAAACCTTACCAACCCACAGCAGTGCATGAAGTGGCCAAGGCAGGCATCGCCCGCACGTTTCAAAACATCCGCTTGTTCGCCGAGATGACCGCCTTGGAAAATGTCATGGTTGGACGGCATGTGCGCACCAGCTCGGGCTTGCTTGGCGCCATTTTTCGCAGCAAAGCTTTTGTCGCTGAAGAAGCGGCTATCGAACAGCGTGCCCACGAGTTGCTGGCCTATGTAGGCATTGCCGACTTGGCTGATTACAAAGCGCGCACTCTCAGCTACGGTGATCAGCGCCGTTTGGAAATTGCGCGTGCACTGGCGACCGATCCGCAGTTGATCGCGCTGGACGAACCGGCGGCTGGCATGAACGCCACGGAAAAAGTGCAGTTGCGTGAATTGATAGATCGCATCCGCCATGACGGCCGCACCATTTTGTTGATCGAGCATGATGTGAAACTGGTCATGGGTTTGTGCGATGCGGTCACGGTGTTGGACTATGGCAAACCGATTGCGCAAGGCACACCTGCGCAGGTACAGTCCGACCCCAAAGTGATCGAAGCCTATCTTGGCACGGGAGAGCATTGAATGGGTGCCTTGTTACAAGTCACCGATTTGCGGGTTGCTTATGGCGGCATTCAAGCGGTCAAAGGCGTCAGCTTCCAGGTCAACGAAGGTGAATTGGTGTCGCTGATCGGCTCGAACGGCGCAGGTAAAACCACCACCATGAAGGCCATCACCGGTTCTTTGTTGCCAACCGCTGGGCGTATCGAATACTTAGGCCGTGACATACGCGGCCAAGGCAGCTGGGACCTGGTCAAGCAAGGCCTGGTCATGGTGCCCGAGGGGCGCGGCGTGTTCACCCGCATGAGCATTTTGGAAAACCTGCAAATGGGCGCGTATTTGCGCCGCGACAAAGCAGGCATACAAACCGACATAGAGCGCGTGTTCCATTTGTTTCCACGCTTGAAAGAACGCAGTTTGCAACTGGCCGGTACCTTGTCCGGCGGCGAGCAGCAAATGCTGGCCATGGGACGCGCTTTGCTCAGCCGCCCGCGTCTGCTGCTGTTGGACGAACCCTCCATGGGCTTATCTCCCCTCATGGTGGACAAAATATTTGAGGTGATTGCCGAGGTGGCAGGTTTGGGCGTGACCGTGCTGCTGGTCGAGCAAAACGCCAGCCGGGCTTTGAGAATGGCGCAGCGCGCCTACGTCATGGAATCCGGCGAAATCAGCATGCAGGGCGAGGCAAAAGCCCTGCTGCATGACCCGAAAGTACGCGCCGCCTACCTCGGTGAATAATGACGGGATGAGCCAAGGTTTTATTCGTATTCGCGGTGCCCGTCAGCACAATCTCAAAAACATAGACATAGACATTCGCACCAACGAGTTGACGGTGTTCACCGGCCCCAGCGGTTCCGGTAAATCCAGTCTGGTGTTCGATACTTTGTATGCCGAAGGCCAGCGGCGCTATGTAGAAACATTCAGCGCTTACGCGCGCCAGTTTTTGGACCGCATGGACCGACCGGCGGTAGACAAAGTCGAGGGCGTGCCGCCAGCGATCGCTATCGACCAGACCAACCCGGTGCGCAGTTCACGATCCACCGTCGGCACCATGACCGAGTTGAACGACCATTTAAAGTTGTTGTTCGCCCGCGCCGGGCAGTTGTTTGACAAACAAACCGCGCAGGCGGTGGCGCATGACAGCGCGGACAGCATTTTCAAAAAGCTCATGGCTTTGAGCGATGCCGACCCGCGCTGGGTGATCACCTTCCCGGTGGAGTTACCGGCCAATACCAGCGCCGATGAATTGCAGGCATGGTTGAGTGCCAGTGGCTTCACCCGCATACACACCCAACGCGAAGTCAGCTACACCGCCGATGACATGCCCGTCAAAAGCAAGAAAACGGCAGCCGCAAAAAAAACCACTACAGCCAAAAAAATCGCCAAACTCAAGCCGGAAATAGACGGTAAACGCCAGGTGCTGGACGTGGTGGCCGATCGCGTCCGTTTGCAAAATGTCGAACATGTGCGCGCCATGGAGGCGATTGAACTGGCTTTGCAGCGCGGCAGCGGTCGCATGACGGCTTACCGCATGCCAGCAGAGGCAGATACAGACAGCTTGGGTGAGGCCTTTCGTTTTTCCACCGGCTTGCATTGCCCGGACAGCGATTTGCGTTACAGCGAACCCGTGCCGTCCATGTTTTCATTCAATTCGCCGGCAGGTGCATGCCCCACCTGCAAAGGCTTTGGCCGTGTCATCGGTGTCGACTACGGTTTGGTGATTCCAAATGACAAACTCACCTTGCGCATGGGAGCCATCAAACCCATGCAAACACCAGCTTGGCAAGAGTGTCAAGACGATTTGATGCGGCATGCAGAAAGCGCAGGTATTCCACGCGACACCGCATGGTACAAGCTCACCGACGAGCAGAAAAACTGGGTGATACACGGTTCTCCGAATTGGAACGGTAAATGGAACCAGCAGTGGTATGGCGTGAAGCGTTTCTTTGAATACCTAGAAACCAAGTCTTACAAAATGCACATCCGTGTGCTGCTCTCCAAATACCGCTCGTACACCTTGTGCGGCGAGTGCAATGGCGCGCGTTTGCAAACAGAAAGTTTGTTGTGGCGCATAGGCAGCTTGGCCGG
>CAMDJS010000021.1 GCA_945900685.1 Bordetella parapertussis
GCCACTTTCAGCCCGGAACTCAGCGACTTGACCATCTATGTCATCGATGTCGCCGCCGGAGAAAAAATTCCGCGCAAAGGTGGTCCGGGCATCACCAAAAGCGATTTGTTCATCATCAATAAAACCGATTTAGCCCCGCACGTCGGCGCGAATCTGGAGGTGATGAAATCGGACACAGAACGCATGCGCAGCGGCCCGCAAGGTCTCAAACCTTTTGTCATGACCAATTTGAAAACATTGAGCGGTCTAGACACGGTGGTTGCATTCATTGAAACGAAAGGCATGCTGGCAACAGCTTGAACATCCCATGAGAAAAATCATTGCCCTGATTTGCTTAGCGATCAGTTGTAGCGCACAAGCCGACGCGCCTGTGTACGGCCCTGAATTGCAAGGCTTCAAATATCCCGCACCCGTGCTGTCATTCAATTTCGTTGCGTACCGCCAACCGATGCAAATGGCCTACTTGGACTACCCATCCAGCAAGCCCAAAGCACCGGTCGCGGTATTGATGCATGGCAAAAATTTCTGTGCGGCCACCTGGCATGCCACCGCACTCGTGTTGCAAAAAGCGGGAATGCGTGTCATCGTTCCTGACCAAATTGGTTTTTGCAAGTCCAGCAAACCCATTGGGTATGAATACAGTTTCGCTGAACTCGCCAGCAACACGCATGCATTATTAAAATCGTTGAAGATTGAAAAAGCCACCGTCGTGGGCCATTCCATGGGCGGCATGTTGGCCACGCGTTATGCGCTGATGTACCCCGAGGCAGTGACGCAATTGGTATTAGTCAATCCCTTGGGCCTGGAAGACTGGAAAGCCTTAGGGGTTCCCACTCTCAGCGAAGACCAGTGGTATGCGCGTGAATTGAACCAAACCGATGAACGCATGCGCCATTACCAGCTCAAAACCTATTACGCCAATGAATGGAAGCCGGAGTACGAACCGTGGGTGCAAATGATCGCTGGCATGTACCGCGGCCCGGGCAAAGAAGCCGTGGCCAGACAATCAGCGCAAGCCTATGTGATGATTTTTCATCAACCCGTGCTTTACGAGTTTCCAACTATCAAAGTTCCCACGCTGCTGTTGATCGGGGAAAAAGACACCACCGCCATTGGCAGAGACATGGCATCCGAGCCCATCAAATACACCATGGGCAATTACCGCGCTTTGTCACTCAAAGCCGTCAAAACCATTCCAGGTGCACAACTGGTTTTGTTTCCGGACTTAGGCCATGCCCCGCAGGTGCAAAACCCCGACCGCTTTCACACCGCATTGGTCAATCAGTTGGTGGCGTTGGAAGGCCATTGACTATCGCACCGCCCAGCCACCGCTGACCGGGAACACCTGCCCGACAAAGCAGTCGGCATGGCGGCTGCACAAATACGCGGCGAACTCGGCGTCTTCCTCGGCTTTGACCAGCCTGCCCAATGGCACCTCGCGTTTCATACGCTCGATGAAGCGTGGGTTGGCTTGCACCTCGGGCGGGAAATAGGTGGGGTTGTCGACAAAGTTTTGCGCGATGGCATTGACTTGGATATTCATCGGTGCGAGTTCCACACCGATGGCTTGCACATACGCCAATTGCGCGCCGCGCGCTGCGCTGTAACTCGATGCCCGCTTCATGCCGCGCAAGGCACTGGCGCTGCCCATCACCAAAATTTTGCCGCGCCCTCTGTCTTGCATGTGCGGCAACACCGCTTTGACCAATCGGGGTAAAGGATGAACCATGGTGTCGAACATGTGCTGCCATTCCTCCTCATCCACATTGCCCACGGGTGTGGAAGGCGCGGGCACTGCCAAATTCACCAGCAACACATCGATAGACCCGTGTTGCTGAACCATGCGAAGCGGTGCATCGACAGCACTCAAATCCCGTGTGTCTGACAACACCTCGGCGCCATGTGCGGCCAAGGCTTGGCACAAAGCCGGCCCCATGAACACATCGGCTTGTGTCACCAATATTCTCAGCCCTTGCAGCATCTTGATTTACTCCGGCAAATCGTCATCTTCATCCTCTGGGACGACGTCATCGCTTGGTACCACCGGTCGGGGTTGACGCTTGCCATGCGTGGTGATGATTTCCACGTACACCTGCGTGGCCTGCTCTTTGGCTGCCGCATCAATCGATGCAATCATGGCTGACAAATGCAGGGTCTCGGCGACTTCTGCACTCAGTCCAAAGCGACACGCAAAATCCCAAAAGTCCACACCCTCGGGAAGTGGTCTGCGGCGCTCGCGCTTCAAATATTTGCGTACATCGTGCTTGACGGCTTCCAACACCCTGTCTGGGTGACGTCCCTCTGCTTGTAATGGATAGGTTTTTCTCATGCGTTGGATTATGCGGCCAGCTTGGTGAGTTGATAATCGACTGAATGTTTTTTCAAGGACAGGCCTATGTCAGCTGTGATTGCAATTTGTATCGGGGCATGTGTGGGCGCATTGGCTCGCTGGCAACTCAGTGTGCATTTCAACCCAAGCGGCGTTCTTCCTTGGGGCACCTTGTACGCCAATCTGATCGGCGGTTATTTGATCGGTGTGTGCGTCGCTGTTTTTCAGCAATTACCCGAACTTGATCCGCTGTGGAGACTGCTCTTGGTCACAGGTTTTCTAGGTGCTTTGACCACTTTCTCTTCATTCAGCAGCGAGGTGGTGCAAATGCTCATCCATTCACGTTACGGTATGGCCTTGCTCACAGCTGCAGTGCATTTGTTCGGCTCACTGCTGTTAACCCTAGCAGGCATCAAAACTGTAGAGATGCTTTGGGTGCGGTAAGCGGGTTGTCAGCGCCATAGCTCACATTGCTCATTCAATGACTATTCCTACACTTACCGTCAACCGTTTGACCCAAATCGAACAAGCCAGAGCCGCGATTTTTCAAGAAGGCGCAACCAGCTCTGCGCTGGTGCCCGACTGGATCACGCAAAGCTGGCAACGCTGCCTGTCCTATGGTATGCAGCCTCATTACCAAGTGGCTTTTGACCCGCTGACGCCATCACACATTCGCCGCACCTTGGATCAGAACCACGAGTTGGTGCAAGCCGCACATTCCGAGTTGGAGCGACTCGCACGCGCCATCGCTGGCACTTCGTTTTTTGCTTTGATCACCGACGCCAAAGGCGTGGTGATTGATGTGGCCGGCACGATCGACAGGCACGACCGCCGGGTTGATGCCATCGCGCGCATCGGTGTTGAACTCAGCGAGCAGTCAGTGGGTACCACCGCCATCAGCGCCGCTTTGAGCGAAAAAATTCCGGTATGGCTGCACCGAGGAGAGCATTTTTTCAAAGACACGTCTGTTTACAGTTGTGCGGGCGCGCCGCTTTGGAATGGACAAGGCGAATGCATAGGCATGCTGGATTTAACCGGTGTCATGAGCCAAGAACGTCCCGAATTGAAACATCTGGCGGCTTTGTCCTCACGCAGCATCAGCAATGCTTTTTTACTGCGCCAACCACATCACTTGCTGCTGCGCATGAATTGGCCCGGGCGACTTTTGGGTGATGACAACGACGGCTTGTTGCTTTTGAATGATGAAGGTGAAGTGCTCGGCGCCAATATGCTGGCACGCGACATGCTCAATATGGTCTCTGGTGCGCATGCACACGCCAACGATTTGTTTGCCATCCCCATGGGCTTGCTGTTTGATGCCGCGTGCGACAGCCTGCCCAGAGATGTGCCGCTTTGGTCAGGCCTGACGCTGCAAGTGCGCAGCCAGCTGCAGCATGCTTGTAACCATTTGCAACAACCGGCTACTACCGGCGCATTGCAACAAATTCAGTCTGCCATGATCAGCAAGGCCATTTCTCACGCCAAAGGCAATGTGTCTCAAGCGGCAAAGGCGCTTGGTATCAGCAGGGCCACGCTTTACCGAAAACTCTCGCGCAAAAAAAGCCCATAGCGAACTGAAAAATCAGCTCTTTGTAAGCATAGAATCATCTTTTGCCAATTTTTTCCGGAGCCTGATATGCAGGGATTGCTGAAATTTTCAAACGTTGTCGATCGTTTCAATACGTGGATCAACCGCTACGTCATCTGGTTGATCTTGGCCGCCACTTTGATCAGCGCCATCAACGCTTTGGTACGCAAAATCTTCAACACCAGCTCCAACGCTTTTTTGGAAGTGCAGTGGTATTTGTTTGCAGCTTCTTTTTTACTGGCTTCTTGCTACACCTTGCTGCAAAACGAGCACGTCAAAATCGACGTGGTGTATTCCAAATTTACACGCCGAACACAAACCCAAATCGATATATTCGGTTTTGCCTGTTTCATGCTTCCCATGTGCACCGCCGTGCTGTGGTTTGGTGTGCCGTTTTTCTGGAAAGGCCTCATGAGCGGTGAAATGTCTTCCAACGCTGGTGGCTTGATCCGTTGGCCGGTCTACGCCATGATCCCGCTGGGCTTTGGATTGTTGTGGCTGCAAGGCATGTCTGAATTGATCAAGCGCGTCGCCTTCCTCAAAGGAATCATCCCAGACCCAACGCTCAAGCCCGGCGAAAAATCTGCCGAAGAAGAACTGGCCGAAGAAATTCGCAAGTTGGCAGAATCCAAAACCCATCCACAAAAAGCCTGAATCGGGAACGACCACCATGGAATTTTTTACACACAACCTCGCCCCGGTCATGTTCCTGGGACTGATTGTTTTTCTGATGCTGGGTTTTCCGGTGGCTTTCAGTTTGGGCGCATGCGGATTGTTTTTCGGCTTCATCGGTATTGAATTGGGCGTGTTGCCCGAAGCCTTGTTGCAAGCTTTGCCTTTGCGAATCTTCGGCATCATGCAAAACGACACCTTGCTGGCCATTCCGTTTTTCACGCTCATGGGCTTGATATTGGAACGCTCGGGCATGGCCGAAGACCTGCTAGACACCATCGGCCAATTGTTCGGTCCGGTTCGAGGCGGCTTGGCATTTGCTGTCATTTTTGTGGGTGCGTTACTGGCAGCCACCACCGGCGTGGTGGCTGCATCAGTTATCTCCATGGGACTGATTTCCTTGCCCATCATGCTGCGCTACGGCTATGACAGACGCATCGCTTCTGGCGTGATCGCCGCGTCAGGCACCTTGGCACAAATCATCCCGCCATCACTGGTACTGATCATTTTGGCGGACCAACTCGGTCGCAGCGTCGGTGAAATGTACAAAGGTGCCTTCCTCCCAGGCTTCATATTGACCGGCTTGTATGTATTGTTCATCATGGGCGTGGCCATCTTCCGCCCGCAATGGGTACCCGCATTGCCCTTGTCAGCCCGCACCATCCGCGAAGACAACGGCAAGTCGGGTCTGCTTTCACTGTTGCTTCTGACGATTTTGTGCACTTTTTCCGCGGTGTATTTGGCGCAAAGCTATCCAGCCATCTTGGACTACTTCAAAGGCAGCACTGGCTCCAATCCGGCCAATGATGAAACCATCGTGGTGTCGCTTTGCTGCGGTGTATTGTTGGCTTTTGTGCTAGCCGTCATCAACAAGACTGCGCGCATTGGCCTGTTATCCAACATGGCTGAACGCGTGACTTTTGTATTGATTCCACCGCTGTTACTGATCTTTTTGGTGCTGGGCACTATCTTTTTGGGCATTGCTACCCCCACCGAGGGCGGTGCCATGGGTGCCTTGGGCGCCATCATCATGGCCACCGTGCGCGGTCGACTCAGTTATACGCTGCTCAAACAGGCTTTGACCTCCACCACCAAATTGTCCAGCTTTGTGCTCTTTATTTTGATTGGCTCCACCTGTTTCAGTCTGGTATTCCAAGGCGTGGATGGACATATGTGGGTGGAACATTTGCTGGGTGATTTGCCGGGTGGGCAACTCGGTTTTCTGATCGTCGTCAATATATTGATTTTTGTTCTCGCCTTTTTCTTGGACTTCTTTGAACTTGCGTTCATCGTGGTGCCGTTGCTGGGGCCCGTCGCAGAAAAACTCGGCATCGACCTGATATGGTTTGGTGTGTTGTTGGCTGTCAACATGCAAACATCGTTCATGCACCCGCCATTTGGATTCGCGCTGTTTTATTTGCGCAGTGTGGCGCCGATCAAAGCCTATTTCGACAAGCCCACGCAAAAAGAAATTCCGCCCGTCACCACCATGCAAATTTATTGGGGTGCCGTACCGTACGTCATCATCCAAATTATCATGGTTGGCCTGATCATTGCCTTCCCTGGCATCGTATCCAGTGGCCTGGACAAGGAAGAAGGTTTGAGCGCTGAACAAGTTCAACTTGAAATGATGAACGCCACACAAGAAGGTGAACTGTCTGCCGACCCGGCGGCTGCGCAAACCGGTGCTGAAACAGAAACCAAACTGGAAGACGACCCGATGAAGATGATGCAGGAGTCTATGAACAAGGAAAACGAGAAAAAATAAAGCCCGAGACAGACCTGCAATCAAGGTCTGTCTGTGTTTGCCAGGTCTTTGTTGTTTTCCCTGACAGCCAGAAAAAAAGCCCCGCAGTGCGGGGCTTATTTTCTGGCAAAGTTCAAATCAGAGTTTGACGCCTTGCATATAACGGTCAAAGGTAGCTTCGGAGAAGCGGAACCTCAGGTTTTGCTGTTTGCGAAACGCTGAATAGTCAGCGTACACCTTTTTCCAGTTCGGGTTTTTGGCACTGAGTTCGTCGTACAAGGCCATGGACTCTTTGAAAGCCACATCCATCAAGTCTTTGGGGAAGGGCAGGACTTTGGTTTTGCTGGCGACCAACTGCATCAATGCAGTCGGGTTGCGGGCATCGTACTTGGCTTGACAGTCCACGTGGGCAAATGCGGATGCACATTCGATGATGGATTTGTTCACCGCAGACAAACTGTTGAACGCCTTGTCGTTGATGAAGAAGTCCAATTGCGGACCTCCCTCCCACCAACCTGGGTAGTAATAAAAGGGAGCGACCTTGTTGAAGCCGAGTTTTTGGTCGTCATAAGGACCGATCCACTCGGCAGCGTCGATGGTGCCTTTTTCCAGCGCCTGGTAAATCTCACCGCCGGGAATATTTTGCGGCACACCGCCCATGCGCTCGATCACTTTACCGGCAAAACCACCGACACGGAATTTCAAACCTTTGATGTCAGCGACTGACTTGACTTCCTTGCGGAACCAACCACCCATTTGCACGCCGGTGTTGCCGGCTGGAAAGTTGATGATGCTGTATTGCTTGTAAAACTCACGCATGAGTTTCATGCCGTTGCCTTGGAACATCCAAGAAGACATTTGACGGCTGTTCAAACCAAAGGGAACCGTACAACCCAGCGCAAATGTTTCATCTTTGCCGAAAAAATAGTAAGGGGCTGTGTGGCCGATTTCGACTGTACCGTTTTGCACGCCGTCGACTACGCCAAAGGGAGGCATGAGTTCACCAGCGGCGTGGGTAGAGATGACGAATTTGCCGCCGCTCAGATCACTTACTTTTTTAGCAAAAACTTCAGCAGAACCGTAAATGGTGTCCAGTGATTTGGGGAAACTTGAGGCCAAGCGCCAGCGGATGGCTTCCTGCGCATGCACGGCAGGCGCCATACCCGCGCCAAGTATGCCTGCGATACCTGCATTTTTTAAGGCTGAACGACGATCCATGTGAACTCCAATCTAAAGTGGTTTTATTTAAAAATTTTATCAGCCAACCAGTTTGAGATTGCTAACAGTGGGAGTATCGTCCGTAACAAGTAAGTGGATAAAGCGTTGACGAACAGACGCTTCTATACCCGCGCTGTCGAGTCCCAACATAGACATGATTTTGCCCGGGTCGCCGTGGTCGGTGAACACATCGGGTAAGCCTAGCCTCAGCACGGGAAGGGTAACGCCGGCATCTTGCAAAGCTTCAAGCACTGCAGAGCCAGCACCGCCCATGAGCGCGCCCTCTTCGACTGTCACCAGTGCATCATGGCTGGCTGCCACTTGCAACAGCAGTTCTGTATCCAAAGGCTTGGCCCAGCGCATATTGACCACCGTGGTGTTCAAAGCATTGGCAGCCTGAAGCGCCGGGTAAAGCAAGGTGCCAAAGGCCAATATAGCCACCCCTTTGCCTTGACGACGAATTTCCCCTTTGCCAAAAGGCAGCATGGACAAACCTGCAGACATCGCTGTGCCCGCACCCGCGCCACGTGGATAGCGCACGGCAACCGTGTGGTCTTGTGCATGTGCCGTGCTGAGCAACATGCGGCATTCGTTTTCATCGGCGGGGCAGGCAATGCTGACTTGGGGAATGCAACGCAGGAAAGGTATGTCGTAAACACCTGCATGTGTGGGACCGTCTGCACCGACGATGCCTGCGCGGTCCAGCGCCAACACCATGGGCAATTTTTGCAAAGCCACATCGTGTATCAGTTGGTCATAGGCGCGCTGTAAAAACGTGGAGTAAATGGCGACGACCGGTTTCAGCCCTTCGCAAGCCAGACCGGCGGCAAAGGTGAGCGCATGTTGCTCGGCAATGCCCACATCATGGTAGCGGTCGGGAAAGCGCTTATGGAACTCCACCATGCCCGAGCCCTCGCGCATGGCGGGTGTGATGGCCACGAGCTTAGGGTCAAGCGCCGCCATATCGCACAGCCAGTGACCGAACACCTGGCTAAAAGTTTGTTTGGGCACAGTTGCTGGCGGTAGCAAACCCACCTTGGGGTCGAATTTGCCGGGGCCGTGGTAGGCGATGGGGTCCGCTTCGGCCAATTTGTAGCCTTGACCTTTGCGAGTCACCACGTGCAAAAACTGCGGGCCGGACAGGCCTTTGACGTTTTGCAAAGTGGGAATGAGCGAGTCCAAATCATGCCCGTCAATCGGCCCGATGTAGTTAAAGCCAAATTTCTCAAACAAAGTGGCCGGCAATATCAAACCTTTGGTCTGGTGCTCAAGCCGGCGAGCCAGCTCGAACAAGGGCGGCGCGTTTTTCAAAACCTGGCGACCGACCTCTTTGGCGGCGGTGTAAAAGCGCCCGCTCATCAATTGCGCCAAATAACGATTCAAAGCGCCCACAGGCGGACTGATGGACATGTCGTTGTCATTCAGGATAACGAGCATGTTGCAGTCGGCCACACCGGCGTTGTTCATGGCTTCAAAGGCCATACCGGCTGTCATGGCACCGTCGCCGATGATGGCCACGCTGTGTCGGTGCTCGCCCTTTTGCTTGGCGCCCATGGCCATGCCAAGTGCCGCTGAAATACTGGTGGATGAGTGTGCCGTGCCGAAGTTGTCGTATTCGCTTTCGTCGCGCTTGGGAAAACCTGCGATGCCACCCAGTTGACGCAAACTGCCCATGCGATCGCGCCTGCCGGTGAGGATTTTGTGAGGATAGGTCTGGTGGCCCACATCCCACACCAGGCGGTCATGCGGGGTATTGAACACGTAATGCAAGGCCACCGTGAGTTCAACCGTGCCTAGGTTGGAGCTGAAATGGCCGCCGGTCTTTCCCACTGTTTCAATCAAAAAACTTCTCAGTTCATTGGCCAGCACAGGCAATTGATGAGGCGACAGCAACCGCACATCCGCGGGCGTTTGGATACTGTCTAACAATGGGGTCATGGGGCCGTCTCCTGCAATAAGTGCCGCCTGCTTGGGGCGAATTTGACTGAGCTTAAATGTGTCAATTGAAGTTGACAATATGGGGTTTACCCGAAGAAGCTTAGCATCAATAAAAAACCCCTGTGGTTTTTGCCACAGGGGTTTGATGCATGTTGAATGCGAGGGGCTTGATCAGCCCTTTTTGGCCCAGGCACTGCACCAGCCGGCGGTGGCCACTTGCTTGCCAGCAAACAGCGGGCATGCACCTGCTTTGTCACCGGCTTTAGCTTGGAACAAAGCACAGTTGCCGCAATTTTGATCAGCCTTGTGTGAGGCGAATTTTTTGTTGTCGACTTTGGTGGTGTCAGCTTTGTATCCCAGGGCAGCGGCTTGACCGTCTTTTTCATCGACCATGGCTTGGGCAAACACTTGGCCGCCTGCCAATAATGCGGCACTGGCTGCGCTGAGTTTGATTACGAATTCGCGACGACTTGTCATGTGTATCTCCGATGATTTAAAAAATGCCCCGAACTGGGGTTGTTACCCCGCTATTCTTGCCGACACCGAGGTATCAGCCAACAACGTTGCTGAGATACCCTAGGTTGACGCTCAAGTAAAGGCCGCGCCATTTAGCTGAACGGCCCGTTCAACACAATCGTGGCGTAATTCAAGCAACCTGCAATGCTGACCCACAGCAAATAGGGCGACAGCAAGGCCGCCGACAAGCGGCCTTTGGGGTAGATAAAAACTATCAACGCCAAAATACTCAGCCAAATACCCGGTAGCTCCCAAAGAGACCAGTCAGGGCGGTGCCATTTGAAATAAATCAGGCTCCAAAACACGTTAAAAAACGCGTTCAAACACCATAAAACAAGCCATTTGATGCGATCTTGCTTTGATAGGCAGGCATGCCAGCCTAGCCAGGCACTGACCGCACTCAGGCTGAATATGGCTGTCCAGATCACACCGAATGCAGCATCTGGCGGTTTCCATGCGGGCTGCTTCAAGGCAAAGTACCAGGCGTCCAGCACAGTCAAAGATCCACCTATTCCAGCCACCGCAAAACTGATGGCAAACGCCACGAGCAGACTGCGCCAATGGGATTTCAAGGAAGGTAGGTCAGGCTGAGGCGAACCTAGGCGTTGCGAAGAACCGACTTTTTCAGACTCGCTATGAAGATTTTCAGTATTCAAGGGTTTTCCCTAGTGATAATTTTGTCCGGACACTTTGTAATGTCAACTTGAATTGACACATTGTTAACTCAAGGTATTTTCCTTATCAACAGAGAAGAAGCACCTCCGGCATGACGAACCCTTCCTCGGCAAGCAACTCTCTCAAAGTGGTCTTACTGACCATGGATACGCATCTCAACAGCGCGGCCAGCAAAGCCCGTGCTGCACTGGTGCGGTTGATTCCCGGCCTGAGTTTTTCGATTCACTCGGCGTCTGAATACACCACGGACGCCAACAAATTGTCCAGATGCAAGGTAGACATTGCCCAAGCCGACATCATCATGGTGACCATGCTTTTTCTGGAAGACCATTTCTTGCCGATTTTGCCTGACTTGCAAGCCCGCCGAGACGACTGCACTGCCATGGTTTGCATCATGTCAGCCGCCGAGGTGGTCAAACTTACCCGCATGGGCAAACTTGACATGGGCAAACCCAGCACCGGCCCCATGGCTTTCCTGAAAAAACTGCGCGGCAGCAAACCACAAGCCGGTCAAGATGCCTCTGCCGGGGCCAAGCAAATGAAGATGCTGCGTCGCCTGCCGCAAATACTGCGTTTTGTCCCCGGCACTGCACAGGACTTGCGCGCTTATTTCCTCACCTTGCAATATTGGTTGGGCGGTTCGCAGGAAAACATCCAAAACCTGGTGATGTATTTGGTTGACCGCTATGCCAAACAAGTGCTGCCGAAAAATTCAGCCGACCTCAAAGTGGCCGCGCCGCTTGAATACCCGGAGGTCGGTGTTTACCACCCGCGCATGCAACCGCGTTTGGATGCAGACATTCACAATCTGCCGGTGATGGTCAAACCGCAAGCGGTCAAAGGCCGTGTCGGTATTTTGCTGTTGCGCTCTTATTTGATTGCCAACAACGCCCAGCATTACGACGCAGTGCTGGCAGCGCTCGAAGTACAAGGTTTGCAAGTGGTGCCCGCATTTGCCGCAGGCCTGGATTCACGCCCGGCCATCGAGGCCTACTTCATCAAAGACGGCAAGTGCACCGTGGACGCAGTCATCTCACTCACCGGTTTTTCACTGGTGGGCGGCCCTGCCTACAACGACGCACACGCCGCTGAAGAAATTTTGGGCAAGCTCGATGTGCCCTACATCGCCGCACATCCGGTCGAGTTTCAAACTTTGGACCAATGGGGCGGCTCCAGCCGTGGTTTGCTGCCGGTCGAGTCCACCATCATGGTGGCGATTCCCGAGCTTGACGGCTCCGTGATTCCCATGGTGTACGGCGGGCGGCCCGGTGCCGAAGGCGTGACTTGCACCGGTTGCGAACAACGCTGCACCTTCACCAAAGACCACCACCAAGAAGACATGTGCACCTGCACCGAGCGCACCTCCATGCTCGCCAGACGGGTGGTCAAATTGGTGGGCTTGCGCCGCAGCGAACGGGCCCAGCGACGCGTGGCCATGGTGGTATTTAATTTCCCGCCAAATGCAGGCAATACCGGTACAGCGGCTTACCTCGGTGTGTTTGAATCCTTGTTCAACACCATGCAGGCCATGAAAGATCAGGGCTATAGCGTGGATATGCCCGAGTCACGCGAAGCGCTGGAGCAAAGCATTTTGGAAGGCAACCGTTTGCAATACGGTGCCCAGGCCAATGTACACACCTTGATTGCGGCAGAAGACCATGTGCGCCGCGAACGCTATCTGGCTGACATCGAAGCGCATTGGGGACCGGCGCCCGGGCAACAACTCTCGAACGGCCAATCCATTTTTGTACTCGGCCATCAGTTCGGTAATGTGCTGGTCACGGTGCAGCCATCGTTTGGGTATGAAGGCGACCCGATGCGCCTGTTGTTCGAAGGCGGCTTCGCCCCGACGCACGCGTTCTCAGCTTTTTACCGTTACCTGCGCGAAGATTTCAACGCGCACGCCGTCATGCATTTCGGCACCCACGGTTCACTCGAATTCATGCCTGGCAAACAAACCGGCTTGGCAGGCAGTTGCTGGCCGGATCGCTTGATCCAAGACTTGCCGAATTTTTATTTGTACGCAGCGAACAACCCTTCAGAAGGCGCGATTGCCAAGCGCAGAGGCGGCGCAACTTTGATCAGTTATTTGTCGCCCACCGTCGAAGAAGCAGGCTTGTACAGCGGTTTGGTGGATTTGAAAGCCTCGATTGACCGCTGGCGCAATCTCAGCCCGTCTGATGCGGTGGATATCCAAAGTCTGGCGCAACTGATTCAGGCGCAGGCCGCAGCGATTGACCTGCTACCCGCCGAACCGGTGTGGCAGTTGAAAGACGATCAACAAGCCATGCTTGAAGTTCAACAACATATTCAACACCTCTCAGTGCAAATTCTGGAGTTGGAATACACCTTGATTCCGCATGGCTTGCATGTGGTGGGCAAGCCGTTCACTGAATCTCAATTCACCGACATGTTGAGTGCCATGGCTGAGAGCCAACACTCGGGTGAGGTAGGCCCCGCCTCCATAAAAGCCATTGTCAAAGGCAGCACTGCCGCCAAGGCCGCTGAACTCAGCGGACTGCCCGCCAGCGAAGAGCTCACCAAACTGTTTGACACGCTCGCCAGAACTTTCGAGTTGATGGGCAAAAACAGCGAAATCGAAGGACTGTTGGGCGCGCTTGACGGCCGTTACATACACCCGGCGCCCGGCGGCGATTTGCTGCGCACACCCGAGGTGTTGCCCACCGGGCGCAACTTGCACGGCTTTGACCCGTTTCGCATTCCCAGCGCATTCGCGGTGCAAGATGGCGCCAAGCAAGCCGACAAACTCATCGCCCGCTTCATGGAAGACGGCAACCCACTACCCGAATCGGTGGCCATTGTTTTATGGGGCAGCGACAACCTGAAATCTGAAGGCAGCCAAATCGGCCAGGCGCTGCGCTTACTGGGCGCCAAACCCCGCTTTGACAGCTATGGCCGCTTGGTCGGCGCGCAGTTGATGCCACTGGCCGAGCTCGGCCGCCCGCGCATCGATGTGGTGGTCACGCTCTCGGGCATCTTCCGCGACCTGTTGCCGTTGCAAATCAAAATGCTGGCCCAGGCCGCGCTGATGGCTGCCGAGGCAGATGAGCCGTCTGATCAAAACTTTATCCGTAAACATGCATTGGCATACCAGAAGGAACACAACTGCGACATGCAAACGGCCGCCTTGCGCGTGTTCGGCAACGCAGATGGCACTTACGGCGCCAACGTCAACCATTTGGTGGACAACGGCGGTTGGGAAGAAGAGGATGAACTGGCCACGACCTACACCTCGCGCAAAGGTTTTGCCTTCGGTGTCAGCGGCCAACCGGTGTCAAATCCCGGCTTGCTCAAAAGCGCCTTGGCCGATGTGCAACTGACCTACCAAAACCTGGAATCGGTAGAACTTGGCGTGACCACGGTTGACAATTATTTCGACACCTTAGGCGGCATCACACGCGCGGTGCGCCAAGCCAAAGGCGGCACAGAAAATACGCCGGTCTACATCGGCGACCAGACCCGTGGCGACGGCACGGTGCGCAGCCTGACCGAGCAAGTCGCGCTGGAAACACGCACCCGCATGCTCAACCCCAAATGGTACGAAGGCATGCTCGAGCACGGCTATGAAGGCGTGCGGCAAATCGAGGTGCACATCACCAACACCATGGGTTGGTCGTCCACCACCGGGCAGGTGCAGCCATGGGTTTACAAACAACTCTCCGAAACCTTTGTGTTGAACCCGGAAATGCGCGACCGCATGGCCAAACTCAACCCCACCGCGTCTGCCCGCCTGGCCAACCGTTTGATCGAAGCCTCCCAGCGCGCTTACTGGACGCCGGACGCAAACATGCTGCAACAACTACAGCAAGCCAGCGACGAACTGGAAGACCGCTTGGAAGGCGTTTACGAAGCGACCCAAAGTTAATCCGGTTTTTCCACATTTCCCGCGTGGCAAAGGTTGGGCCATGCACCTTGCGTAAGATTGCTTCATGGCTATACCTTTTCCTTTCTCCGCCATCGTCGGTCAAGACGAGATGAAACTGGCGATACAAATCGTGGCTGTTGACCCCAAAGTCGGCGGCGTGCTCGCTTTGGGTGACAGAGGCACCGGCAAATCCACTGCCGTGCGCGCCTTGGCCGATTTACTTCCCCCCATTCAAGTGGTCAAAGGCTGTCGTTACGGCTGTGACCCAGGCAGCTCCGGCGGTGCCTGTCCGGATTGCGCCAGCTTGAAGTCTGGCAAAAAAATTGCAACTGAGAGCAAAGCGGTTCCGGTCATCGACCTGCCCTTGGGCGCGACCGAAGACCGTGTGGTGGGTGCACTTGATTTGGAGCAAGCGCTCAGCCAAGGCGTGAAAGCGTTTTCCCCCGGCTTGCTGGCCCAAGCCAACCGTGGTTTTTTGTACATCGATGAGGTGAATTTGCTGGAAGACCATTTGGTCGATTTGCTGATCGACGTGGCCGCCTCCGGTGAAAACGTGGTGGAGCGCGAGGGTTTGAGCGTGCGGCATCCGGCGCGTTTTGTATTGGTCGGTAGCGGCAATCCGGAAGAAGGTGAATTGCGTCCTCAGTTACTTGACCGCTTCGGTTTGTCGGTTGAAGTGCGCACACCGCAAGACCTAGATCAACGCGTGCTCGTCATCAAGCGCCGCGATGCCTTCGAGCGCGACCCGCAAGCTTTCCGTGAAGCTTATGCCGCAGACAACGAGGCCTTCCGCCACCACATTTTGAAAGCCCGCAAAACGCTGGACAAAGTGGTGACCGGTGACGACTTGCTGCGCACTTGCGCGCAACTCTGCCAAAAGCTGGGCACCGATGGCTTGCGCGCCGAACTCACCTTGATGCGCGCCAGCCGCGCTTATGCCGCCATACAGGGCAAAAAAACCGTCACCACGGCGCATTTGCGCGCCATCGCGCCGCTGGCCTTGCGCCACCGCTTGCGCCGCAATCCGCTGGACGACACCGGCTCGGGCACGCGTGTGCAACGTGCGCTTGAGGAGGTATTGGGCGCGTGAACCTGGCCTGGGACGACGCCTTGTGGGCTGCGGCTGCGCTGAGCGTGGACCCCTCAGGACTGCGCGGCATCTGGTTGCGTGCGCCGCACGGCCCGGTGCGTGACCGTTGGCTGTCTGAACTCAGCCGCTTGCACCCCTTGCTCCGACGTTTACCCGGACACGCCGACAGCGAACGCCTGCTCGGCGGTTTAGACCTCGGCGCCACTTTGAACGCCGGGCGTGCCATTTACCAACCCGGTTTGCTGCTGCAAACCATGCCTACCGTCTTGCTGTTGCCCATGGCAGAGCGACTGCCGGACGACACCGCTGCCATTTTGGGTCAGGTGTTGGACCAGGGCCAGGTCACCTTGGGCAGAAGCGGTGTGTCGCAAGACACCTTCATCGGTGTGGCTGCGTTGGACGAGGCATTGGAAGATGAACCGCCGCTGGCTGGTGGCTTGCAAGAACGGCTGGGCATCTGGCTGGACCTGCGTCACTTGGGCCGTGCAGGCGGCGAGTCAGAGGAAACGCGGTTTGTGATGGACGCTTTGGCAGAACTCGACATGAGCGCCTTGCGTACGCATGCCTTGCAAATGCCTGTCGGTGATGCACAGTTGTCAGCCATGTGCCAGACCGCCATGGCGCTGGGTGTGGACAGTTTGCGCGCGCCTTTGGCGGCCATCAAGCTGGCCAAAATCATGGCGGCTTTACGCGGCAACGATGAGGTGGAGGACGAGGATCTGGGTCGTGCCGCGCGACTGGTGATCACTCCACGTGCCACCCGTTTACCCCCGCCACCAGAGCAGTCACAACAAGAGCCGCCTCCCCCAGAACCACCCGAGCAAGACAGCCCGCCGGATGAACCACCGCCGGTGGATTCTTCAAAGGACAACGAGCCCGACCCTGACGAACAACAAGAGCCCGAATTCGACCCGCAACACATGGCCGAGTTGATGCTGGAAGCCGCCTTGGCCAGCTTACCGGCGGATGTGTTGGCGCAGTTGGCGAGCCACAAACAGCAGTCCGTGTCCGGCCGCGGACAAGGCCGAAGCGGCGAACGCAAAATGAGTTTTTTGCGCGGCACACCCATGCCGCCGCGCCCGGGCAACCCGCGCCAAGGCGCGCGACTGCACGTGTTGGCCACCTTAAACGCCGCCGTACCGCGCCAAAAACTGCGCCGCATACCTGCCAGTTCCAAAGCCCGCATAGCTATTCGCACCGAAGATTTCCATGTTCACCGCTATGCAGAAAACAGCCCGACATGTTTGATATTCGCGATCGATGCATCCGGCTCCGCCGCCTTGCACCGCTTGGCCGAAGCCAAAGGCGCGGTTGAGTTGTTGCTGACCCAGTCTTACGCCAGACGCGATCAAGTGTGCGTCATTGGTTTTCGCGGCACCTCGGCAGAGGTGTTGCTGCCGCCGTCCAAATCGCTGGTACGCGCCAAGCGCAGCCTGGCCGGTTTGCCCGGTGGCGGCGGTACGCCCTTGGCCAAAGCCATTGAGCAAAGCCTGCAAGTCGCGCTCTCAGAAAAACGCTTGGGGCATTCGCCCAGTCTGGTCATGCTGTCCGATGGCCGTCCGAATGTCGGTTTGCAAGGCCAAGGCGGACGGGCGCAAGCGCTGGAGGATGCGCTCACTTTGGCACGCCGTTGGCGCTCCCACGCCCTGCCCGCCATCTGGCTGGACACCAGCGCCAGACCAGACGCGCAAGCCCAGCAACTGGCGTTGGAAATGGGTGCGCGTTATGTGCCGCTGCCGCTGGCCAACGGCAGTCGCATGGCGCAAGCCATTCAAACCGTTCAATCTGGCGGCATGCTGTCCGTCACACCTGCCGCGACCAAACCCTTTTGGCAAACCCAGAACGCCCCGTCCACCCCGCCGGTCTGGCGCAACCCGGCCTAGCCATGGACTGGGAAAGCCAAGGCCATGACTGGCCTAACGCAGCACACAGCCGGTTTGTCCAAGCGGCTGGCGTGCGCTGGCATGTGCAACAAGCCGGTACACAAGGAGCGCGTGTGTTGCTGCTGCACGGCACCGGCGCGTCCTCTCATACTTGGCGAGACATGTGGTTGCCGCTGGCCGATCACGCGCAAGTGCTGGCCATCGATTTGCCTGGTCACGGTTTTTCCAGTCTGGCTGAAGGCGACGGCATGTCACTGCCCGGCATGGCCAAAGGCATAGGGGAGTTGCTGCGGCAATTGGATTGGTCTGCGCGAGCCTTCATCGGCCATTCTGCTGGTGCGGCCATTGCAGCCCAAATGGTGTTGGACCAAGGCTTGAAACCCCAAGTGTTGATTGGTATCAACCCAGCTTGGCTGCCCTTGCCCGGTCTGGCCGGTGTGTTGTTTCCGCCGGTAGCCAAGTTACTGGCTTTGAGCAGCATGGTGCCCCATTGGTTTGCGCGTCAGGCCAGCAATCCCGACATGTTGGACAAACTGCTGCAAACCACCGGCTCGCAAATTGACGACCAGGGCAAGGGCTTTTATGCCCGCTTGGTCGCCAGCCCGTCACATGCGCGGGGTGCGCTCAAGATGATGGCGGCCTGGGATTTGTCATTGGGCGAACACAAGCTCAGACAATTGCGTTGCCCAGTGCGCATGTTGATTGGTGACAAAGACGGCACCGTGCCGCCCCTACAAGCCTCGCAGGCTTTGGCTCTTTTAAGCGATGCACAAGCCACGCATTGGTCGAATTACGGGCATTTGGTTCATGAGGAAGCGCCGCTACCCGCGGTGGCTTTTTGCTTGGGGCACATGCGGTCAGATGAAGCGCTCACACGCAATGATTTGTTCGATAGCTGACATTAAAAAATTCCCAGGCTATTGAGACAGGTCAAATTCACTGTAGTAATCGCCAAAGAAGCGGTTCCTCATCAGCCAGACAATAAATAGCAATTAAAGAATACCCTTTGATTTAAGACTGCCGAATTACTATTTAAATAAAGAAGAGATGAATGCTGATTTAAACTGGAACTAACGAGGCTGATAATCACATGAAAAATAACTACTACATCAATTTTTTAAACTTAGTCAAAGCACTTGAACCCTCGGTCGAAATTGACCAAATCGATGTCACAAGCAAGTTGATACTCGATGAAATCGCCATAGGCGTCGCCAAGGAAAAACCCATGACTGTGTCAGAAGTCATGGGACTCAAAGGCCTGGGCTCACCGTCCACCTTGCACCGCAAACTCACCATTTTGTTGGATGCCAAACTGGTTCAAGCTCTATTTTTAGCTAACAACAGGCGCACCAAGTACATGACCTTGACCAAAGAAGGTGAAATGCATTTCAACCGACTGTCGCAAGCTATGCAATCTGTACAAATATCCAACGGATGAACACTCAGTTGTTCTTGCATAACAAGGCCGTCACTTATGTGGTGGTGACCTTGGTTTTTGGAACCATTTATAGCCTCAACATTCTGTTGACTGCTCCCTTGGTGTTGGCACCGGGTGCACATCTGGTTCACCTGCCCAGTGGCTTCAAATTTTTGCTGGTGCTGGTGTTCGGCGTGATCGGGGCGCTGAGTGTGTTCACTGTGACATTGTTTGCCGCACTTGGATTTTATTTCGCCGGCATGGTCCCTTTGTCAATTGAATTGGCGTTTGCCAATGCGCTTGCCCCACTGCTCACCACCAAATTTTTCAAAGACCATGGTTGGATCAAAAACGACTTGGCTGACTTGAAATGGAAAACACTGCTGATCATGGGTTTGCTGTTTTCGGCGCTCAATACAGCCGGCAATCAAATGCTGCTGTACTGGCACGAAATGACGCTCAATTTGGTTGACGGCATGGCCATCATGTTCATCGGCGACATCACCGGCGTGTTGCTGGTGTTCGGCCTGATCCGCGTGGTCATTTCGGGCTTTACGCGGCTGCGCAAACGCTGATTCTTTTCACCACCATGGCAAAGCCTGATGACGCTGGCATCAGGCTTTTTTCATGTGCTTAAGTTCTGGCCATGCCCATCAAATGCGCCATGTCCTTCAAGAAAATCTTCACATGCGCCATGGGTTTTGTGCGCTCTAACTTTTTGTTCATATAAGAATCAAAAGTCAGTTTTTGCACGTCTTTGTCCTCGCACATCTTGACAAAGCTCTCGCGTCGTTTGTCTGTGCTGTACCAGAAGTACTGCATGATGCCCAGCACCAAAAACACGGTGCCGTGGTCTTTCATGAAGCGCTTACGCGCCAGCTTTAAGGCCTTGGTGTTGCCGGTGGTGAGCATTTCATGCGCTGCCTCTGCCGCCAGACGCCCGCCCAGCATGGCGTAGTAAATGCCTTCCCCGGAAGCAGGTGCAACCACACCGGCTGCGTCTCCGGCCAACACCACGTCCCGGCCGTTGTCCCAACGCGGCAAGGGCTTCATAGGCAAGGGCGCACCTTCACGTCGCAACACGGTGGCGTTTTGCAAACCGGCGGCGTCCCGCAAACGACCGACTGCGCCGCGCAAGGAAAAACCTTTGTCAGCGCTGCCAGTGCCAACGCTCATGGTGTCGCCATGGGGAAACACCCAGCCGTAAAAATCTGGTGACAAACTGCCGCGGTAATACACGTCGCAGCGTGAAGCATCGGCATCGGTTTGCAGCATGTCAGCAGGCGTTTGCACAATCTCGTGGTAGGCGAACACATACTTGGTTTTTTCAGCGCCCGGTACGGCTTGCTTGGCCACTTCTGATTTGGCGCCATCAGCGCCAACGATGCAAAGTCCCCGCGTACTGGCAGCAAAGCTCAGTCCGTCATCGGTACGCACCGTGAAATGCACCCGGCTGACACCGTCTTCGTCCCGGGTCAGTTTGTCAAACACACCACGTTGGCGCACTGCCCCGTGTGTCTCGGCGCGCACGCGCAACCACTCATCGAATTGGTCACGGTTGACCATGCCAACAAAGCCGCCTTCGATGGGGATGTCGACTTTTTTATCTTTGGGTGACACCATGCGGGCCGCACGTGCTTTGGCCACCAGCAGTTCATCTGGGATGTTGAAATCTTTGATCAACCTCGGCGGTATGGCGCCGCCGCAAGGTTTGATGCGGCCTTGGCGGTCCAACAGCAACACCTTGTGCCCTTGCAAGACCAGGTCGTGAGCCGCCGTCGCGCCCGCCGGTCCACCGCCCACCACGATCACGTCATACGTATCATTTTTCATAGGTCTACTCCAGACTTCAAGATTGAATCTAACCAAATACTCATTCCACCTCCCCGGCGGCATGGCGTAATGCAAAAGCACCGACCATCATGCCGGCCACAAGCAGTGGCACACCCCATGCGCTCAGCCCGAGTGCCTGTTTGACCGGGTCTTTCATGAACCGGTTCATCAAAGGGACTTGCGCATAAATCAACAACAAAACAGCCAAGGCATAGGACCAATCGGACCAACGCAGCAACAAAGCCACGACCACGAATTGCGGCAGCAACATGACCCAGCAGGCGGTACCTGCGGCGCGCTTGACACCGAGTTGCACTGGCAATGACCAGACACCCATTTGCTTGTCGCCTTCGATGGATTTAAAGTCGTTCAAGGTCATGATGCCGTGCGCGGCCAAGCTGTACAACAGCGCGAAAGTGAGAATTTGTGCGTTGGGCAAAGCACCACCCAACATGACTGCGGCGCCAGTGATCCAAGCTAAGCCTTCATAGCTGAGCCCGCAGGCGGCATTGCCCAGCCAGCCGTCTTGTTTAAAACGAAAAGGTGGCGCGCTGTAGGCCCATGCCAAGGCCAAAGCCAGTAGGGTGGCCTTGAAGCCCCAGTCACCGAGTTGCCATGCCCACAGCAACGACAAACCGGTCCACAGGATGGCGATGTACAAACCCCAGCGGCCAGGAATACGACCTGAGGGAATCGGGCGATGCGGTTCGTTGATGGCATCCACATGCCTGTCAAACCAATCGTTCACGGCTTGGCTGCTGGCGCACACCATGGGCCCGGCCAACACAATGCCACTGAAAATCAACCAGACATGGTCTGCCAACGGCTGCCCGGATGACACCACGCCGCAAGCAAAAGCCCATATGGGTGGAAACCAAGTCACGGGTTTGAGTAGCTGTAAAACAGCAGATGGCTGGGGCAAGGACATGCCCCATTTTTAATTTGACAGCGCCAAATGTCAATCTAAGTTGACGCTTTTAAGCGAGTCCTAGGGTTTATTCTGAGTCAACTTCGGTCACCATGCCGTAACGGTGCAACTTGACGTACAAACTTTGGCGGGACAAACCCAGCATTTCAGCTGCTGAAGCCCGATTGTTGTGGGTTAATTCGAGTGCGGCTTGAATACACATGCGCTCGATCATGGTGCTGGTCTCGCCGACGATGTCTTTCATCGGCATGCGTCCGACCAATTGCGACAGTTGCTCCACCGAATCGGCCATGCCGGAGGTCGCCGTTTTATCCCGGCCTCTGCCGAGTTGGATATCGCGAATGAAAAAGCCGTAAGCCGGTTCATTGCCGCCCAAGGTCACAGCTGACATTTCCACGGCCAACTGCACCCCAGCGACGGTGCGCAGTTCGGTGGCATAGCCTCTGAGCGTGCGGGATTGGCGCAAATTGTTCAACAGCACACCAAAGTCCACCGAGCCACGCTCTAAATAGTCTTCGATGCTTTTGTCCACCAACTGGCTGATCAGGCTCAAGCCCAGCATGGCGCAAATTTCCGGGTTGGCTGCCAAAATCAAACCGTTGCGGTCGCTGACAATGAAACCCACCGGCGCGCTTTCCAAAGCAGTGCTGAACCATTGCTCGCTGTGTCTCTTCAACATAGAGCCGCCGGAGGCAGCACCGGATTGCATACGCATCAAAAACTGCGGCCCGCCCTCTTGCACAAACACGGACACATGCAACACACAGTCTTGGTCTGCCTTGAGAATACGCAGTCGCGTGCTTTCGGTGCGACCGGACGTTTGAGCCGAGCGCAACAAGGCGTCGAGCGCATCGCCCGAAGAAGATTCGAAACACTGGGTGACATCGCTGCCGGGCAAACGCTTGAGAATGTCTTTGAAAACCTGTTGCGCCGCATGGTTGGCTTCCATGACGCGCCGCTGCGCCACATCCACCACCAGCATGGGCTCAGCCACAGAGTCAAACAGCAATCTGTAACGCGCTTCCATGTGGCGCAAGCGCAGGTAGTCACGCTCCATCGATTGGTGCGCTTCGACCAAGCGACGCTGCATCTGGGAGACGCCGCTCAAATCTCTGCCAAACAACCACAGTTGCTGGCTTTGCTCAAAAGCCACTGGCAGCAATTGCAAGGGCACATCCACGTTGGTGGGGCTGAGCAAATTGACGTGACGCCAGGCGTTGGAGGCTTCATCCGGCTTTGCGTTCAATAACTGGCGAATCTTGTCTTGGCTGTCAAGGCTGGCTACGGACGCTAAATTTTTGCCCTGCCATCCGGACAAATCCTGGCGTTTCAAGTCGCGGCCGTTGACCTGAACGCTTTGTATATCCCCTTGAATATTGGTGATGAAGATGATGTCTGACAAGGTTGTCAAAAGACCATCGATTTTCTCAGCTGGCATTAGGGTTTGTTTCACTTTTGATCGATTAATTTAATTAAATTTTTGTTAATTTTGGAACACCTGTAAATTTATTATTTGAACAAATATGATCAAACCATAAGCATACTATGCTTATTGACAAGTTGACACTTAGGCATGGTCGTCATTTGGCGTTGACAGTCTGCATGGAATGGGTTTTGAGCGCCCGCTGCCTGGCTTGCAATTGCGCCTGATCTGCCCGCAAACAGGAAAAGTCAGCGTCCACAGATTGCGCCAAATCAGCGCTCATGCGAAGCAAGGGGCCGCCGACCATGACTTGAACTTGAGGGTTTGCGGATTGTTTGCGCAAACGGGCCATCAGCTTTTTGATGCCGGGGATTTGCTGATCCTCTGAGAGCGAAAACCCGATCAAATCAACCCATTCGGACTTGACCGCGCTGCACATGTCTTCGTCAGAAAACTGGCTGGCGCTGAACACTTGCCAGCCGTGCCGCTTGAAATACTGAGACAGCAGCAGCAAGCCCAAAGAATGGTGCGAACCCGGTGGCTTGAGCAGCAGCGCGCTCAACTGCCGTCCCGGTGATTGCAACTTGCCGCCCAGGATGAATTCCGAACTCAGGCTGTAAACCAGTTCTTCGAGCCGGAAAATTCCACTGGTGACGTCAATGAAATCGATTTCCTCATCGTTCCACCAGTCGTGAAAAAGCCGTGCGGTTTCAGGAATGGCATCTAAAAACAGGCTTTCTATGTCAAATTCCTGCGCGAGCAAGCTGCGCGCGTATGCCTCAGGCGCTTTGGGGTCATTTGAAACACAGGCCTGCCCCAGCAAAACACTGTGCGAGGGCAGCAAAGCTGACTTGGCGTAGGTGCGCACGGCTGTATCCAACAATTGCGGAATCACATGGGAAACCAAAGCTTTTTGCAAGGGAACAGTGATTTCTTGGTTGATAGTGATAGTCAAGTGACGCCCCCACACAATGCCTGTTATGTATGTCAATGGAATAAACCCCCAAAGTGTCAATGTTTTTTTACACCACACACCTAGGGAAAACCCCGAATATGTCATCTTTAAATAACGTCAATTTAAGTTGACACATCGGCGTTCTGACTCTAAAGTCAATTCATGGACTCCAACTGCTTTTTGCCATGAACACCGCAACCACACTCGTCATCAGCGTGGGCTTGTACACACCTGAGGAACGCGCCCGCCGCGATGCGACCATTTGGACGCCGGTACAAGGTTTTCTGGCGGCTTTTCAGTTCATCGTCTTTGCCATCAGCGTCTGCCTGATCGCCCGTTTCATGGTCACCGGCCAAGGAGAAACTGCTGCCATCTGGTCAGTGGTGTTCAAAACCCTGGTGCTCTACACCATCATGGTCACCGGCTCCATCTGGGAAAAAGTGGTGTTTGACAAATGGTTGTTCGCCCCTTCTTTCTTTTGGGAAGACGTGTTCAGTTTTCTGGTGCTGGGCCTGCACACAGCTTATTTGTGGAGTTTGTACACCGGCAGTATGGGCACGCGCGATCAACTCTGGTTGGCTCTCGCGGCGTATGCGGCTTACGCCATCAACGCTGGTCAATTTCTGCTCAAACTTCGCGCTGCACGGGTGCAAGAGCGAGCCACCATTGCGATGCAAAAGGAGATGGCCACATGACGCCCGTCATCCCCATCCGTTCAGACAGCAGCGGTTGTGACCAGTCGCCTGTGATCACCACCGAGCGTGGTCAGCGCGAGGTGTTTTGCGGCCTGACAGGCATCATCTGGCTGCACCGCAAAATCCAAGATGCATTTTTCTTGGTGGTCGGTTCTCGCACCTGCGCTCACCTGATTCAGTCCGCCGCCGGTGTGATGATTTTTGCCGAGCCTCGCTTTGGCACCGCCATCATTGACGAACGCGATCTGGCTGGTCTGGCCGACTGCAATGACGAACTCGACAAAGTGGTCAACAAACTGCTGTCGCGCCGTCCGGACATCCGCACTTTGTTTCTGGTGGGCTCATGTCCCTCAGAAGTGATCAAGCTCGATTTGTCCCGCGCGGCCGAGCGCCTGAGTCGCCAGTTCAACCCCGCTGTGCGCGTGCTCAATTACTCCGGCAGCGGCATCGAAACCACCTTCACCCAAGGCGAAGACACCTGCTTGCAATCCATGGTTCCGGTGTTGCCCCCTTTGCCGTCCGGCTCCAAGCAACGCCTGATGGTGGTCGGCACCATGGCAGACATCGTGGAAGACCAGATGCGTCGTTTGTGGACCGACATGGGCATCGCGGACGTGGATTTCTTCCCGCCCCGCAACAGCACTGCCTTGCCTGATGTGGGTCCTGACACCGTGTTTTTGCTGGCGCAACCCTTTTTGGCCGATACCAGCCTGGCTTTGGAAGCACGCGGTGCCAAGCGACTGGCCGCACCGTTTCCTTTGGGTGTCGAGGGCACGACCGCTTGGCTGCAAGCAGCGGCCAACGCATTCGGAGTCAGTCAAGACACGTTTGAAAACGTGACCCGCGCTGCCCGCCAGCGTGCCGAATCCGCACTGGCGCGTCAACGCGCCCAACTGGAAGGCAAAAAAATCTTTTTCTTCCCCGACTCGCAACTCGAAATTCCACTCGCGCGTTTTTTGCACCGCGAAATGGGCATGGAGTT
>CAMDJS010000022.1 GCA_945900685.1 Bordetella parapertussis
AAGCGCTCACGTGCGACATGCGTATAAATCGTAGTGGTCGATATATCTGCATGGCCCAGCAACATTTGCACCGCACGCAAATCCGCACCGTGGTTGAGTAAATGCGTGGCAAACGCATGCCGCAAAGTGTGTGGCGACAGCGGCACATGGATATCCGCCAGCAACGCATATTTTTTGATCAGCATCCAAAACATCACCCGACTCATGGCCACGCCGCGCTGGGTCACAAACACCGCCGGGCTGTATTTGGGGGCCAGCAATTCGCTGCGCGCTGTGTCTAGGTAACGCTGCATCCAATCGCCTGCTTCTTCGCCGAACGGCACCAAGCGCTCTTTGTCGCCTTTGCCCGTGATGCGCAACACACCTTCGCGCATGTTCAATGACAACAGTGGCAGGTTCACCAACTCGCTCACACGCAAGCCGCTGGCATAGAGCAACTCCAGCATGGCGCGGTCGCGCAAACCCAAAGCGGTGTCGGTATCGGGCGCGTTCAACAAAGCATCGACCTGCGCTTCACTCAAACTTTGAGGCAGACGCAATGCTTGTTTGGCCGACAACAGTTTCAACGTCGGATCGGCCAGCAAGCGGTTGTCGCGCAATGCCCAACGGTAAAAACGACGAAACACGGTCATGCGCCGGTTGGCGGATGTGGCTTTGGTGTCCATGTGCCGGTGCGCGAAATAGGCTTGCAAATCAGCTTCCACTGCCGTGCTCAAAGAACTGTGTTGCGTATGCAGCCAAATCGCCAGCGCACTTAAATCGCGCCGGTAAGCGGCCAGCGTCAGCGCAGACAAACCGTCCTCCAGCCACACGCTGTCGATGAAAGCATCAATCAACGGATCAGGCGTGTCAGTCGAGCTTGAGTTTTTGCGCATCCACCACCTTTTTGTACACCTCGTACTCGGCCTTGAGTTGCGCCGCAAATTCTTGCGGACTGTTGGCTACCACGCGAGAGCCCGTGGCTTCAAGCCGCTTGATCACCGCCGGGTCTTGCAACACCTTGCGCACAGCGGCATTCAATTGCGCCACCAAAGGTGCAGGCAATCCTTTGGGTGCCCAGATACCGTAGAGCGCCGGGCGGTTCACGGGTTCTAGTCCCAATTCTTTGAATGTGGGCACATCCGGCAATTCGGCGACACGGTCCGGGGTGGCCACCGCCAGCGCAATCAAACGTTTGTCCTTGATGTGCGACATGGCAGATGGCAAGTTGTCAAAAATAATCGGCACTTGTCCGCCCACCGTGTCGCGCAGTGCCGGGCCGGAACCGGCATAAGGAATATGAACTACAAATGTTTTGGTGAGGTTTTTGAACAACTCCATTTGCAAATGCCCGATTCCGCCTGTGCCCGAGGATGCGTAATCGTATTTACCCGGTTGAGCGCGTAACTCTTTCAAAAAACCGGCCATGTCTTTGGCGGGAAATGAAGGATGAATCGCCAGCACATTCGGGGAGGCGACCATGTTGATGATGGGCGTGAAATCGGTGAGCGGCTTATAGGCAATGGACGGATTGATGGCCGGGTTGGTGGCCGCGCTGGATGCCGTGGTCAAACCCAAGGTGTAGCCATCAGGCGCGGCGCGCGCTACTTCTAAAGCGCCCACAGTGCCGCCACCTCCGGCCTTGTTCTCCACCACCACCGTTTGACCTAGCAATTTGCCCAGCGGCTCGGCGACGATACGCGCGATCAAATCGGTGCTGCCGCCGGGGGCAAACGGCACCAGCAAACGTATGGGTTTGACGGGGTAAGTTTGTGCATTCGCTGTGCCTGTCAAGATGCAGAGCACGGTGAAAAATAATTTGAGAAACATAGTTTTCATCAGACCACCACCGGTTCGGGTTCGAGTTGTATGCCGAAACGCTCGTACACACTGGTTTGAATCGCTTTAGCCAAGGTCACGACTTCGCCGCCGGTACACGGGCTGTCGCGACCGCCTTTGTTGATGATGACAAGCGCTTGTTTGTCGTACACCGCTGCATTGCCCACCGATTTACCGCGCCAGCCGCAGGCATCTATTAACCATGCGGCGGCGAGTTTGATGCGTCCGTCGCTCAGGTGGTAATGCACCAAACGAGGTTCGCGCGCAATGATGTCCGCGCATTGTTCGGGCGACACGGTCGGGTTTTTGAAGAAGCTGCCTGCGTTACCCACCACCTGCGGGTTAGGCAATTTGGCGCTACGGATCTCGCAGACCCAGTCAAAGACTTGTTGCGGTGTAGGCTGGCTGATGCCGGTTTGCGCTTGCTTTTTTTCCAAGTCGGCGTAACCAATGTCAATACGCCATTTTTTGGGCAAACGAAAACGCACTTGCGTGATCAGTGCGCGTCCTAGCAAACCCAAATCGCGTTTGTCGCAGGCCTGGTGTTTGAACACCGAATCGCGGTAACCGAAAGCGCATTGCGCTGCGTCCAGCGTGAAATACTGGCCGGTGTGTAAATCGACCGCGTCCAAGGACTCAAACCGGTCCTGCAACTCAACGCCATAAGCGCCAATGTTTTGCACAGGCGAGGCGCCGACCAAACCGGGGATCATGGCCAGGTTTTCCAGCCCCGGCCAGCCTTGTTGCAAAGTCCATGCAACGAATTCGTGCCAGTCTTCCCCGGCGGCGGCTTGCACAATCCAGGCCTTGTCGTCTTCGGACACCAGCTGTTTACCCAGCAGCTCCACTTTGATCACCAAGGGTTTGATGTCGCCGGTGATGACGATGTTGCTGCCGCCACCCAGCACAAAATGCGGCTCTAAGCGTATGGGGTCGGTCAGCAGCGCGGCGACATCCTCCATGCTGCGCAAGCGCAGCAGGCGCTCGGCTTTGGCGGCGATGCCGAAGGTGTTGTGGGCTTGCAGGGGAACCTGAGTCTCGATAATCATGTGAGAATTGTCGCATCTGAACTTCTGAAGTACCGACCATGCCCTCTTTTGATACTGTATGTGAAGCCGACGTGGTGGAAGTGAAAAACGGCGTTGAGAACACGGCCAAGGAAATCACCACCCGTTTTGATTTCAAAGGCACGTCTGCCGCCATCGAATTCAAGGACAAAGAAATCACGCTGATTGGCGACAGTGATTTTCAATTGGCGCAAATTGACGACATCTTGCGCAACAAACTGACCAAGCGCAATGTGGATATTCGTTTTTTGGACAAGGGTGATGTGCAAAAAATGGGCGGCGACAAGGTCAAACAAATCATCAAGGTGCGCAATGGCATTGTCAGTGAAGATGCAAAGAAAATTCAGCGCGTGATCAAAGACAGCAAGATGAAAGTACAAGCCGCGATTCAGGGCGAAGCTGTTCGAATTACCGGGGCCAAGCGAGATGACTTGCAAGCGGCGATGGCGCTGATTCGCAAAGAGATGCCGGATTTGCCGCTGAGCTTTGATAATTTCCGCGATTGATTAATTGGGGTCATTTAATTGGATTAATTGGGGTCAGACTCCGATTAATTTTGAGTAAAACCTTCACGCCATGCCGGGTCGGTCGCCGCTCTCCGCCTGCGGCAACGTTCGCGTCGGCCCGCCCGCCATGTCGTTTATCCGCTCGCAGTTTTCCTCGGTTGCAAGATTTGGTGTTTACAAAGCTGATATCAGCTCTTACCAATACGGCTTTCCTCACCGCGCATCAACTTGGCAATATTGGACTGGTGACGCCAGATCAACACCGCGCTCATAACCACCGCAGCCAACAACACTCGGTTGTCCATATACCAGACCACCCGGTGGCCTAAAAAATAATATGCCGGTGCAAACAGCGCGCTGGCCAATGCAGCCAATGACGAATAACGCGTGAAAAACGCCACGATCAACCAAGTGGCTAAAGTGGCCAGACCCAGCCATGGGTCAATACCAAACAACACACCTGCTGCCGTAGCCACGCCTTTGCCACCTTTGAAACGAAAAAACACAGGCCAAACATGACCGACAAATGCAGCCAGTGCCACCATGGCCAAGGTGCCTTCAGCCAAGCCCCAAGCGCTGCCGTAACGCCCCAAAGCCCAGACGGGTAACCAACCTTTGATGGCATCTAGTAACAAGGTCAAAGCTGCTGCGGCTTTGTTGCCAGAGCGCAGCACATTGGTCGCGCCCGGGTTTTGACTGCCGTAAGAACGCGGATCGGCCAGCCCCATGACGCGGCTGACCAACACAGCAAACGAGAGTGACCCTATCAAATAGGCGGCGAGAGCAACCGCCAGCGGGTAAGCAATGGATAAAAAGAGTTCCATGGCCATCAAATAGCAGGATCGCGCATTTCCCAGCGGATGTCGTCAATCGCCTTGAGCATTTCTGGAGTAAGAGTTTTGCCCCACGCGTCCAAATCTTCGTCCAATTGAGCCACAGAGGTCACGCCGATGATGGTGCTGGCCACGCGCCACTGCGTGTAGCAAAACGCCAGCGCCATGTCGGTTGGTGTCATACCGTTGTCGCGCGCGAGTTGGTTGTAGCGCTTGGCTGCAGCCAGTGCATCCGGGCGAGCCCAACGTTGCTTGCGTACGCTTTCATACTTTGAGATGCGGCCTTCTTTGGGAGCGTTGTCACCCAAGAAACCGGAATCGTCGTATTTGCCGGTGAGCAGGCCAAATGCCAACGGTGAATACGCCAACAAAGACACATTCAAACGGTGCATAGTTTCATCCAAACCGTTTTCCGGCACGCGGTTGACCAGGCAGTACGCGTTTTGCACACTGACAATGCGCGGTAAGTTGTGTTGCTCAGCCAACCGCACAAACTCGTGCACGCCATAAGGCGTTTCATTGGACAAGCCGATGTAACGCACTTTGCCTTGCTTGACCAAGCTGGCCAACGCTTCCAATTGCTCGTGGATGGATGTTGCGGTTTTTTCGTTTTTAGGTTCGTAATACATGCCACCAAACATGGGCACGTGACGCTCGGGCCAGTGGATTTGGTACAGGTCGATCACATCGGTTTGCAAACGCTTCAAACTGGCGTCACATGAGGTTTGTATTTCCGCTGCGGTCATGCCCTCGCCGGAGCGCACCCAAGGCATGCCACGTGAAGGCCCGGCCACCTTGGACGCCAGCACGATTTTTTGACGCATGCCCGGACGCTTTGACAACCAGTTGCCGATGTAATGCTCTGTTTTTCCATAAGACTCAGCGGTGGGAGGTACGGCATAAATCTCAGCGGTATCGAAGAAATTGACACCGCGCGCAATGCTGTGGTCCATGATGGTGTGCGAGGCCGGCTCATCCACCTGCTGACCGAAAGTCATGGTGCCCAAAGAAATAGGAGTGACGTGCAAATCGCTTTGACCCAAGCGAATAGGAGTGAGGTCGAGTTTTTTCATAGGTGGGAGTTTAAGTGTGCGCGATGAATGAAGTGAATTTACTACGTTCTTGCATTACCAAAGGGCAGGGATTGCCTGAGGTAGATCGACTGAAGTGAATTAAAGTCTAGAGCTTCGCAAGCCCACTTGTTGAGAAGAAAACCCTATCCATTTGGCTTACAAAAATCAATCCATTCATTCCAGAAACCATGACACAGACAACTCAGCTGACGGCTATCGTGACAGGTGCGGCACGCGGCATCGGCTTGGCAACCACCCGGTTGTTTTTAAGCAAAGGCTTTCGGGTCGCCATGGTCGACCGAGATCTGCATGAACTTCAAAATGCCTCACAAGGTTTGGATCATGTGTTGCCGGTGAACTGCGATGTGTCCCAAGAGGACCAAGTCAACGCCATGATGCATAGCGTGATGCAATGGTCAGGGCGGGTGGATGTGTTGGTGAACAACGCAGGTGTGGCTGATTTCGGACCGATACAAGACACAACGTTCGAGCGATGGCAAACGGTGATGCGCACCAACCTTGACGGTGTGTTTTTATGTTCGCAAGCCGCCCTGCCCGCGCTGCGCGAAAGCAAAGGTTGCATCATCAATATCGCGTCTATCTCGGGCTTGCGCGCGTCCACACTGCGCGTGGCCTACGGCACCTCCAAAGCCGCAGTGATTCATTTGACCAAGCAACAAGCGGCAGAGTTGGGCGAATGGGGCATACGCGTGAACTGCGTGTCACCAGGCCCGGTCAACACCAAACTCGCGGCGGCAGTGCATACGCCCGACATTGTCAGCGCCTATCACGATGCCATTCCGCTGAACCGATATGGCAGTGAAGAAGAAATTGCAAAAGTGATTGTGTTTCTGGCCTCTGCCGAGGCCAGTTATTTGACCGGGCAAATGATTGCGGTGGATGGCGGTTTTGATGCCACAGGTGTGGGGTTGCCGGCGCTGCGAACCTTACGCTAGTCACTACAAAACAGCAGAGTTAATGCTCAAAGTCGACTGAATTTGCTGATACAAGGTTGTTAAATTCGGGACGATACTCAATTCAGCGGGTATTGCTGGTGTATTTGGCGTCCAGTACTGATTACTGTTTTGCGTACCGACAGGTGCTTGGATACTGGACAACAACACATCAATACTTCTTACGCCAGTCAACAACAAAGATATCGAATCGTTGCTATCGAAATCTGCTAGGTTTAATTGACCATAAGTCACATTGTTACGGCAAATGCTCAAAGTTTTTGTATTCGACTGATAGTATAAATGGCTTGCATCAATGCTTGCATTTAAACCAAACCCAGCATACTCATTCAAATCAGCATGAATATAAAGACGATCACGGCCTGCTCCACTTGTCAAAGTCATATCTGCATCACCTAGGTAAAAATGAAATTTGTCGTCTCCGCTGCCGGCCTGAACCCATGTTTTTTCGAGGCCGGAATAAAACACATTGGAACCATTGCCCGATATGTTGCTAACAACGCCACTGTTTTTCTGTATTTGGTAATCTGTGACTTTGTTGGGTGCAACTTCACTGCTGATAGCTTGGGTGGCACCATTGAGAGCATTGATGGCAGCATGAATCATGGCTGTTCCTTCATTGAGCATGCCTTTGGATTGCAGAATTCTGCTTGCTAAACCCTGCGATAAAAACACATTGTCTCCAGTACCGCCATCAAGAACGCACCCTCCGCCAAAAGCAAACAACACATCGTTACCCTCGCCAGAGAACACTCTATTGAGCAATCCAGCCGAATAAATCACATCATTGCCCAATCCTCCGGTGACTAAATTGCCCGCGCCAAAAGCTACACAGATATCGTTGCCATCACCCAAGCTGACGATTTGACCGAGCCCTGCGGAAACAACCACATCACTGCCGTTACCTGCGTCAATGAGATTGGCCAAACCCGCCGCCATCAATAAGTCATTACCGCCGTTGCCTTCAACATGGTTCTTACCACCAGCAACTAAAATAACATCCGCGCCATTGTCAGCGGTTAACGCGTCGCCTGTCACGTAGTTGTTCCAGCCAACAATGCATCCAAGATCATTACCCGACCCCAAATCTACAGTGTTAGTTAAGCCTACAGCGAGCACCCAATCGTCGCCATAACCTGCTCTCACCAAGTTCTTACAACCCAAACTAATGACCGTATCGTTGCCGTCACCTGCACTGACATCCGGTTTATAGCCGATCAAGTTTTGATTGCCTATTGAAACGATCAAGTCGTCTCCAGTCATTCCGTCAAGTTCATTGACAGCACCGATAGCAATCAAGACGTCATCATCCTTACCACCATCAATTTTGTTTGTCTTTCCTAAGGCAATCATCAAGTCGTTACCGTCTTGGCCTTTGATATTGTTTTCACTGCCACCTACAAAAGCCCAGTCACTGCCAGCGCCGCCACGGAAGGAATTTTTTTGGCCAAAAATCAAAGCAGCGTCATCGCCGTCGCCCGCAATGACCACATTCGTTTGACCTGCCACAAAGGCGAGGTCATCGCCTGCGCCAGTCATCACGCGATTTTCCTGTCCACCTACCAAGGCAACGTCCCCACTGTCACGATGAAAATCAAAGTTTCCAAATACGGGCAAACGATTGGTGATGTTGAGTCCTGCAATAACGGGCAACTGAAGAGCGGGCAATTGAAAACTTTTGCCTTTGATCGTCAGTGCATTGGTTCTTCCGTCCGACAAATACTCGTTTAAATTAAATCCCGGAACCTTGAACTCTGGAACGCTAAAGTTTGGTAATGTGGCACCAAAAAAGTCACGTCCACTGAAAACATCGCCTAACAATTGGCTGTAGCCGGACAAATCAAAGCCATTAAGATTCAAGTTTGGTAATTCGATATCACCAAAAGACAGCGCTGGTAATTGGTAAGTGGTACCAGATGCATTGGTGTTTTTTGTAGGCGCGGAAGCAGGCTCACCTAGTGACCAATTTTGATTATTGGTTGCTGAGTTGTCCCATACCGATGCATTGGCGTAAGTCGTTCCAGATGCAGAGGAAGCAGAATTTGATGCGGGACTGTCTGTAGCTTCTGCGGTATTTCTGCTTTCAGCTCTTGCGACGATAAGATCAATAGATCTTACATCAGTGACATTAACTTTTCCTTTTAAATCTGCGCTGTTGTAATTGACGTCACCAGACAGACTGGGTTGGACATTAAGTTTCGTACCTAAAATTTTTCTGCTACTTCCATCGTTTTGCGGCATACCTGTCAAGTCTGAAAAACTGCTTCCAAAAAAACCTGCCCAGCTGGGGCTGACATTGAAATCAACGAAAAAATTCAACTTGAATGAATTCAGACTAAGACCAGTTCCATCAATGATGTTGGGTAAGCTGAATGAAGGAACCGTAATACCTGGAACTTGCAGTTCAGGACTGGAAAATTGCGGTAATGAGATGCTTGGTAAACCATAACTTCCCAAAGTGCCGTACTCATAGGTAGGTGCTCTTTTGAGTTCAGGCATGCTGGGGATTTGATAATTAAATTGCGGCAGTGTCAAGGTGGGTGTTTTCCAATCAGCTTGGTTCGCAGTTGAAAATTGAATATCGGGAAAATATTTGACCAAATCGCCAGATATCTTGAATTCTGCTTGACTGGAAATACCTAAGTTGCTGTTGGTGGTGCCATTTAATCCCTTTTTAAGGGTGTCACTCTCTTTCCAGGGCAAGTCATCTTCAGTGATCACAATTTCATTGTCTGTAGCAACTATGTTCTTTTTACCAAATACCAGCGCAATATCTGCACCGCTTCCAGTAAGAACGTAATTTGTTTCGCCAAAGGTCGCAACAATATCGTTTCCACTGCCAGCGAAAACATAATTGCTCTGTCCAATAACCAGTGCAGTGTCATTGCCTGCTTCTGTTAACACGATATTATTTTGACCGATGGATGCGGCAATATCATTTCCCCAACCAGTATTAAGGAAATTAGTTTTACCAACCAAAATAGCTAGATCATCGTCTCCGCCGGTGAGAGCCACATTAAGTTCGCCCAATGCAATGACGTTGTCAATACCTGAAGCAGTACTGACAATGTTGTATTGCCCCAAAGTCAACACACTGTCATTACCCGAACCCGTCATCACAATATTTCCCTGGCCAGCGGCCATGGCAAAGTTATTTCCATCGCCCAACAGGAGCAGGTTACCAATTCCAGGCGCTATGGAAATAACAGTGTCATTCCCACTACCAGTCCAAACAATATTGGCCTCGCCACCCAAAGCACCCACCGTGTTGTTGCCATCGCCCAGAATGAAGGCGTTGCCAATAGCGCCTAAGCCAATGACCTTATCGTCACCGCTACCGCCTTGCATGAAATTGCCTTTGCCGATCATGAAGGCAGAGTTATTGCCCCCACCCGCAATAAAAATATTGCCTAAACCCGCCATGAAAGCATTGTCATTTCCGCCAGCGCCAATGAACACATTCCCGCCGCCCAAGGCTGTCATTCGGTTATTGCCGTCGCCGGCAACAAACACATTCGCTCCGCCGATGGCCTGTAATTCATCATTCCCGCTACCACTCCATATCCAATTGTTTATTCCAATAACGAATACTCTGTTATTACCATTACCTGCGGTAACGCAGTTGAGTCCTCCCACCATTGAAATTTCGTCATGTCCCGAACCGGTCTGTACAAAGTTCAAACCACCATAAGTTTTGACTTTGTTATTACCCTCACCAGCAATCACTATGTTGCCAATATTGGTTGCGGTCAAAGCACTCAGACTGACCAAATTTGCGGTGGTCTTGGTGATAGTGCTCCACACGTCATCGCCAAGCACTACTACGCGGTCAAATTCAAAAGAATCAGCCGAAGTCAGGCCAACCGTGTCTGTGACCATGCCCAAAATACCGCCAGCACGGATGCGATCATCTCCGTCACCCGACACCACCAAATTACCTAATCCAAGGGTTCGGATAGTGTTCCCACCAGCTACTTCCCTAAGGCTGACATCATCCAATGCAAAGTCATTCAACCACCAGTCAGTTTTAAGGTCTCGCAAACCTACTACAGCAGTACCAGATGATTCAGCGACGAAACTCATAGTGATTTTTTGCCACCCTCCATTGGCAGTGGTTTTTTGGGCAATCATTGGGCTACCCACATCTCTTCCATTGACTTGTAATTGCAAAGGAAGATTCGAATCATTGGTGCCTACGTATGCAGTGAATTGATACGTTTTGCCTTGAGTCAATTGGATGGACTGCTTCAATATCGATTTAGATGCATCTTGAGATCCATCGAACAACAAATAAGCGTCGTCGCTGCCTGCTCGACCGCCAGTAACGGGTACACCGTAAAAATTTTGATTGCCTTTAACAATTGCAAAATTACCATGTCCACCTGGTTGAGTTTTCTGACTATAGTCAGAGACGAGGCCGAAGGCGCTACCTTCTGTTCTCATCAATACATAGGCATCATCAGGTACCGCAGACCATCCATCAGGAATAATGCCTTCAGCTAACGATGAGGTGACATCAGTCGACCAATACTTACCCGAATTCCACAACTGGTTAAACGAAACTTGACCATCTTGATTCAATGTCGCTTGAACTTGAATCGCTTTTGTATAGATACCATCCCGGCAAAAAACCAAGAAAGTTTGTGGGAAGCTTTTGGAAGCAAAAAAATTACTTTGAGATTGAATATCCTGCTCGATCCAAGTGCCATTCATGATGAATTTTGGCGTGACATTAAACTCACCTGAACGCCATAAATTTTTCCCGTAGCCATTGCCTGCCATGACAATGTTGAACCCCCCATCGGCCTCTATCTTGGATGCGCCGTCACCGGTCAAAACTGCATTCAGACCACCAATCGCTCGTGCATTCAATTGTCCATTGCCATTCATCACTACATTCGCTATGCCAGCAACCGAGATGTTGTTGTCGCCATGACCGCTCAACACAACGTTTGCGCCACCAAGCGCACTGACTGTGTTGTTACCGTGCCCCAACAGCACGACATTGACACCACCACCGACTGAAATATTGTCATTGCCCTTGTAGCCTGCCTTGATAATATTTGCGCCGCCCAAAGCGACAATCTTGTCATCACTGTCACCTGTTGTGATGACATTGGCAAGCCCGCCAACACCTATATCGCTGCGCCCTATCCCTGATCGGGTAAGTACGTTGGCACCCGAAACAAAAGCAACCGTCAAGTCCCCTTGATCCACATTCATGGTGATTTGGTTGTATCCCCCGGCACCATAAGCACTTACATTACCTTTATTGCCAGTGCGCTTGATAATGTTTGATAAGCCCGCGCCTGCAAAAAAGGTATCACCATATAGGGTGATGTGTTCGATGCGACTTGAAACAGCAGCCCCATAGAAATTCACATCCCCTTTCGCGCCAATACGTCTTATGTCACTGTGTGCTGCGCCCCCATAGAAATTAGCGTCCCCATACAAGCCAGTATGGTTAATTGTTGAACTGGCAGCGAGGACGTGTAAGTACACATTGCCTTCCCCTGTCTTTTGGATATTGATACCACCGTTCAATCCCCAAAGATTTAAATTACCCCATGTATCCTCTACTCTGGTGTAAAAAGATGCCGTGGTGACAGTGTCATTTCCACCGTATGCACGAACAGTACCTCCGAAGCCAATAGCAACAATATTGTTGTCACGATCATTGCCGTTGTAGTTGCCCGTGAAAAAGAAATTCAGTGATTGCCCCATGCTAAGTCCCCATCCTTCGATTAATCAACATTGATAAAAGTACCGTAGCTGTGGTTTTCCTTCAGAGAAATTCACCGCTCCAGCGCGCCCACGTAAGCCGTATGCACGGCCTGCGTAGTTTGAAAAAATATGTTTGCGCACATCCGACACCAGCAATTTGGCATGGCCAAAAGGCGCGATAAATTCTTTGAAAAACAAGGTGCCTTGCTCACACCATTCATCAGGTTGTGGGTCGTGGCCTTGGTTCAGTACGCGATCTAAAGTGTCGTCGGTGATAAAAGTCCAAGCGCAAAATGCCAGCAAATCTCCGCGTTCATTTTCTAAACAGCGAAAACAGTTGCGCTTGATCGCAGCTCCAAAACGACTGGTAAAAGAACCCAGCGGATACTGTCGGTGTAACTCCGAGTGCTGCGCCAGTTGTACGGCTGCGCCGAGAATTCTTTGATTTTCAACATGCCTTGAATATTTCACCGCTTCCCCGTATGTGTGTGTGTCTTTTAAATTCATTTTTTATTTTTTATAAAAACTTTTGAATTAAATTAAGCATACGATTTGAATGTTACAAATTTATTTCTAAACAATAATTTTTGACTGTGATGAACACTTGGACTGCACACAAACTCCACAGGTTAAGCTGACCACTCTTACAAAAAAAGCAACCTGCTTCACATCCGTTTGAACTTTTCTAACCTGACCCTCACCCCCGCGCTGCAACAGACTGTGGCCGACATGGGCTTGTACGCGCCCACGCCCATCCAAGCCCAAGCCATTCCCCCTGCGCTGCAAGGCCGGGACTTGTGGGCCACCGCCCCCACCGGCTCAGGCAAGACGCTGGCGTTTGCATTGCCCCTGGTACAGCATCACGTCTTGCATCCGCGCCTGACGAATTTCCGCCGTCCGATTCGCAGCTTGGTGTTGGTGCCCACGCGCGAGTTGGCGGTTCAGGTCGGCAATGTGCTCATACATCTTTCCTACAAGCCGGGACTGAAAGTCGCCGTGGTGTTCGGCGGTGTATCCATCAACCCGCAAATGATGGACTTGCGAGGCGGTGCCGACATTTTGGTTGCCACGCCGGGGCGTTTGCTCGATCTGGCAGATCAGAACGCGGTGCATCTGGGCGAAGTGAAACACATGGTGCTGGACGAGGCCGATAGGCTGCTGGACTTGGGCTTTGCGGACGAATTGCAACGCGTGCTGGCGCTGTTGCCTGAGAAGCGGCAGACTTTGTTGTTCTCGGCCACCTTTGAGCCCGAGGTCGAAGCGTTCGCAGCCAGCTTGTTGCACGATCCAGTGCGGATCACAGTGGAAGCATTTGAGGGTCACAAGCCAGACATCAGCCAACGCGCGATTCGCGTGGATGACAAAAAACGAACCGCTTTGCTGCGGCACTTGATCGCAGAACACAGTTGGAAGCAGGTGCTGGTGTTTGTGGCCACGCGCTACGCCTGCGAGCATGTGGCGAATAAATTGTGCAAGGCAGGCATCAACGCTGCGCCTTTTCATGGCGAGATGAGCCAAGGCGCGCGCCAAGATGTTCTGCGCGATTTCAAAACCGGGCTCTGCCATGTGATGGTGACCACCGATCTGGCTTCGCGTGGCATAGACATCGCCATGCTGCCCGTGGTGGTGAATTACGACTTGCCGCGCTCGGCCACCGACTACACCCACCGCATTGGCCGAACTGGCCGCGCAGGGGCGCATGGCGACGCGATCAGCTTTGTCACCGCCCACGCCTTGGCGCATTGGAAACTGATACAAAAACGCGAAAGCCTTGCGATTGATTTAGAGCAAGTGCCAGGCTTTGAACCAGTGGATGAACCGCCTGCACCAAAGGGCAATGGAGGTATCAAAGGGACAAGGCCGAGCAAGAAGGATAAATTGAGGGCGGCGGCGGGGCTTGGTTGATTTGATTATTATTTGCGCCCGAGCACCAAATTCAGGCAATAGACAACTGGTAACTGTCAGCCAGCACGACCGGACGCAAAGACCGTTGGTTCTTTTCCATACGTACCAGTCCGTAACGGGACATGGTTTTCAGCGTGCGCGACAGATTGCCTTGTTTGCGCCCTGTCAACTGCGCCAGTTCATTGATGGAGTTTGGCTTCGATTGGCGAATAACGTCCAGCATGGCGCGGTTATCGTCACTTAACACCTCGGCCAGCGATCTCATGGAGGTAAACCAGACCTTCGTGTCTGATGGCTTGGGTGTGATCTCGCCCTTGGCAATAGCCAACACACGCTGCCGGATTTTTTGCTGAGAAGCGATGCCTATCTTGATGACTTTCATTTGGGTTTGACCTCTTTCAACACTGAATCAACTTCTGTAAAAAAATCTGATAACAACTGGTAAGCATCAACAAACTCATAGGGAACGCCTTTGTCAGAAGCATGCCGGTGCTTATGATCAAAATTCATGCGTTGGCCTGCATATTTAATTCCCTTTACTTTGATGGCATGAGCATTGTCATAACCCAAAATGCGCGTACCGTCAGGTGCATGCAAAGTCAATGAATAACGAATGGCATGTGGAATTTCAGCGGAAGCAGCAACCTCCCATGCATCAATCTTGACCCAAAAACCGTCTTCCTGATCAATCACCTGTCCATGAAGGTCAAGCAGTGTTCTGATTTGATGATTTTTCATGATCGTAGCATATCAATAGATCATATATTTAGCGATAGATTTTTGAGATTTTTAGGACGTTGATATGTAGCGAATTTAGTGAATTTATAGGTTTACTGTTTAGGCATACTGCTTGCCATAAAAATCAATGTTTACAAAGATGGATACAAGTTCTGATAACTCTTCGAATGCAAACTCTCCCCAATCAATAGGTCATAGCGCTGACTATTTGGAAATAAGCGATGCACTTAAATCCTACTGGGTTGTTTTCATGGCCCTCGAGACTGAAATGAAGAATTTTGTTCCACGCCCAAGGAGTGACTATTTTCAAGAAGAAGAAAAACTATTTGATCGATATTTGAAAGAACAAAGTTTCTTGCTAAATAATTATTCAGAAGAAGAAAAACCTGGGATCATTGAGGCTTTTCGAATGCAAGCTAAAAATCAAATCGATTTTTTCTCAGCACCTGCCAATCAATTTCTCACGCAGTTTCAAACTCGATTTAAAAATTTAAATGTCGTGGTTATTCTTTTGTCACACTCACTTTGTGAAGGATTAGTAAATACCATATTGTCTGTTGGGTTGAGTGAAGTAAATATGGCTGAATTATTTTCAATTCTTGACAAAGTCGAATTGAAAAAAAAATGGCTGCTCGCACCTAAAGCAATTGAAAAATCGTATTCATTTCCAAAAAGCACGGCAATGTATGAAACACTTGATAAATTAGTGAAAAAACGAAATTCGATTGTTCACTTTAAGCCTGATGTTTATTTAGGAAATAAAAAAATCCTTAATGGTACTGATTATGAAAGAGTTGATTTTTTTGAAGATCTTAAATGGCTGCGGAGATTTTTCAGTCTTCCTTATGATTTAAGTAATTTTATTTGGGATGCCTTACCAAATCATTCGTTCAAATTAACATTTCTTTGGAATCGAACACCAATTGAAGACGCTAATGAACATAACATGCAAGGTGTCAATAGTAACAAATAAATCATTTATTACTGTTTTTTTTCTGCTGCTCCCTTAACCTCAACACCCTCCTCTGTACTTTCCCCGTCGTCGTCATCGGTAACTGATCGATGAACTCAATCTCCTTCGGGTATTCATAAGGCGCGAGCAAACCACGCACATGTTGCTGCAGCTGCTTGACCAATTCATCTGAAGGCGCAAAGCCCGCAGACAACACCACATAGGCTTTCACCAAATTACCGCGTTCCGCATCTGGCTTGGGCACGACAGCGGCATTGGCCACGGCCGGGTGTTTCACCAAACAGTTTTCTATTTCGCTGGGGCCTATGCGGTAACCGGCGGCCTTGAACACATCATCGGCGCGTCCCTGGTACCAAAGGTAACCATCTGCATCACGCGCGGCCAAGTCGCCGGTGCGGCACCAGTCGCCTGTGAATTTACGCGTGGTGGCTTCAGATTGATTCCAATAACCCAAAAAGAAAATCGGATCGGGTTGGCCGTGCACATCGCATCGATGCAAAGCCACATCGCCGGGCACACCGTCAGCGCATTCACGACCGTCTTCATCAATCACTGCCACGCGGTGTCCAGGGTAGGCGCGGCCCATGCTGCCGGGTTTGGCAGGCCAACCAACGCCGTCGCTGGTGTCGCCGTTCATGGCGCAATTTCCGACGATGTAATTGATCTCGGTTTGCCCGAACATTTCGTTCACTGTCACTCCGAGTTCATCTCGGCAATACGCAAACACCGCGTCACCCACAGCTTCACCGGCGCTCATGATGGCTTGCAAGTCGAGTTGAAAACGCGCTTGCGGCGACGGGTAGGCTTTCATCATGGCCTTCAACGCCGTGGGGAACAAAAACGTGTGCGTGACACGGTGTTGCTGCATCAACTCAAACGCCAACTCTGCCGAGAAACGCCCCGCCCAGGCGACGATGGGCCGACCGAAATACAGCGTCGGCAACAAAGCGTCCATCAATCCGCCAGTCCAAGTCCAGTCGGCTGGGGACCATAAGACAGCGTGACTGCCAACAGGTAAATCACCATGCCCTGCTGAGGCCTCAGACGAAGTTGAAAAACCAAACCAATTTTGGCTACAGATAAAACCGCTGAGGTTGCCAATCAATGCCTGATGCGGAATCAACGCACCCTTGGGTGGGCCGGTGGTGCCGCTGGTGTAAATCAACACCGCAGCGTCAGTGGCCAGCGTATTGACCAAGGGCCATGCCTTTGATGGGTTCAAAGTTTGAGCATCAAAAAAAACGTCGCCGCTTTCAATGTCCACACCGATGCAAACACGCAAAGCTGGGCATTCATTTTTTAAACCGGACACCACACTTGATGACACCGCATCCACCACGGCAAGCACCGCACCCGAATCTTGTAATCGGTAAAGCAATGCCTCGGGGCCAAACAACTGCGACAACGGCATGACTACCGCGCCCATTTGCAACACTGCCATGTAAGCCACTGCTGTTTCAAAACGCTGCGCTAAAACCACCGCCACGCGGTCGCCGCGTTTAACGCCTTGTTGGGATAACACATGACTCAATGCATCCGCAGCCTGTTGCAGTTGCGCATAGGTGTGTGTGGTTTGCAAAAGCGGATCTGCATGGTGACTGACGATGGCAGTCTGCAACGCGTGTGGCAAAGAGGCCGCCCAACGTCGCGAACACACCTCGGCGATATTGAAATGCGCGGGCACCGACCAGCGAAAGCTGCGGTGCATTTGTGCGTGGTTGTCTGATAAGTGACCGGGGGACATGCGATACATCCTTATGATTGGGTGAATGTACCAAGTTCAAAAAGCTTCGCGCACCAGCTTCATCAGATTGCGCCAACTCAACTACCACGTGCGTGAATGGGGAACCCCACGCCCCGGCCAGCTGCCGCTGTTCATGGTGCACGGTTGGATGGATGTCAGCGCATCTTTCCAATTTGTGGTGGATGCCATGCAGCAAGACCGCCACATCATTGCGCTTGACTGGCGCGGCTTTGGACTCACCGATGTGGGAGAAGTCGACACCTTCTGGTACCCCGACTACCTGGCCGATCTGGATGCATTGGTTGACCATTTCCAGCCTGAAGGACACATCGATTTGCTAGGCCACAGCATGGGCGGCACCGTCGTGTCCATGTATGCCGGTGCAAGACCCGAGCGCATCCGTCGCTTGATCAATCTGGAAGGTTTTGGTCTGGCTGCCACGAAACCAACGCAAGCACCTGGCCGCTATGCGAAATGGTTGAACGAAGTCAAGGCAGCGCGTCAAGGCGAGATGAATTTACGCACCTATCCCGACAGCGAGGCTGTGGCGCAACGCTTGATCAAAACCAATCCGCGTTTGAGTTTGGACAAAGCGCAATGGCTCGCGCAGCACTGGGCCCAACAAAACAGCAACGGCGAATGGGAAATTTTGGGTCACCCAGCGCACAAAGTGATCAACCCCTATTTGTTTCGCGTGGAAGAAATGCTGGCCATCTACCAAAGCATCAGCGCGCCAGTGCTCAACGTTGAAGCCAGCCAAAACGATCTTGAAAAATGGTGGCAAGGCAAGTACAAGCTGGAAGAATTTCACGAGCGCTTAAAGCACATCAAAGACATACACAGCATCACCATACAAGATGCTGGTCACATGATGCACCACGACCAACCGCAAATACTGGCGCAACACATCGAGACGTTTTTGCAGCAGCCATGACCCAGGTCGATGTGCTGATCATCGGTGCAGGTGCTGCGGGTTTGTTTTGCGCGGGCGTGGCGGCACAACAAGGTTTGCATGTATTGCTGCTGGACCATTACCCCAAGGTGGCGGAAAAAATCCGCATTTCCGGCGGCGGGCGCAGTAACTTCACCAACAAAGATATTGACCCGCGAGCACCGCACACGCATTTTCTCGGCGACAACCCCATGTTCGCGCGTAGCGCACTCAGTCGTTACACGGCGCAGGATTTCATCACCTTGGTGCAAAAACATGGCATACCCTTTCATGAAAAACACAAAGGCCAGTTGTTTTGCGACCGCAGTGCGCAAGACCTGATCGATATGCTTTTGCGCGAATGCGAAGCCGGTGCCATGGGCGGCAAAGTCACCCGCTGGCAGCCTTGCAGCATTTCAGGTTTGACCTACAGCGATGCGCCCGAGCCTCACTATGTGGCCGGCACCAGTCAGGGGCAAGTTCAAGCCAAGGCTGTGGTGGTCGCCAGCGGCGGCTTGTCTATCCCCAAGATAGGTGCCACCGACATCGGTTACCGGTTGGCCAAACAATTTGGCCTGCGAATGGTCGAGCCGCGCCCCGCTCTTGTGCCGCTCACTTTTTCCGCCACTGACTGGCAGCCTTATGCGACGCTGGCCGGGTTGTCGCTGCCGGTGGCCATGCAAACCGGTGAAGGCAAAAAGCCCGTGTTGTTCAACGAAGACCTGTTGTTCACACACAGGGGTTTGTCGGGCCCGGCGGTGCTGCAAATTTCCAGCTATTGGCAAACCGGCAAGTCCATTCGCCTGAACCTGCTGCCTGACACCGATTTGGCGCAAGCCCTGTTGGATGCCAAGCAATCCAGCAAAAAGTCCTTGAACAACGCTTTGGCCACTTGGCTGCCGTCGCGTCTGGCCGACACCTGGACCGAAAGCCACAGCGACTGGCAAAAAAGCCTGCCTGACACCCCAGACAAATCCTTGCAGCGGCTGGCGGCCTCCCTGCAAGCCTGGGCGCTGACGCCCTCCGGTACCGAAGGCTATGCCAAGGCCGAGGTCACGGCTGGCGGGGTAGACACACGGGATTTGTCCCAACAAACCATGGAGTCCAAACAACCAGGGCTTTATTTCATCGGTGAAGTCGTTGATATCACGGGTTGGTTGGGTGGCTATAACTTCCAATGGGCCTGGGCCAGTGCCCACGCCTGCGCAAAAGCCTTGGCAGCCCGGCTGAAACCGCTATAATTTCCAGTTTGGCGAACTTGGCCTGAGAGCTGACTCCCCTACCCCTCTTAACACCGCTGCCCGGTTTTGAAGCCCGATCTTCTTCAGATACTTGGTGAGCACATTTTGAATATTGTTGTCAATGACCACCATCCGTGTAAAAGAAAACGAACCTTTTGACGTGGCTTTACGCCGTTTCAAGCGCACCATCGAAAAACTGGGCTTGCTGACCGACTTGCGTGCCCGTGAGTTCTACGAAAAACCCACCACAGAACGCAAGCGCAAAAAATCCGCTGCTGTCAAACGCCACTACAAGCGCGTTCGCAGTATGCAGTTGCCCAAAAAACTGTACTGATTTCCACAGGCCCTTGCCTGATCAGGCTCGCCCGGCCATGACCGCGCGGGCCTTTTTCTTTTTTCCGGAGACACCCCATGAGCCTCAAAGCACAAATCACCGAAGACATGAAAACCGCCATGCGCGCCAAAGACAGCGTGCGCTTGGGCACCATCCGCTTGTTACAAGCAGCAATGAAGCAAAAAGAAGTGGACGAGCGGGTCGAACTCGATGATGTGATGGTCATTGCCATCGTGGACAAACTGATCAAGCAGCGCAAAGACTCGGTAGCCGCTTATGTGACCGCGCAGCGCCAAGATCTGGCCGATGTGGAAACCGCGGAAATTGCAGTGTTGCAGGCCTATTTGCCTCAGCGACTTAGCGCCCAAGAGGTGCAGCAGGCAGTCGAAGCCATCGTTGCCGAGTTAGGTGCCAGCGGCCCGGGCGACATGGGCAAGGTCATGGGCGCTGTCAAAGCACAACTGGCAGGCAAAGCAGACATGGGGCAAGTTAGCGCTGCGGTCAAGTCTGCTTTGGCTGGCTGACGGCTGGGTTCATGAGGATGTCTTCAGTTAGTGCCTAAAATCCGTTTCAGTTCGCCTTGACGCATGGGCGATGTCCGTCAACTTTCACACCATCAATCCGTGGCCGACACACCTCTTTACCTGCGCATAGATCACATCACCAAACGATTCGGTGAAACAGTCGCCGTTAATGATGTCAGTCTAGACATTGAACGCGGCGAAATATTCGCGTTGCTGGGTTCATCCGGTTGCGGTAAATCCACCTTGCTGCGTGTGCTCTCAGGCTTTGAAACGCCGACGAGCGGTCGCGTCTGGCTCGATGGCAAAGACGTCACCGACCTGCCACCTTACGAGCGTCCGATGAACATGATGTTTCAGTCGTACGCTTTGTTTCCTCATTTGAATGTCTGGGAAAACGTAGCTTTCGGCTTGAAACGCGATGGCGTTGCCAAAGCCGAAATTGCGCAACGTGTGGACGACATATTGCAGTTGGTGCAGTTGCAAAAATTCACCAAACGCAGTCCTCACCAACTCTCCGGCGGTCAGCAGCAACGCGTAGCGCTGGCCCGCAGTCTGGTCAAACGTCCTCAATTGCTCTTGCTAGACGAACCGCTGGGCGCACTAGACAAAAAACTGCGTGAAGAAACACAAGTTGAACTGGTCAACATCATTAAACAAGTCGGTGTGACTTGCGTCATGGTGACCCATGACCAAGACGAAGCCATGACCATGGCCGACCGGATTGCGGTCATGAGCGAAGGCCGTTTTTTACAAGTGGGCACACCCGGCGAGGTTTACGAATACCCGAACTGCCGCTTTGTCGCCAGCTTCGTTGGCAACGTGAACCTGCTGGACGGTGAAATTTCAGAAGATGAGGCCGACCATGCCGTCATCAGCAGCGAAGTTTGCCATTTCCGCGTGGGCCATGGCATTTCTGGTCATCTCGGCATGCAGGTGACGGTGGCTTTGCGGCCTGAAAAAATCCATTTGAGCCTGCAAGACAATGCCAGCGCTCACAATGGCGTGGCATGTACGGTGGAGAGTTTGTCCTACTTCGGCAGTTACACCAGTTACCACTTGAGAATGGTCAATGGCGCGTCACTCCAAGCCTGGGTGACCAACACTGAGCGACAGCACGAACATATTGAAATCGGTCAACAACTATGGGCGCACTGGCATGACAACGCCATGGTGGTTCTCAACCGCTGAGCGGCCTCAAGCGCCAGCGACTTTCATGCGGTTGATCAGCACCGAGCCAATGGTTTTGGCACCGTAGCAGTAATCATCTGAACCTATCGCTTGTATGCCCATCAACATGTCTTTCATGTTGCCAGCGATGGTGATCTCCTGCACCGGAAAAGCGATTTCGCCCTTCTCTACCCAAAAGCCACTCGCGCCGCGCGAGTAGTCCCCTGTGACGTAGTTGATGCCTTGGCCCATCAACTCAATCACAAACAAACCGGTGCCAAGTTTTTTCAACATGGCTTTCAGATCATCTTGAGCGCGGGTTTGCGCAGAAGACATTACCAAATTGTGGGAACCACCTGCGTTGCCGGTGGTGGTCATGCCAAGCTTGCGGGCTGAATAACTGCTGAGGAAGTAGCCTTGCACCTTGCCGTCATGGATCAACTGACGGGCGCTGGTTTTGACACCTTCTTCGTCAAACGGCGAACTGCCTTTGCCGCGCATGACAAACGGGTCTTCCAAGACATTGATATGCGCTGGCAGCACCTGCTTGCCCAGCGAATCCAGCAAAAAACTGCTTTTGCGATAAAGCGCGCCGCCGCTTAATGCGTGTACCAAGCCGCCGAGCAGCCCGGAGGCCAACGGCGACTCGAACAACACCGGGCAACTGACCGTGCGGATTTTGCGGCTGTTCAAGCGGCTCAACGCACGTTCGGCGGCGTAACGGCCGACCACTTCAGGCGCTGCCAATTCATCGGGATGACGCATGGAGGTGTACCAAGCATCGCGTTGCATATCGTCGCCAGAACCTGCAATCGGCGCGACGGACACGCTGTGTCTGGAACTGGCATAGCCGCCGCGAAAACCATGCGTGTGCGCACTGAAAAAATGGCTTTGTTGAGCCGACACTGCCGCACCTTCGCTGTTGGTGATGCGTGCATCGGTTTGCAAGGCTGCGGCCTCGCAACGCAGGGCGAGCTCGGCGGCTTGTTCACTGTTGATCGCCCAAGGGTGAAACAAATCCAAGTCTCGCTGCTCATGTGCAATCAAATCTGTATCCGGCAAACCTGCCATCGGGTCTTCAGCGGTGAAACGGGCGATGTCAAAAGCGGCCTGTACCGTGCGCTGTATGGCGGCTTCGGAAAAATCTGAAGTGCTGGCATTGCCTCTGCGCTTACCCACATAAACGGTGATGCCCAGCGATTTGTCCCGGTTGCGTTCAACGTTTTCGAGTTCGCCTTTGCGAACCGACACGCTCAAACCGCAACCCTCAGAGGCTTCGGCGGCGGCGTCAGTTGCCCCTATTTTTTGGGCATGTGCGAGTGCGCTGTCAACCAGCGCCTCAAACTGGGTGCGGCTGTGGCTGAAGCCTTGCAGGGCTTTGTCAGAGGATGAAGGGGGGGTGGAATTTGGTTTCATATCGACAGCTATGATACTTGCCACACCATTAACCCCAGACCATGTCCCGCAAACCCACCAAAGGTTATTACGTCAAAGGTCATTTTGTGGCCGAAGGCAGCGACCTCGACCTAGAACTCAAACGCGAGCTCAAGGGCAGCGACAGCGCCAGCCGGACCGACCTTAAACGCGAAAGTTTCGAGTTGCAAAAGCTCGGCGAAGACTTGATGCAACTGCGTCAGGACGCCATGCAACAACTGGTCGCTCAAAAACATGTGCCTGTGCTATTGTTTGAGGCCATCCGAGACGCCAAAAAAATCACCAACTTCGAAGGCCTGCGCCGCCAGATGCAATATGTGGGCAAGTTGATGCGCAAACTCGATGAGACGCAAGTGCAAGCCATTCGCGCTGCATTGGATGTGCAACATAACGGCAGCGCCGAAGAAACCCTGGCCTTGCACATGGCAGAACACTGGCGCGAGAAGCTACTGAAAGACGATCAGGCTTTGGCTGATTGGCTGGCTGCGCATCCAGACACCGACAGCCAGCAATTGCGCGCCCTGATTCGCCAAGCACGCAAAGACGGTTTGCCCGACAAATCCGCGGTGTCGCAAGGTGCGTTCCCGCGTCAAGGTCGGGCCTACCGTGATATTTTCAAAATCGTGCGGGACCATTTGTCCGCACAAAAAGTTGACACACCATGAAAGCAGATTCCTCTCTAGACACTGTTCGCATCGGCATTGTGTCTGTCAGCGACCGCGCTTCCAGCGGCGCTTACGAAGACAAAGGCTTACCCGCCTTGCGCGAATGGCTGCAACAGGCCTTGCACAACCCACTGGTGTTTGAAGAAAGATTGATTCCAGATGAACAAAGCCTGATCAGCCAGACGCTGATTGACTTGGTTGATGCCGGCTGCTCATTGGTGCTGACCACTGGCGGCACCGGTCCAGCCATTCGCGATGTCACACCCGAGGCCACACTGGCTGTGGCTGACAAAGAAATGCCCGGCTTTGGCGAACAAATGCGCCAGATCAGTCTGCGCTTTGTGCCGACGGCTATTTTGTCCAGGCAAGTCGCGGTGATTCGGGGCAACAGCCTGATCATCAATTTACCCGGTCAACCCAAGTCGATCACCGAAACCTTGGGCGGCTTGAAAGACGCGCAAGGCGTCAGTCTGGTGGACGGCATATTTGCTGCCGTGCCCTATTGCATAGATTTGATTGGCGGCCCTTATATGCAAACACGTGACGCATTTTGCAAAGCCTTCAGACCTAAAACGGCTGTGCGACCCTATACGCCGCCAGACTGAGCCTCAGTCTTTAATCAGTTGAAATTTCACCTGATCAATATCGAAATACATCTTGTCGAAGAACAATTCCCTGGCATTCGATCCGCTGCCGCTCAAGCGTAAATTGGCTGTCTGCGGGCTGCTCATCACAGCGTCTTCGGGTGAATAGTTCAATGTGGTGAACACGAATTTTTCCAAGGAACGCAAGAACACCGAAAAGCCTGGCACATTGAGTTGCGCCGGGTCGTCGCACACCATCCACCAGTGCGTGTGAAATTGGTTCGGCGCAAACAGTTCTAGTTTGATCAGGCAGTCCTTCACCATCAAACCGTATTGCTCCACACTGAAGGCTAACTCGGCTTTGAAATTGCCATCCTCCAAACGCTGAAAGCTCAGACTGTGCGGATGAAGTTTGATGAAACCGGTCATATGCTCAGAATCGGTTTGAAACTATTTGGCTTTAAGTTGGAGATTAATCAATCAGCTTGTTCAGCTTTTCGATAGCGGCGTGTGTATTTTTAGCCGCATCCAGCGGCACGCAATCAGAAGCGTTCAACGAGCCTTGCGACAATTTTTCCAAAGCCTGCCACAGCATGGCGATTTGCTTGTCTTGTTCGGCTGTGTAGTCGATCAGGCCGCGAATGGCCTGGCTGAGCGGGTCGTCGTTTTGCGTCACGCCATAGGC
>CAMDJS010000023.1 GCA_945900685.1 Bordetella parapertussis
TCCCGCGGCGGCGCAAAAGCCCGTCCGTTTTTCAATATCGTTGTCGCTGACAAGCGCGTTCGCCGTGATGGCCGTTTCATCGAGCGTATCGGGTTCTACAACCCCATCGCTTCCGGTGGCGAAGAAGGCCTGCGCATTGCGCAAGACCGTTTGAGCTACTGGGTCGGCGTGGGCGCGCAAACATCGCCTACCGTTGATCGCCTGATCAAGCAGGCCGGCAAAACAGCCGCCTGATCAAGCACCTGATGCTGCCCGCCTGGGAGCCTGCTGAATTACCAGCGGACGCCGTTGAAGTCGGGCGCATTCTGGATGCTTGGGGTCTGAAAGGCTGGTTCAAGGTCTTGCCCCATAGCGCCTCTCCCGAGGCGCTTTTTTCTTCCAAACGTTGGTTTTTGCAACCGAATGAACGCGGCGCTTCGCCCTTCAAAGGCACGGTGCTCATGCCAATTCGCGAAGCCAAAGAGCATGGCGATTCGGTGGTCGCTTGTCCTGTGGAAAGCATAGACCGGGATGTCGCCGAAAGCCTCAAAGGCGCGCGGATTTTTATTCCACGCTCCTCTTTCCCTTCCACCCAAGAAGACGAGTTTTATTGGGTGGATCTGATCGGTTTGAGCGTGCGCAATCGCGAAGGCGTGGAGCTGGGAACAGTCAGCGAATTGATGTCCACCGGCCCGCAAACCGTGCTGGTTCTCACCCAGCCCAATCCGGACGATACCGCGAAACCGTTGGAGCGCATGATCCCGTTTGTCAGCGCTTATGTGGACAAAGTGGACATGGCTGCCCGGCTGATTTTGGTCGATTGGCAAGCGGACTATTGAAGTCACCGCCATGCGCATAGACGTCATCACGCTGTTTCCAGAATTGATTCAGTCGTTCATCGAGCAAGGTGTGACGCGCCGTGCCTACGACAGCGGTCAAATGGTTTTGAAATGCTGGAACCCGCGTGATTTTGCTGATGGCAACTACCGCCGGGTCGATGATCGGCCGTTCGGTGGCGGACCGGGCATGGTGATGTTGGCTGAGCCCTTGGCGGCTTGTCTGTTGGCGATACGCCAGGAGCGCGCCGACGACAGACAAAGCGCGCCGCTGATTTATTTTTCTCCGACAGGCGAGACCCTTGACCAGACTTTGGTTCGCGAATCAGCCGCTTCTGTCAGTGGCGCCGTGTTGCTTTGCGGGCGTTATGAAGGTGTGGATCAGCGTTTCATCCAGACGTATGTTGACCGCCAAATCAGCTTGGGCGACTTTGTGTTGTCCGGTGGAGAATTACCCGCCATGGCTTGGCTGGATGCGGTGGCTCGCCTGCAACCCGGTGTCTTGAACGACAGTGACAGCCATGCCCAGGACAGCTTTTCGCCAAATTTAAGCGGCTTGCTCGACAGCCCGCATTTCACCCGTCCAGAGGTTTGGCGGGATTTGCCTGTGCCAGACGAATTGATGTCCGGCCACCATGCCCAGATCGCTGACTGGCGACGCACACAAAGCTTGCAACTGACGGCGGCGAACCGCCCCGACTTGATAGCCAAAGCCAGGCAGGCCGGACTGCTCAGCCCCAAAGACGAGCGAATTTTGGCTGGTAAAAGCTGATTAGCCAGTTGGTTATAATGGAGGGCTTTTCGATCCTCTGGGTGGCCGCCTGGTGTTTTAGCCTTTGTGCAAATACCGGCCTTTTGTGTAGCGCATCCATGATCGTACAGAGGACCTCATGAATCTCATCCAAATCCTGGAACAGGAAGAAATCGCCCGCATGGGCAAAAAAATCCCCGTTTTCGCCCCCGGCGACACCGTGGTGGTCAGCGTGAATGTGGTTGAAGGCAGCCGCAAACGTGTGCAGGCCTTTGAGGGCGTGGTCATTGCCAAGCGAAACCGCGGCATCAACAGCAATTTCATCGTTCGCAAAATCTCCAGCGGCGAAGGCGTGGAGCGTACCTTCCAAACCTACAGCCCCTTGATCGCAGGTATTGAAGTCAAGCGTCGTGGTGATGTGCGTCGTGCCAAACTGTACTATTTGCGTGAGCGCAGCGGCAAATCAGCACGTATTAAAGAAAAACTCACCGCCAAGGCCACACCGGCGTCCAAGGCAGCTGCTGCTCAGTAATTTCTCATTGAGGATTGACTGCCAAACCGCCCCAGCGCCAAGCTGCGGCGGTTTTTTTCATTGACCATGACTCAACCACCTTCCGTTTCTTTGGCACAGATTCCGAACTTCTCGCCTCATGAGGCTAAAGTTTTAGGAACGGATGCGCATTTGCCGCGTCTGTCTGCGGCTGATTTGACAGCCGACGAATTGCGCCGCAGATTCGCTAAGCCATGGGGTCAAGAGCCATCAGCATTCCACGAACCGCCATGGCATGACAAACCGCCCAAGCCAGCTTCTGTTTTGCTTGGCATTGTGTTACGGGAAGAACCAACTGTGTTGCTCACTTTGCGCACTGCGCATTTGTCTTCACATTCCGGGCAAGTCGCTTTGCCGGGTGGTCGACAAGACGAGCAAGATGCAGATGAGATTTCGGCCGCCTTGCGCGAAGCGCAAGAGGAGGTTGGCTTGCATCCGCACTATGTGTCCGTTTTGGGTTGCCTGCCGGTGTATGTGACTGGCACTGGCTACAAAGTAACGCCCGTGGTGGCTTTGCTAGATCCGGCGATGCAATTGATCGCCAATCCGCAGGAAGTGGCTGAGGTGTTTGAGGTGCCGCTCGAATTTTTGATGAATCCCGCCAATCACCGCAGGCACGCGGTTGAGTGGAAGGGTATCAAACGGGAGTGGTTTTCAATGCCTTATGAAAAAGAAATGCATCAACGTCTTATTTGGGGAGCGACAGCAGGTATATTGAAGCACCTTTATCAGTTTTTACAGGTTGGCAAATGAAGGGGTCAGCTGCTTTTATGATTGAACCATGAGCTTCATCTCTCTTTTATTTGCATTTTTGCTAGAGCAAGTCAGGCCATTGGCATCTGGTCATGGCTTGGAGCGAAGCTTTCAGGCTTGGGCTGAATGGTTGAAAAACAACCTGGATGCCGGTGACATTAAACATGCTTGGACAGCTTGGCTGATTGCCTTGGGCGCTCCCTGTTTGCTGGTTGCCGCCATCCATTGGTGGCTGATGCTCAGCCTTGGTTGGGTGTTTGCCATGCTGTGGAGCCTGGCTGTGTTGTATGCAACCTTGGGTTTCAGGCGATTCAGCCACCATTTCACTGGCATTCGCGACGCACTGGCCACAGGTGACGATGTATTGGCCAGAGAGTTGTTGCGTGACTGGCAAGGGGAGTCGGACCTGCTCATCAGCCGCACGGAAATTGTTCGCCATGTCATAGAGCATTCAGCGCTGGCAGCTCACCGGCATGTTTTTGGTGTGGTGGCCTGGTTTTCTGTGCTCGCGGCGCTGGGATTGGGGCCGGTAGGTGCTTTATTTTTCCGATTGGCCGCCTTGCTCAACAGCGCCTGGGGTGACAAACAGCAATCAAGCGGTCCCCCAGAAACGCAGGTAAGCGATGCCTTGAAGTCGGTTTCCACCAAGGCGTGGCAACGCGTGGATTGGTTGCCTGCCCGTTTGACTGGTTTGACTTTTGCGGTGGTCGGCAATTTTGAAGATGCGGTGGATGCATGGCGCCAAGGCGCAGAGCATTTTCAAAACCCAAATGACGGCGTGGTGCTTTCGGCAACCGCAGGTGCCATCAATGTGAGATTGGGTGGTGTTCTACCTGATTCACTGGATGCAGATCTGGCCAATGCACAAGAAGTCAATCCGCCGACCGCTGGGCGGGAACCCGAATTTGCGCATTTGCGCAGTATGGTGGGCTTGGTTTGGCGTGCGGTGGTGATGTGGATGGTGTTACTTGCATTGCTCACACTGGCGCGCTTGGTCGGCTGAGCGCCTTTTCTTTCAATAATTTTTGGGCGCAGACATTTCTGCAAACAACTCAACATATATTTTGTGGCGTCCGGCATCTATCAGCCCTTTGGACAAGGCTTGGCGCACACCGCAATCCGGCTCATGTACGTGGGTGCAGTTATAAAACTTGCAATGATCGCTGTGTGTTTTGATGTCAGGCATGCAACTGGCCAAGTCACTGGCGACAATATGGTTGAGGCCGAACTCCTGAAACCCGGGTGAATCCAAAAGCGCTGTGGTTTTGTCTTCATCCACCCAATACCAGGTCGTGGACGTGGTGGTGTGTTTGCCGCTGTGTAGCGCCTTAGAGATGATGTTGGTGCTGGCGTTCGCCTGTGGCACCAAGCGGTTGATGAGAGTGCTTTTGCCGGCTCCAGAAGGCCCTAAAACCAAGGTAGTTTTGTGTTGCAAGGCTTGACGCAATTGCGCCAAATCGTCTTCATGGTTGAGCAATCCTAGCGTTAACACCTGGACGCCGAATGCACGGTAAGGTTCAAGCCGTACCCATGCTTTATCAAAAGCCTGCGTCAAATCTTGTTTGTTCAGTGCGATCAAACTTCGAATGCCTGCTTGCTCGGCTGCAATCAATGCCCGCGCGACTTGACTTTGTGAGAACTCAGGCTCGGCGGCTACCAGCACCAGCACCTGGTCCAGATTGGCGGCAAACGATTTGGTGCGAATGTCATCCTGACGGTAAAACAAATTACGCCGTGGATCAATGGACTCAATGCTGCCTTCATCTTCACTGGCCAGCCATTGCACCAAGTCGCCAACCACAGCTTGATTTTTTTTGCCGCGTGGATGACAGATGCGGCGCTTGCCCTCGTTGTCTTCGACCACCACGTGCCTGCCGTGGCTGGCCACCACACGACCGGACAAGGTCATGCAGTCAGTCTGGCCAGCCGCTGGGACGCTGGCGGATGTGAATGGTAGAAAGTCACGTACAAAGGGTCAGGTGTGAGCGTTGACGCATTGTCTTGGTATAACTTGATCAATGCTTGGCGCAGATCGGAAGCATTCGCGTGTTGACAGGCAAAAGCGTCGGCTTCAAATTCATGTTTGCGTGAGCGGGCAGCGCGCACAGGCGTGGCAATGAATGTCAACAAGGGAACAAACTGCATGAACAGCAAAAGCGCTAAGGCGTCATTGGCAGACATGGCATGGGGCATGACACCTAAGCCTTCGTAAAACCAAATCTGCGTACTCAGCCAACCCAAAGCGGCCATACCAAACAAGGTGATGACGAAACTGCGAATCAGCGACTGCGGAATATGGTTGAGTTTGGCGTGGCCAAGTTCGTGTGCCAACACGGCTTCCATTTCGCTGGCGTTGAGTTGCTTCAATAAAGTATCGAAAAACACCACTCGCTTTTGTTTGCCCAGTCCAGTGAAAAATGCATTCGAGTGCGCAGACCGGCGGCTGCCATCCATCACAAAAAAACCGTCCGACTTAAAGCCGGTGCGGTGCATCAACTGGTCAACCCGATCTTTCAAATCTGCGTCTTCAAGAGGTTGAAATTTATTAAATAGAGGCATGATGTAGTTGGGCGCAATCCACATCACAAACAATTGGTAGGCAACCAATAAAGCCCAGGCCAGCAACCACCACAAAGTGCCACCCGAATTCATGAGAAACAAGACGGCCCAAATCAATGGCAGACCCAGCACCAAACCTACCAATGTGCTTTTCAACAAATCACTGATCCAAAGACCTACTGTCATGTTGTTAAAGCCAAAGTGCTGCTCGATTTTGAAAGTTTGGTAATAGGAAACCGGCAGGTTAACGAGTCCTGAGATCAGCATGAAACCCAGCACCAACAACAATTGTTGAAGCATGCCCGGACCGGTCAAACCCATCAGCGCGGTGTCAAGCAATGTGAGCCCGCCCATCAAGGTCCAGCCCAAGAGAACCACCGCGTCTATAGCCAAATCCCAGTAACCCAACTGCAATTTGGCCAAGGTGTAATCAGCCGCCTTTTGATGCGTTGGAAGACTGATGGCAGATGCAAAGTCTGCAGGCACCTCATTGCGGTGCCGCGCAACATGCCTGACTTGGCGACTGGCCAGCCACAATTTGAGAAGCAAATTAATCAACAGCAAAGCTGTGAAAACAAGGGTGAAATGCATAGAAGAGATCATGTGGTTAAGTGTAGATGTTTTTGAAAAGACGAAATTTGATGCGTCTTAGTCAGCTCAATGCAAAGTATTTTCCTTGAGTTGCATTGCCTTGTCGGGCTTGAGGGACAATCTGCAGATGAACTCAGCCAACGCCACTACTTCAACACCCGAGCAACCCGTCTTGGCCAAAAATGACAACAACCTGGTGTGGTTGGACTGTGAAATGTCAGGCCTAGACCCAGAAAAAGAACGTTTACTTGAAATTGCCATCGTTGTCACAGGTCCGAACCTCACGCCGCGCATTGAAGGCCCGGTGGTGGTTATTCACCAAAGCAATGAGTTGCTGGCCGGCATGGACGCTTGGAACAAGGGCACGCACGGCAAAAGTGGTTTGATCGATAAGGTCAAGGCCTCGGTCACGACCGAAGCCCAGGCAGAAGAGCAATTGATTGAGTTCATGAAGAAATATGTCAGCAAAGGTGTGGCCCCCATGTGCGGTAACACCATTGGGCAGGACAGACGGTTTCTGCTCAAGTACCTGCCAAAACTGGAGGGATGGTTTCACTACCGCAACTTGGATGTCAGCACCTTGAAGGAATTGTCCAAACGCTGGAAGCCCGAGGTGTATGCATCGTTCAAAAAACAGCAAAGCCACACCGCTTTGGCAGACGTGCACGAATCCATCGAAGAACTTGCGCATTACCGCGAGCATTTTCTGAAACTGTAAGTAGTCGTAAAAAGCCGCAACAGCATCCGCATTTCGTGCGAGAATATCCTGAGTCGCACTTGATGGTGTGACATTGCTACATCCTCCTCACACCTTGGGTTCATCTGAACCGCGTTGCAAAATTTTGCAGCATGCTTTGTTTGAAGGTTGATGTTTTTCCAACCTTTGAACGGAGCAGCCTCACCTTTTCAGGTGCGGGCTAAAAAACACAATGGACGATTTGAATTTGCATTCCCCGGCTGACGCTATGAGCGAACACGCCTCTGACACACCTGCGCCCACAGTCGCCGAGACCAAACCCGCAGCACCCAACGCTTTCGCACAGATGGGCCTAGCCCCTGAGTTGCTCGCCGCGGTTCGTGACCTGAATTTCACAGAACCCACCAACGTACAACTCAAGGCCATTCCGCTGGCTTTGCAAGACAACGCTGACAAACCAGCCAACGATTTGCTGGTTTCCAGCCAGACTGGTAGCGGCAAGACAGCTGCATTTTTATTGCCAGTGCTGCACACCATTTTGATCGAGCGCCAGGCGCAAGAGCAGGAAGAAGCCAAAGAATGGGCAATGAAAGTTGAGCAGGCCAAGGCCAACGGCGAAGAATTGCCAAAGAAGCCGCGCCGCAAAAACCCGACCGATACCCGCCATGTCAAACCGGCTTTTCCCAGCGCCTTGGTGTTGTGCCCGACACGTGAATTAGCCCAGCAAGTGGCCAAGGATGCGATTGATCTGGTCAAGCATTGCAAAGGTTTGCGTGTGGCCTGCGTGGTCGGTGGCATGCCTTACCCCTTACAGATTGCGCGTTTGCACAACGCTGACTTGGTAGTCGCCACACCAGGTCGTTTGCTGGATTTGCAGCGCTCCAAGCAGTTGCACTTGAGCAAAATACAGTTTTTGGTGGTCGACGAAGCCGACCGCATGTTGGACTTGGGCTTTGCCGAAGATTTGGCAGACATCCACAAGCTGACTGAATCCCGTCGCCAAACCATGATGTTCAGCGCTACCATCGCGCCGCGCATTCAGCAATTGGCTGCGCGCATCATGCGCACACCACAGCGTTTGCAAATCGAATCTACGCAGGCTCAGAAAAGCAATATCAAACAAATTTTGTTTTGGGCTGACAGCCAACAACACAAACGCAAATTGCTGGACCACTGGTTGCGCGACACCACCATCGACCAAGCCATTGTGTTTGCCAGCACGCAAATTGAATGCGATGCGCTCGCCGAAGATCTGCAGCAAGTCGGGTTCTCTGCGGTTGCATTACACGGCGCGCTCAGCCAAGGTTTGCGTAATCGCCGTTTGCAGGCATTGCGCGACGGGCGGGTTCAGATTCTGGTGGCCACCGATGTGGCTGCGCGCGGCATTGACGTACCCAGCATCAGCCATGTGTTCAATTTCGGCTTGCCCATGAAGCAGGAAGACTATGTACACCGCATCGGCCGTACCGGTCGTGCCGGTCGTGATGGTTTGGCCGTCACCTTTGCCGAATTCCGCGACCGTCGCAAAATTCTCGATATCGAACACTACACACAAGCCACCTTGAATGCAGAAGTCATTCCAGGCTTGGAGCCCACACAGCGTCCTGCACGTGCGCCTTCTCACGAGCCTCGTCGTGGTAAACCCGGCGGCGGTAAGTCGTTTGCTGGCGCCAAGCGCGGCGGTGGCGGCTTCAAGTCCAGAAGTTCTGCGAGAACCTGAAAAAAATAGCTTTTTTGCTACATGCCAAGCCCGGTCAGTTTCGTACTTACCGGGCTTTTTCATTAACTGTTGTTGATTTACAAATAACTGAGTAATTGTGTAGTAAATATCGGTTTATTTATTTAATGAATATATTGGTATTATCGAATTTAAAAAAAATATTCAATTTCATTGATAAATACTTAGGTTTTTGATCCGTATAAATCTGAATCAATCGTTTTTTTTCAATTAAATCAAGAGCTTCAATAAAAAAGTTAATTTACATTTGATCTTTGTTAAGATCGGGTCAAGGAGTAAGTATGGCAAATCCAGCAGATTCTTTAGAAAGCGTCGTTATCGGTGACGGTGTCATTGTCAAAGGCGCGTTTACCGTTCCCTCAAAAGCCGTCATAAACGGCGTGATTGAGGGTGATTTGACAGCAGAAGAAGTGCTGATTGGTACAACTGGCCGCATTACTGGCCGAGTTTCTGCCAAACTCATTGATGTTCGCGGTCAACTACACAACACTATCGTCAGTGAAAAAAGTTTGATTGTTCGCGCTACCGGCAAAATTGTCGGCAAAGTTCATTACGCTGAAATTGAAATCGAAAAAGGCGGTGAAATTGAAGGTGCTCTGCATCAAGGCTCTGAACCGGTTGGGGCAAACACTGCCTCAAATGTCTCCAACCACCAAGCAAAGCCTGCTGGCACTTGATGCCCACTTCAGGTTGAGGACATGCGTTTTTTTTCTTCAAATTATTTGGCCTACGTTCTCCGTCTGCCACCCTTTATCAAGCGTGTATGGTCTCGCGACTATCAAAATGTCAAACTGATTCTGGAGCAGAGTGGGGAACTCACCTATTTCAATATTCCGGCCAAATTACAGCAATTTTGCGCCCGAGGATTATTGGTATCTTTAGCCGTTCTCATCTTCATCATTGTGTTCCTTACTGTGACGAGTTTGACTCTCGGCATCAGCCGTGCGCGACTTGAAAAATCACACGAGGACGTTTACCGTGCTTTATTGACCAGCTCGGTTGACTCCACCATGCCCGAATCGTCGGACCTGAGTGAAGAACAAATGGTCAGCTTGGCACAAACCATTCGAGACCGTGACATGAACATTCGACGTTTTGTTGAAACGTCCATGGTCGCTGTTTCTGAAGAAAATGACACCTTGAAGTCACAGTTGGAAAGCTCTGGTTTGACAGAGAAGATTGTTCGAATCATCCAGCAAAACTCTGCCAATGGTGGTTATTCACTTGATTCGGATATCCAATCCAATCCTTTGCTTCGCGGCAAAGTCGCAGATGAGTTGTCAACCAACCGCGCTTTGCGGGAAGTGTTGTATGCCTTGCCCAGCCACTTGCCGGTGGCCGAATTCAATGTCTCTTCAGATTTCGGTATTCGCAAACACCCGTTAACCGGTAAGTCTCATTTCCATACCGGACTCGACTTAATGAGTCAGACGGGTGACGATAAAGTTTTTGCAGTCAAGCCCGGCATCGTGGTCATGGCAGAATACCACCCTCAATATGGAAATACAGTGGTGATTCGGCATTTGAATGGCGTTGAATCCTTGTATGCTCATATGGCTCAATTGGTGGTTAAAGTAGGAGATAAAGTAACTACTGAAAGCCTCTTGGGTTACATTGGTAATACTGGCGAATCATCCACTGGAAAACATCTGCATTTTGAGATTTTGGTTGGTGGTTATCCAGTCAATCCTCAAAAAGTGATTCGGACTGCGCAATATGTTCAACAAATCCAAAACAGTAGCAAATAACCCAGTTCCCCAGCCTCCAGTGGAGTCAATTAAAACGACCGCTGTCGGTGATGCCTCCCAAGAAATCCAGCCAATTGCCCAACCTCAGAGAAACAATATGATGGACATGATCTCCTCCAATGCTTCAAAGCCTTCTATATTGAGCGAAGGTTTTTCGTTTCGCGGTGAAATTTCCGCTAAGGGTGCTATTCATGTGGAGGGTTCTTTGAATGGACAAGTTCAGGTGGATGAACTGACGATTGGCTCGCGCGGTCAAGTTGAAGGTGTGGTGACCTGTTCAAGTCTTCACATCAAGGGAAAATTTTCCGGCACCGCTACTTGCAGCGAATTGATTGTGACCTCTTCCGCTTCGGTGGATGGTCACGTTGTCTATCAAACGCTGTCGGTGCAAAAGGGAGCATCCATCAAGGGTGAATTGTTGCTCGTCAAGTAAGCTTTTATTTCAATAAAGGTTATGAATGTCGGACATTTCTCAGATTGACGGTCATTCAGTTCGACTTAAGCGCGAATCATTTGGTTGGGCTATTTCAGACATGGCCACCATGGCATGTCTTTCTTCTAAACAAATCAAACAAATAGAAGAAGGCGGCTTGGCAGCCTTTTACAGCGAAGGTGTCAAGTTGACCGCGGCTAAAAAAGTGGCCGCTTTATTGCAAATGACAGAGGCAGAGTTGTTTGGGCAAGTGGCTCCCCCTGTGCTTGTCAAACCTGTTGACGATGTGGTTGCAAGCGCAGAGTCGCAAGAGGATGGGGTAACTACCGTTCCAAGCGATGCCCCTCAAACATCGGTTCATGGAGCTGCCCTGTCTCGCAGTGAGTCTTGGCATTTTTTGGCCCAGCCTCCGGAAAATATTCTCGAACAGGAATCTCAGTCGCCCGCTCAAGTGCGAGCTGTGGCGCCTGAGCCTGATCATTCAGAAAAATCTGAGCCTGCGGATGCCGCGCCAGAGGAAATTCCTACCCAAGTGGTTGCTGAGCCAGCCAACAATACCAATTACTTGATCAAGATTCTTACCTTGTTTTTGGTGGCATTGGCTGCAGCCGTATTGCTCAAACAAAATTACTCAGACGACAAAGCGGAATCTTCAACTGCGATTGAGAGCCAAACTACACCTGCATTGAACACGCAAGCGCCCGCAGCAGAAACAGATACGCCAAACCCAGTAAACGCCCAGGCCCTGTCTCCTGAACCGGTCAATGCTGTACAAGCATCCCCTGTCGCTGCTGAGACCGGCAAACCCAATGCGCCAGTTCAGGCAAGCACCCCTACGCAACCAGTGACAGAAACACCCGGGTCAGCAACTGCCAAATAGTCAGTCGTTGGCACCCATGGCCAATGCCGCTTGTCGGGATGCGTCACGCTCACTTTGTGGCGCCAAATCTAAAGGCCATCCTGATGCGTGTGTTGTCACAATATCTTCAAGCGCATTGATCCACACATCGCTGTCATTCAAGCAGGGTATGTAATGGAAGCTGCCGCCACCTTCTTCGACAAAGGCAGCTTTGACTTCCATGGCGATTTCTTCTAATGTTTCCAAGCAATCACTGACAAATCCGGGGCAGACAATGTCTATGGATTTGCAGCCGTTTCGGGCAAGTTCTCTGACGGTAGGCTCTGTGTAGGGTTCCAGCCATTTGGCTTTGCCAAAGCGGGACTGGAAACACACTTTGTACTGGTCTTTTTGCAAACCCAAGGCTTGCGCCAAAAGCCGCGCGGTTTTATGGCATTCGCAGTGGTATGGGTCGCCCAGCTTTAATGTGCGCTCAGGCACGCCATGAAAACTCATCACCAATTGTTCCGAGCGACCGTGCTCAGCCCAGTGCGCGCGAATTTTCTCGCTGAGTGCGTGTATGTAGCCGGGATTGTCGTGGTAGTGGTTGATAAATCGAAACTCTGGAATAAGTCGCGTTTGCATCCCCCACGTATAAACCGCATCAAAAACGCTGGCCGTGGTGGTCGCTGAGTATTGGGGATAAGCCGGCAATATCAACACACGATTGACGCCTTGCTGTTTTAATTCATCCAAAACATGACCCACCGATGGCGAGCCATAACGCATGGCATAACGCACTTGAATCAGTTGCGGGTCAAAGCGTTGTTGCAAAGCCTGACTTTGCAAATCAGTCCAGACCTTTAAGGGGGAACCATGCTCTGTCCAAATACTTGCATATTTATGCGCTGATTTGGCCGGTCTGACACGCAAAATAATGCCATGCAAAATCATCAGCCACAGAAATCTTGGAATTTCCACCACGCGCGGATCGCTTAAAAATTCGGCGAGATAGCGCCGCAGGGCAGAGGCAGTGGGCGCTTGCGGTGTTCCTAGGTTGCAATAGATGACAGCTGTTTTGGCTGGTTGACCATGGCTGTAAGGGGGTTCGGCGGCGAATCTTGGAGTGAAAGTCATACGCTATTTTCGTCTAAAGCTGAGTTGTTTAAAAAATCAATCACTTGAATCCCCGACCTGACGGCAGCTTCTAGCGTGGAGGGGTAGGGGCCAGCGATATAGTCCCCGCAAGCCACGACCCTGTCATGTATGTGCATAGAGGGGCGAAACAGTTCGGGAGTGCAGGCAAATGCCGCACGTTTTTCGACAACCGTGAGTAAAGTTTTCAATGACTTCAAGCCCAGCTCTTCATGGGCCTGCCTCACCACCGACTGGGTCAGTGCATCTTTATCGTCAGTGCTGTTGCTGACAACCATGGCAATCACGCCTTGCATTTCCGAGCGTTGACTGATTCTGCCTTTGTCAAAAGCAAACTGAGCCGGCGCAGTTGCGTGACTGTTCAGCGCCATCAAGGGCAATGGCCAATCAATGGCATCGTTGGTTTGCAAATAAACAGTTGCAATAGATGTGTGCCGCATTCCAAGAGCCTGGCTTGCCCATGACGGGTTCAAATGGCTAACCAACGCAGCAGCTTCCCAAGCGGGGCATGCAAGCACCTTGTGTGAGGGCGGGAGTTCGCGCAAATCGGTGATGCGCTGGTGGGTGAACACCTGAGCGTCATGTTGCATCAACCATTCAAGGGCTTTGTCTGGGAACAATTGACTTTGATCTACACGAGGAATCAGCATGTCACTGCTGCCTGCTTCGCCCAGCAAAGCATCTTTCAATACCCGTAAAAAAATTTGCGCATTGGCTTTATTGCAAGGCAAATTGAGCGCGGAGACACACAAGGGTTCTACCAACTGACGCATGATGACGGGGGGCACACCAGTGCAAATATCTGTGACGCTGAGAGCGGGATCGCAATGGAATTGCTGGCGTTGCCACTGCATGGTCTGCCAAAGAAAACGGCCCTTGTCCGGCCATGACCAGCCCGTGGCATTCAAAACGCCGACCAATACGTTGATGGGGGCAGGTATATTTTTCAACTGGATACCGGATCCGTCGAAGTACTTCAGCGCCAAGGGCATTCGCCATAAGCTGCCCTCTATGTCCACACCTACTGTGCGCATCAAAGCCAAGGTGTCTCTGTAAGCACCGATCAAAATATGCTGGCCATTGTCTAGGTGCAATTCATTACGAACAACCCTGCGCGCTCTGCCGCCGAGTTGGGGTGCAGCCTCATACAAGCTGACCTTCCAACCGCTGTTGATCGCGCGCACCGCTGCTGCAAGTCCGGCCCAGCCACCACCCACGATGCTGATGTTCTTCAAAAACGCCCCAGCGCTTGCATCTTCCAGGCTAACCACATTTTTCTCACAGGAGTCAGTGCCACCCGTTGTGTCAGCACAGGGAATTTCGCATCTTCAATTTCAAGCAACAAAGTGCGGTAGATACTGGCCATCATCAAGCCGGGTTTTTGTGCGCGCCAATCCTCGGTGGGTAAGCGCGACAAGGCTTGTTCATAAATCTCTAAAGCTCTGTCGCATTGAAATTTCATGAGGGCTTGAAACGCCGCAGAGTCCCGGCGTTTCAACAAATCATTGGCGGTGACACCAAAGCCTTGAAGCTCGTCTATTGGCAGGTATATGCGCCCGCGAATGGCATCTTCACCCACATCTCTGATGATGTTGGTGAGTTGAAAAGCCAAGCCCAGTGAATGCGCATACTCGGTGGTTTTGTCTTGAGTTTGACCGAATATTCGCGCAGCGACTTCGCCCACCACACCAGCGACCAAATGGCAATAGGTTTTCAGACCGGTAAAGTCCAGATAGCGCGTTTGCCTCAAATCCATGTCGCAACCATCAATGACTTGCTGCAAATGCTGTTCGTTGATGCCGTGTTCCGCCGTCAAAGGCATCAAGGCTTTCATCACAGGGTGTTGTGCATTGCCTGCAAAGCTGTTGGCTACTTCCAAGCGCCACCAGTGCAAAGTTTGTGCCGCCACGCCTGTGTCTTCAATCTCGTCAACCACATCATCAACTTCACGGCAAAACGCATAAAAAGCCGTGATTGCCGCACGTTTTCGTGGCGGTAAAAATAAAAAGGCATAGTAAAAGCTGCTTCCCGAACCTGCTGCTTTATCTTGCACATACTGCTGTGGTGTCATGTTGAGGATTGTGACATTCAAGAGGTGGTTACTGACCGGAGCGCATCCAAATACTGCGCCAAAGCATGGTGACAATATCCACCGCGTGCAAGCGTGGTCTGTGCAATCTGGTGTCGGTGCTTTCTATTTTGTCCAGTACGCGCAGACCGCCTTGCACCACGAGCCGCAATTCCCACCCGGCGCGCCCTGGAACCTGATGAACCAATGCCGCGCCTTGCACCATCAATTGCCGGGCAAAGGCAATTTCCGAGGTCAAGTCTGTATTCAGCGGCAAGTACAAACGTGCTCTGGGCGTGTCTACGCTTAAATCCTGCCAGAAGTTGATCAATTGCAATGCCGTGCATATCGCATCACTTTGAGCCAAAGCAGTCTCAGACCGAATGTCGTACAAGTGCATCAACAAGCGCCCGATAGGATTGGCTGAACGCGTACAGTAGTCGAGCAACTCTGCCCGGTTTGCATACCGGCGCTGGTCTTGGGTGTAGACAACGTCTTGTTCAAAAGCGCTCAGCAATGCCATCAACAACTCAATGGGTAAATCAAATGCCGTGATTTGTTTTTGCAGGTTACGCAGTGTCTGTGACCAAGGTCCCTCAGCATGACTTGGGTGATCCAAGTGATTTAAAAACGCTGTCTTGAATGCGCTAAGTTGCTGGAGCCGCGTGGCAGGCGATGCATCCCCTTCATCGGCAATGTCATCTGCTGTACGCGCAAAGTGGTAAATCGCCATGATGGGTGCGCGCAAATGCGGCGGACACAGTACCGAAGCAACAGGAAAGTTTTCATAGTGGCCGACATTTGACATGGTCTTTGTATTGTCACTTGACATCACAGGTATTCAGAATTAGATTACTAACCAGTCAGTCATTAATTTTAGGGTATGTTCATGTTTCGCAATCTCAATGTCCTGTTCGTGTCAGGTTTAGTGTTACTTTGCGCCTGCTCACCGGCCCCAAGTCCTGAGGCTCCCATCAGAGCCGTCAAGGTAATGACAGTCAGCGATTCCCAGCTTACATCAGAGTCAGAGTTTGCCGCAGAGGTCAAAGCGCGGGTTGAATCTCGGCTCGGATTTCGCATTCCAGGCAAATTGATCGCCAGGCATGTCGAACTGGGGCAGCGGGTCAAGGCCGGTCAATTGTTGGCGGAAATAGACGGGCAAGACTTCAAACTGTCGGCAGACAGCGCCCGAGCCCAAGTCAATGCGGCGCAAACCAACCGTGATTTGGCTGCGGCAGACTTCAAGCGTTACAAAGAATTGCGTGACAAAGAATTCATCAGCGGCGCGGAATTGGAGCGCCGTGAAAGCACTTTGAAAGCAGCGCAATCGCAGTTTGAACAGGCGCAGGCGCAGCTTTCCACCCAACGCAATCAGTTGACATACAGCAAGTTGTTCGCTGACAAGTCCGGCGTGGTGACGGGCTTAGAGGCTGAGGTGGGTCAGGTATTGAGTGCTGGCATGCCAGTGCTGCGGCTGGCACAAGACGGCATGCGAGATGTGGTGTTTGCTGTTCCCGAGGACCGGGTCGGCAGCGTCAAACAAGCCCAGCCTGTTCGCATCCAGTTGTGGGGCCGTGATCAATTCATTTCTGCCAAAGTCCAAGAAATTGCAGCCAGCGCAGATCCGGTGACGCGTACATTTCTTGTCAAAGCTGAAATCAACGATATGAAGATACCTTTGGGCAGCACAGCGACAGTATTTTTGAATAATGAAGTCACGGTCAATCATTCCTTGACCTTACCCACGACTGCTGTTCGTCAAGAAGCGGGTAAATCCAGTGTGTGGATTGTTGACCCGGCCAGCATGACCGTGCAATCGCGTGAGATACAAATCACTGGCGTGAATGAAAATTCAGTCATCGTCAGCGGTGGTTTAACTGCCGGTCAGCAAGTGGTGACGGCAGGCATACATGTGCTTTCGCCGGGACAAAAAGTGACCTACTTTAAATCTGCAGGTGCACAGCCATGAGTCATCCACAGGGCACCGGAGGCGGTTTCAATTTATCTGAATGGGCGCTCAATCACCGCGCTTTCACCCGTTACCTGATGGTTGTTTTGCTGTTGCTTGGGGTGGCTGCCTATTTTCAATTGGGGCAGGACGAAGACCCGCCGTTTACGTTTCGCGCCATGGTTGTCAGAACTTATTGGCCGGGCGCAACTGCTCAGCAAGTCGCTGAACAGATCACGGACAAACTTGAACGCACTCTGCAAGAAGCGCCTTATGCAGACAAGATCCGCAGTTACTCCAAGCCGGGTGAGTCACAAATTATTTTTCAACTCAAGGACTACTCCAAGCCCAATGAAGTAGCCGATGTTTGGTATGCCGTTAGAAAAAAAATAGGCGACATCCGTCACACCTTGCCGATAGGTGTGCAAGGCCCTTTTTTCAACGACGACTTCGGTGATGTGTATGGGGTCATCTACGCCTTGCAGGCAGATGGTTTCAATCAAACCGAACTCAAAGATATTGCAGACGCGGTCAGGCAAAAATTGTTGGGGGTCAAAGATGTCTCCAAGGTGGAATTATTTGGCGTGCAAGATGAAAAAATATTCATTGAAATTCCACAAAAGAAACTGGTGCAACTCGGACTCGATTTGAATGCAGTGTTAGCGCAATTGAACCAGCAAAATGCAGTGGAAAGCGCTGGCAATTTGCAAACACCGCAAGATGTGGTTCAAATCAGAGTGGCGGGTCAATTGGAGGCGGTTTCCCAGCTGAAGGAACTGCGAATTCGCGGAATATCGGGCCAGCATATTCGATTGGCTGACATCGCAACCATTACCCGGGGCTACTCGGATCCACCCAATGTGAAAGTCCGTTTTCAAGGGCAGCAAGTGGTGGCGATTGGGGTGTCGATGACCAAAGGCGGGGACATCATTCAGCTGGGTAAATCACTTGAGCAATCCGTCGGTAAATGGCAGGCAGAACTGCCAGTTGGCGTCAAGCTCAGTAATTTACAGAACCAGCCCAAAGCCGTTTCCCGATCTGTGGGCGAATTCATTGGCGTTCTCATCGAAGCCGTGGTGATTGTGCTGTTGGTGAGTTTTGTGTCCCTGGGATGGCACAAAGGCGGGCGGTTTGGTTGGTATGTCGATATGCGTCCTGGTTTGGTGGTCGGCATCACCATTCCGCTAGTGCTCTCCATGACATTTTTGGCCATGTACTACTGGGACATCGGGCTTCACAAAATATCTCTCGGCTCACTCATTATTTCGCTTGGTTTGCTGGTGGACGATGCCATCATTGCGGTTGAAATGATGGTGCGAAAGTTGGAGGAGGGCTTTGACAAAGTCCGCGCCGCCACCTTCGCTTATGAAGTCACGGCCATGCCGATGTTGACTGGCACTTTGATTACCGCTGCGGGATTTTTGCCGATCGGTTTGGCCAAGTCCGCCACCGGTGAATACACCTTTGCGATTTTTGCGGTCACAGTCATTGCGTTGCTGCTGAGTTGGTGGGTATCCGTGTTTTTTGTGCCGCTGCTGGGCATTTGGATTTTGAAAGTCAAACCGCATCACAGCGGTGATGCACCGCAAGAATTGTTTGACTCCACTTTCTACAACGGCTTTAGGCGCACCGTCAATTGGTGTGTCAAGTATCGATGGCTCACTATTGGTGCCATGCTGATGACGTTTGCTTTGGGTATTGTGGGCATGGGCAAGGTGCAGCAGCAGTTTTTCCCTGACTCCAGCCGCCCAGAAATTCTGATGGATATCTGGTTCCCTGAAGGCACTTCCATGGCGGCCAACGAAGCGCTCAGCCGTCAAATTGAAAAAAGAATGCTGGCATTGAATGGCGTTGAATCGGTGAGTTTGTGGGTGGGTTCAGGCGTGCCGCGCTTTTACTTGCCGCTGGATCAAGTGTTTCCTCAAAGCAATGTGTCTCAGTTCATTGTCATGCCCAAAGATCTCACCATACGTGAGAGCCTGCGCATCGCATTGCCTGCGTTAATGGCCACGGAGTTCCCAGAGGTCAGAGCAAGAATCAAGTTGTTGCCCAATGGTCCGCCAGTGCCATTTCCTGTGCAGTTTCGCGTGGCCGGACCAGATCCACTGGTGTTGCGACAGCGTGCCGATGAAGTCAAAGCATTGATGCGGGAAAACAGCAACACCCGTGGTGTGAATGACAACTGGAATGAAGCTGTGAAGGTGGTGCGTTTTGAAGTGGACCAGGACAAAGCCAGGGCATTGGGTGTCAGCAGTCAGTCCATCGCCCAATCTTTGAGGGTGTTGCTTAGTGGAAATACGGTGGGTCAATACCGCGAGGGTGACAAACTGGTGGACATTGTTTTGCGCCAACCTGTCAGTGAGCGTCAGACCATGTCCGACTTGTCAAATGCTTATGTGCCGACCAACTTAGGCAAAGCGATTCCTTTGCTGCAAATAGCGAAACCTGTTTTCGATTGGGAGCCCGGCGTGATGTGGCGTGAAAACCGTGAGTACGCCATCACAGCGCAAAGCGATATCACCGAGGGCTTGCAAGGCGCGACCGTGACCAAACAATTGTTGCCTGCGCTGAATGCATTGCAAGCGAAGTGGGCACAAAACGGATTTCCCGCTTACACCATCAGTGTGGCTGGCGCCGTTGAAGAAAGTTCTAAAGGTTCCGCATCCATTGCAGCGGGTATACCGCTGATGTTGTTCGTAACCTTCACCCTGTTGATGATTCAGTTGCAAAGTTTCAGCCGCGCGATGTTGGTGTTTCTGACCGGCCCAATGGGCATTGCCGGGGTTGCTTTGTCTTTGCTGGTGCTGGATCGGCCGTTTGGTTTTGTCGCTTTGCTGGGCGTGATCGCCCTCATGGGGATGATTCAGCGTAACTCAGTGATTTTGATTGACCAGATCGAGCAAGATCGCGCGCGCGGCGTGCCGGCTTGGGACGCGATTGTCGAATCAGCCGTACGCCGCTTGCGCCCGATTGTGCTGACCGCAGCAGCGGCCGTTTTGGCCATGATTCCGCTTTCACGAAGCGTGTTCTGGGGCCCCATGGCTGTCGCCATCATGGGCGGCTTGATCGTAGCCACGGTGCTCACATTGCTTGCTTTGCCGGCCATGTATGCAGCTTGGTTCAGGGTTAAGCGGTGAATTTAAAACCATTCGGTGAAGCCAGTTAGAATTCACCATTGACCGATTTCGAACGGGCGGTCTGTTTGCGCAGACCGCCTTTTGCTTTTTTTGGCTCGCGCGGGTGGCGAAATTGGTAGACGCACCAGGTTTAGGTCCTGACGCCAGAAATGGTGTGGGGGTTCGAGTCCCCCCCCGCGCACCAAGGCATTCATTTTCAAACGCCTATTGATACATTTTGGAGAAGCCTCATGGCCGTTACTGTAGAAACCCTAGAAAAGTTGGAACGCAAAATGACTTTGACGTTGCCCACGTCTGTTATTCAAAACGAAGTCAATACCCGACTCAAGCGTTTGGCACGTCAAGTCAAAGTAGATGGTTTCCGTCCCGGCAAAGTCCCAATGAATATCGTCGCACAGCGCTATGGTTATTCAGTGCACTATGAAGTCATGAATGACAAAGTAGGTGAAGCATTCAGCGCGGCCGCCAATGAAGCCAAACTCAGGGTTGCCGGTCAACCACGCATCAGCGAAAAAGAACAAACCACTGAAACTGAAATGGCGTTTGACGCTATTTTCGAGGTGTACCCAGAAGTGGTGGTCAAAGATTTGAGCCAGGTCGAAGTCGAAACCCTCAAGTCTGAGGTGACAGACGCGGCTATCGACAAAACAGTTGAAATTTTGCGTAAACAAAAAAGAACGTTTGCTCAGCGTTCTATGGATGCAGCAGCTGCAACCGACGACCGCGTGACCGTGGACTTCATTGGCAAGATTGACGGCGAACCCTTTGACGGCGGACGCGCTGAAGATTTCCAATTTGTGGTGGGTGAAGGCCAGATGCTCAAGGAATTCGAGGAAGCCGTGGTCGGTATGAAATTGGGCGAAAGCAAAACTTTTCCTCTCAATTTCCCAGCTGATTACCAAGGCCGCGAAGTCGCTGGCAAAACGGCTGACTTCATGGTCACTCTGAAGAAACTCGAAGCTACTCACTTGCCTGAAGTGACCGACGAACTTGCGAAATCACTGGGTGTGGTTGACGCGACAGTGGACGCATTGCGCGCCGACATCCGCAAAAATCTGGAGCGCGAAGTCAAACACCGTTTGTTAGGTCGAAATAAGCAAGCTGCCTTGGATGCTTTGGTGGCCAACGCCGAGTTGGATTTGCCCAACTCGATTATTCAGTCAGAACTTGACCGCATGACGCAAGGCGCGCGTGAAGAATTGAAGCAACGCGGCATCAAAGATGCTGACAAAGCACCTATCCCCGAAGAAGTGTTTCGCCCGCAAGCCGAGCGTCGCGTGCGTATGGGATTGGTGGTTTCTGAGGTCGTGCGCATGCACAACCTGCAAGCCACGCCTGAACAAATCAAGGCGCATGTCGAGGAATTGACCTCGAGTTATGAAAAACCAGCCGAGGTAATTCGTTGGTACTACAGCGATAACCGTCGCATGGCTGAGGTCGAGGCTATTGTGATTGAGAACAATGTCACCAACTACGTTTTGTCATTGGTGAAAAACAAAGACAAAGAACTGGGCTTCGACGAATTAATGAGCCAACAGGCGTGAGCTTGAACGGGAGAATTTCATGAGTGCATTAGATATTCAAGCTCTGGGCATGGTCCCAGTTGTCATCGAACAAAGCGGCAGGGGCGAGCGCGCTTATGACATTTACTCGCGCTTGCTGCGTGAGCGCGTCATTTTTTTGGTGGGTCCGGTCAACGACCACACCGCCAATTTGGTGGTCGCCCAGTTGTTGTTTCTCGAGAGTGAAAACCCAGACAAGGACATTTCGCTCTACATCAATTCTCCCGGTGGCTCGGTCAGCGCAGGCATGGCGATTTTCGACACCATGAACTTCATTAAACCGCAGGTTTCTACGCTTTGCACTGGCATGGCCGCCAGCATGGGCGCGTTTTTGCTGGCCGCCGGCGCCAAAGGCAAGCGTTTCAGTCTGCCCAACTCCAAGGTCATGATTCATCAACCCTTGGGCGGCACACAAGGTCAGGCCACGGAAATCGAAATTGCTGCGCGTGAAATTATCAAAACCCGCGAACGCCTGAACCAGATGCTGGCCGAGGCCACGGGACAACCTTTGTCGCGCATCGAGCAAGACACCGAGCGTGACTATTATTTGACTGCTGAAGAAGCCAAGGCGTATGGTCTGGTGGATGACGTGATCGCCAAGCGCCCTTGACCCGAGACTGCCCTATTTCCGTCCAAACCGTTTGCGCCGACGGCGCTGCGGATTTGAGTATCATTCGACCATCATCCACAGGTAAGCACTGAATGGCCGAAAAAAAAGGATCCACCAGCGAAAAGACGCTTTATTGCTCTTTTTGCGGCAAGAGTCAGCATGAAGTCAAGAAACTGATTGCTGGTCCCTCTGTCTTCATTTGCGATGAGTGCATTGATCTTTGTAATGACATTATTCGAGATGAACTGCCGGCCAGCACGGTGCGTGAAGGGCGCGGCGATCTGCCCACGCCCATAGAAATCAAAACCAATTTAGACAACTACGTCATTGGTCAAGAGCCTGCCAAGCGTGCTTTGTCAGTGGCGGTCTACAACCATTACAAGCGCTTGCAGCACAAGCTCGATTCCAAAAAAGACGATGTTGAGTTGTCCAAAAGCAATATTTTGCTGATTGGCCCCACCGGTTCTGGCAAAACGCTGCTGGCGCAAACGCTCGCGCGCATGCTCAATGTGCCGTTTGTCATGGCGGACGCCACCACTCTGACCGAAGCCGGTTATGTGGGCGAAGATGTGGAAAACATCATCCAAAAGTTGCTGCAAAACTGCAATTACGATGTGGACCGTGCTCAACGTGGCATTGTCTACATCGACGAAATAGACAAGATTTCCCGTAAGTCTGACAACCCGTCCATCACGCGCGATGTGTCCGGTGAAGGTGTGCAGCAGGCCTTGCTCAAGCTGATCGAAGGCACCATGGCCAGCGTGCCGCCACAAGGTGGACGCAAGCACCCGAACCAAGACTTTTTGCAAGTGGACACCACCAACATTTTGTTCATTTGCGGTGGCGCATTCGCAGGCTTGGAAAAAGTCATCGAAAACCGCACAGAGCGTTCCGGCATCGGTTTCAGCGCCGTGGTTAAAACCAAAAAAGAGCGCAGCCTGACGGAAATGTTCGGCCAGGTTGAGCCTGAAGATTTGATCAAGTTCGGATTGATCCCCGAGTTGGTCGGCCGCTTGCCGGTGGTCACGACACTCAGCGAATTGACCGAAGACGCGTTGGTACAAATTCTGACCGAGCCGAAAAATGCCTTGGTCAAGCAATACGGCAAATTATTCGCCATGGAAGGCGTTGAGCTTGAAATTCGCCCGTCTGCATTGAAAGCCATCGCCAAAAAAGCGCTGGATCGCAAAACAGGTGCACGCGGATTGCGTTCCATCATTGAACAATCGCTGATTGACACCATGTTTGATTTGCCAAACAGCAGCAATGTGGAAAAAGTCGTGGTGGAAGAATCCACTGTCGACGAAAACAAACCCCCGTTGCTGGTGTACCGAGAGGCCGCTAAAAAGGCTTGATTTCCCTAACGGGCTGGTCAGTATCCAGCCCATTTTTTTGATTGGAAGTTTGACCATGTCTGGACAAACCCCGTTGCCTTCAGAGCCGATTGACCTGCCCATGCTGCCTTTGCGCGACGTGGTGGTGTTCCCGCACATGGTCATCCCCTTGTTTGTCGGCAGACCTAAGAGCATCAAAGCGCTGGAAACCGCCATGGGTGCAGACCGCAGCATCATGCTAGTGGCGCAAAAAACAGCCGCCAAGGATGAGCCTGCTGTCGGCGACATGTTCCAGGTTGGTTGCGTGTCGACCATTTTGCAAATGCTCAAGTTACCCGACGGCACGGTCAAAGTGCTGGTTGAAGGCCAGCAGCGCGCCACGGTCAATCAGATTGAAGACGGCCCATTGCACTTTGTTTGCAACCTGACCCCGGTGAATCTGCCTGCGTCTAGCGATGCCGACACAGAGGTCGAAGCCTTGCGCCGCGCGGTCATGCAGCAGTTTGACCAGTATGTGAAGCTGAACAAAAAAATACCGCCCGAGATTTTGACGTCCATCGCCAGCATTGA
>CAMDJS010000024.1 GCA_945900685.1 Bordetella parapertussis
GGGGGCTTTACGCTGCTGCCCTCACGTTATCTGGGTCAATTGATATGGCATGAATGGCTGGGGTGGATTTAAAACATTTGCTTGAAATTAGCAGCCTAAAATCAAGCAATGAGCAAACCCGCACCCCCTGTCACTGAACAAGAACACAAACCGAGCAATTTTTTGCGTCAGATCATCGAAGCCGATCTGGCTCAAGGAACTCACGCGCAGCGCCGCTGGGCTGGCAGTCCGGGTGACGCGGCACACCATGCACAGGCCGCCATTGATCCGGCCAAAATCCGCACCCGTTTTCCGCCCGAGCCCAACGGCTATTTGCACGTCGGTCACGCCAAAAGCATTTGTTTGAATTTTGGTCTGGCGCGTGATTACCAAGGCATTTGCCATCTGCGCTTTGACGATACCAACCCGGAAAAAGAAAATCTGGAATACGTCAACAGCATCATGGATGCGGTGAAATGGCTGGGCTTTGACTGGAACGGTTCGCCCGACGCCCCGCCCTACCAGGCCAGCGATTATTTTGAATTCATGCACCGCGCTGCGATGTATTTGATCGAACAAGGTCTGGCCTATGTGGATGAACAAAGCGCTGAAGACATGCGCATCAACCGGGGCGATTTCGGCAAGCCCGGTGTGGACAGCCCGTTTCGCACACGTTCAGTCGCAGAAAACTTGCAACGCTTTGCAGACATGCGGGCAGGCGGCTTAGCCGATGGCAGCGCTGTGTTGCGCGCCAAAATCGACATGGCCGCGCCCAATATCAATATGCGCGACCCAGCCATCTACCGCATACGCCACGCCACACACCACCACACGGGTGACCGCTGGTGCATTTACCCGATGTACACGTTTGCGCATCCGATAGAGGATGCGCTGGAAAACATCACGCACAGTATTTGCACACTCGAGTTTGAAGACCAGCGACCTTTTTACGATTGGCTGATGACACGCTTGAGCGAAGGCGGTTTGATACAAACGCCTGCGCCGCGACAGTATGAATTTGCCCGCTTAAACCTCACTTATGTGGTGACCAGCAAACGCAAGCTCGCGCAACTGGTGAACGACAACCACGTCAGCGGCTGGGACGACCCGCGCATGCCGACCATCGTCGGCTTGCGCCGTCGCGGTTACACACCGGTCAGCCTGCAAATGTTTGCCGAGCGCATAGGCGTGACCAAATCGGACAGCTGGATCGACTACAGCACCTTAGAGGGCTGCTTGCGCGAAGATTTGGAGCTCAAAGCCCACCGCGCCATGGCGGTGCTCGACCCCATCAAACTGGTGCTGACCAATTGGGATGAAGCATTTGGCGTAGGTCATCTTGAGCCTTGCACCTTGCCCGCTTTGCCCCACTCAGCGGACGGACACGCTGAGCCTGCGGCAAGACATTTCACCATCGGCAAAGAAGTCTGGATAGAACGCGATGACTTCGCCGAAGTGCCACCCAAAGGCTATAAGCGACTGAGCCCGCCCGTCACAAATGCAGATGACAGCGTGACACCCGGCACGATTGTGCGACTCAAAGGTGGTTACATCATTCAATGCACTGCTTGTGTGAAAGACAGCAGCGGCGTTGTTACCGAGGTACACGCCACCGTATTTCCGGAGACCAAAAGCGGCACCGCCGGTGCGGACAGTGTGAAAGCCAAAGGCGTGATCACTTGGGTCGGCGTGGCTGATGGCGTCAAAGCCGAGGTGCGTTTGTATGACCGTTTGTTTAGCGAAGAACACCCCGATGCAGGCGGGCGCGATTTCCTCACCGTGCTCAACCCGCACAGCCTGACAACCATTACCGCTTATGTCGAGCCTTCATTGGCGCATTCCAAAGCCAACGATAAATTCCAGTTTGAACGTCTCGGCTACTTTGTTGCAGACCGCATAGACCACAATTCGGGGCGGTTGGTGTTCAACCGGGCCGTCGGCTTGAAAGACAGCTGGGGCAAATAAGCCATGCCAACCATTGCCATCTTCTTTGGAATCATCGTGCGCATGTGGCACGACGGCTTAAATCAACTCAGGCTCACCCGTCGCTGTTTGGGGTGAATCCGGGGCTTTTCTTTCTGTCTTTTGAACCACGTCCGATGGTGGTTGGCATATGAAGGGCGGGTTCAAAAAAATTGATTTGGATGAAAAAGAACCTGCTCGCCTGCTGCTAAGGCAATTCGCTTTAGGGGCAAACAGATGACCTATGCTTGACTCATCCCACTCCCTCACCAATGGATTCACACCATGAACACCACCGAACTCTTTTCATTGCAAGGCCGCGTGGCCCTGGTCACTGGCGGCTCGCGCGGCATTGGCCGCATGATCGCCAAAGGCCTGTTGTGCCAAGGCGCACGGGTCTACATCACGGCCCGCAAAGCCGTGGCCTGCGATGCCACCGCCAAAGAACTCTCAGCCTTTGGCACCTGCATCTCCATGCCTTGCGACATCTCCACGCATGAGGGTATGGCGCAATTGGTGCAGCTGTTGAGTGAGAAAGAGCCCTTGCTCGACATCTTGGTCAACAACGCGGGTGCTGCTTGGGGTGCGCCGTTCGACACCTTCCCTGAAAGCGGCTGGGACAAAGTGGTAGACCTCAACATGAAAACCCCGTTCTTCCTCACCCAAGCACTGGCACCCATGCTGCGCCAAGCGGCGAAGCACCGCATGGCCAAGGTCATCAACATCGCATCTATCGATGGCGTGTCTGTGAACCCCTTGGAAACCTATTCCTACGCGGCCAGCAAAGCAGGCGTGATTCACCTCACCAAACGCATGTCGCTCACCCTCATCAAAGACAATATCTGCATGAACGCCATTGCACCTGGTGCTTTTGCATCTGATATGAACCGCGAAGCACGGGACCAAGAAGAGGCCACGGCTGAAAAAATTCCCGCTCAACGCATTGGCCGTGATGAAGACATGGCAGCTGCAGCCATCTACCTTTCAAGTGTCGCCAGCGACTATGTGGTGGGACACACCTTGGTGGTGGACGGCGGCGTCACCTTGGCCAGGGGCTGAGGCGATAATCCTTGCAAACGAGGAACCGCATGTCACAACTGCTAGAACAATTGCAATGGCGCTATGCCACCAAAAAAATGGATCCCACCAAAGTGGTTCCGCAAGACAAAGTTGAACGCATCATTGAGGCGGCAAGACTTGCTCCTAGTTCAAGCGGCCTGCAGCCCTACGAAATCATTTCGGTCAGTAACCACGAAGTGCGTTCGCGCATACAAGCCGTCTCTCACAACCAATCGCAAATCACAGACGGATCACACCTGTTGGTATTTGCCGCCTGGGACAATTACACACCTGAGCGTATCAACCATATGTTTGATTTGAATGTGTCTATGCGTGGCGGCACCAATGAAGGCTGGGAGAAATACAGACAAATGTTGCTCACCAACTACCCGGCCCGTAGCGATTAGGAAAATTTTGAACACGCAGCCAGACAAGCCTATATTGCATTGGGAGCAAGTCTGATTGCCGCAGCCTTTGAAAAAGTTGATTGCACGCCCATGGAAGGCTTTGAACCTGCTGCTGTCGATGCGATTTTGAATCTGTCTGACAAAGGTTTGCGCAGTGTCGCCATCCTGCCCTTGGGCTATCGGTTAAGCGCTGAAGACTGGTTGGAAAAACTGGTCAAAGTGCGTCGCCCTACCTCTGAATTTGTCACCGAAGTGAAGTAGGCATCCCGCCGCTTCGTCACACCGCAACACCACACACTCAAGGAGATAAGCATGGCTAAAGGTGAACAACGCAGTAACAAAATGGAAAAGAAACCAAAAAAAGACACATCACCACCCAAGGTGATCGTCCCCGGTGACCGGCCAAGCGCCCCGGTGACATTTGTCGCCCCGCGAGGCAAGTTAAAAAACAAATAGTCACTGAGTCGTTCTAGGTACGAATCGCTGAGTGATGTTGATTGAACTCGGCACTGCTTCTTAAATGACCAGTGTCGATTTCAAAGGCCTTCAATGCACAGAGCCTTTGAGCGCTGCAGGCACAGGCAATGGCATGACCGGTATGCCTTCTTCCAATAAAGACTGGCCTTCTTCGGCAGTGACTTGCCCGCGAATATTGCGTTCCTCTGACTCACCGTAATGCATTTTGCGGGCTTCTTCTGCAAAGCTTTGACCCACATCCTCGGTGTTGGCAATCACATGCTGAACCATTTTTAACCAGGCGACTTGCGCCTCTGCTGGTGCTGTTGCAGGTGGCTCTGGGTTGTCCAAAGCGGTCGGCTGAGCAGGCTCTTTGGGCGCGGTTGTATCTAGCCTCGATGTCAACAAATTCAGTCTTGGCGCGCAGGGCATTTTCTGGATCAAGCTGTCGCCGCACACTGGACACTCCACCAAGTCACGCGTGCGCTGAGATTGGTAATCATCTTCAGAAGCAAACCAACCCTCAAAGGGGTGCTGGTGTTGGCATTGGAGATTGAGCACTTTCATAGGTGCATTATGACGAAGGAGGCACTGATCAAGTGCCAAGCGCTTTGACTACCGCTACAGCACATAAGGACATCAATCCGCCGGGAAGTAAGCCAAGTACTAAAACCAAACCGCCATTGATGGCCAACACGGCTTTGACATGCTTCTCAGCAGACACGGAAGCTACTGTCAATGGAGGGTCAAAGTACATGACTTTGATAATGCGCAAATAATAAAAAGCGCCGATCAATGACATCATGACAGCGAATACTGCCAACACCAGAGAACTGATTTGTTCTGAAGCAACCAAGGCCTGCAGCACGGATAACTTGGCAAAGAAGCCCACCATCGGAGGCACGCCCGCCAGTGAAAAAAGACAAATCGCCATGACGGCGGCAAACAAGGGACTGCGTTGGTTCAAGCCAGCCAAGTCTGAAATTTCTTCGCTTTCAAAACCCTCGCGCGCCAGCAACAAAATGACACCGAACACACCCAGTGTCGTTAACACATAGGTGATCATGTAGAACATGGCGGAGCTGTAAGCATTGGCGGCCGACAAGGTGTTGCCGTTGGTCACGCCGGACAACATGCCGATCAACACAAAACCCATTTGGGAAATGGTTGAAAAAGCCAACATACGTTTGAGATTGGTTTGGGCGATTGCCGTTAAGTTGCCCACCAGCAAAGACAACACCACCAACACCCATAACATCTGTTGCCAGTCAATGGCTAAGGGCAACATGCCGTCCACCAGCAAACGCATCATCAAAGCAAAGGCGGCAAGTTTGGGGGCACCTGCAATCATCAAGGTCACAGCGGTCGGCGCGCCTTGGTAAACGTCAGGCACCCACATGTGAAACGGCACGGCCCCCAGTTTGAATGCAATACCGCAAACCACAAAAACCACGCCTAACACCAGCACTTGGTGCTTGATATGCCCGGTTGATGTGGCTTGAAAAATTGAGCTCAGGTCCAGGGTACCGGTTGCGCCGTACATCATGGACAAACCGTACAGCAGAAAACCACTGGCCAAAGCGCCGAGCACAAAAAACTTCATGGCAGCTTCAGTCGCGTTTCCGTTATCTCTTCGCAAAGCCACCAAGGCGTAACTGGACAGAGTCAACAACTCGAGTCCTAAATAAAGCACCAAAAAATTGTTCCCTGAAATCATGACGAACATGCCCAGCAAAGAGAACAGGCTGAGGATAAACAACTCGCCGCCTTCCAGCATTTGTCTGTCAGCGGCATAGGGACGGCTGTAGACCAAGGTCACCAGCATCGCAACAGAAGCAAAACACTTCAACCAATTACCCATGGCGTCGGAGACCACCATATGGCCAAAACCGTAGACGGTTTCACCGGTGGACGCGTAAAAAGCTTGCATCACGGCAAGCACGCCCAACGTGAACAGGGTCAATACATAGGTCAAGGTCCTTCTGGCGGATTTGACGCCAAGATCTACCAGCGTGATGATGCAAGCCATCACAAGTAAAAATATTTCTGGATAGGCAGTCATCCAATTGACGTTGTTCATCGTGGTCGACTTTCCTGCGGTGTGGTGGTGGCAGTATTCATAAAGGTATTTTGCTCGTCGCAATATGGACCAACAATTGGGTCACGGATGTGGTCATCACATCGGTGAACGGCTTGGGATAGATACCCATCCATAAAACCGCAACCGCCAGCAGACTCAGCATAAAAAATTCACGGGCATTGATATCTTCCAATGCTTTCACGTCTTCGTTTACCACTGGCCCTAAGTAGACACGCTTGACCATCCAAAGTGTGTAGGCCGCTCCGAAAACCAAAGCAGAAGCGGACAGCATACCCAGCCAAAAATTGAATTTGATGGCAGCAAGAATGACCATCCATTCACCCACAAAACCTGCTGTGCCCGGCAAGCCGCAATTCGCCATAGCGAACAACAAAGCAAACGCTGCGAATTTAGGCATGGTGTTGACCACACCTCCGTAACTGGCTATCTCACGCGAATGCACTCGGTCGTAAAGCACACCGATACACAAAAACATGGCAGCAGACACAAATCCGTGGGCAATCATCTGCACGATACCGCCGCTCACGCCGAGTTCACTGAATACAAAAAATCCAATGGTGACAAAACCCATGTGCGCAACTGATGAATACGCCACCAGTTTTTTCATGTCCTGCTGAACGATGGCGACCAAGCCGACATACACCACGGCAATGAGTGACAGTGTCAGCATCAACCAAGCCCATTCATGAGAGGCATCTGGCGCTATGGGCAATGAAAACCTGAGAAAGCCGTAAGCACCCAACTTCAGCATGATAGCGGCCAGCACGGCGGAACCGCCGGTAGGCGCTTCTACGTGCACATCCGGCAACCAGGTGTGAACCGGCCACATCGGAACCTTGACGGCGAAGGCCGCAAAAAACGCGAAGAAAAGCAAAGTTTGCGGTGTGGCTGCCAACGGCATTTGTTGCCATGTCGCCAAATCAAAACTGCCTTCAGACGCGATATACAAATAGATCAGGGCGACCAGCATCAACAAAGAGCCGAGCAAGGTGTACAAAAAGAATTTGAAAGCCGCGTAAATTTTGTTGGGCCCGCCCCAGATACCGATGATGAGGTACATGGGTATCAAGGTGGCTTCGAAAAACACATAAAACAGCATGCCGTCGAGCGCGCAAAATACGCCGATCATCAAGCCGCTGAGCACCAGGAAGGCACCCATGTATTGATTGACCCGCTCGGTAATCACTTCCCAACCAGCGATCACCACAACCACAGTGATGAATGATGTCAGCAATACAAACCACAGAGAGATGCCATCAACGCCAAGGTGATACCTCACATTGAAGCGGTCAATCCAAGGCAAGTTCTCTGCGAATTGCATGGCTGCGGTGGAGGTATCAAATAGCGCGTACAAGGGCAGTGTCAATAAAAAACTCACTACCGCGCCAATCAATGCAAACCAACGCACGGCATTCGCATGCTCATCCCTGCCAAAAGACAACAGCAGTACTCCGAAAACAATAGGCGTCCAAATAGCCAGGCTCAACATTTCCATGGCATCTCTCTGAGTGTTTGTTGGTGTGATGTCATTAGGCTGCTCATCTGTGAATCCAGACAAACCAGGTCACCAGTCCAAACATGCCCAATATCATCCACAAGGCATAGTGGTAGAGAAAACCCGTTTGCAAGCGGCGTGCTAAGTTGGCTACTTTGCCAATCACATGCCAAGAGCCGTTGACAATAAAGCCATCAATCACGCCCTGGTCACCGCGTTTCCACAAAACTTGGGCTAACCATCGTGTGCCGCGAGCCAGAATATGTTCGTTGAAGTCGTCCAAGTAATATTTGTTCATCAACAAGGTGTGCAAAGGTGCCAAGCTGCGTTGAATAAATGCGGGTACAGCTGGATGGATCATGTACATGTAGAACGCGGTCAATACGCCAGCCACAGCAAAGGCAAAGGGCAGTGTAGTTAGCGCATGTTCAGCCATTGCCAACGGGCTATGGAAAACCTCTTGTAACTTGGTCATGGCCGGGTGCGCTGCATGGTTCACAGTGATGGCATCTTTGAAGAAATCACCGAACAACATGTAGTCCATGGTGAAGTAACCGATGCAAACTGAGGGAATAGCCAATAGCACCAAAGGCAGAGTCACCACCCATGGCGATTCATACGGCGCGTGCGAATGCTCGTGATCATCATGGTGCGCATGCGGGTCTTGATCGAAACGCTCTTTGCCATGGAAGACCAAAAAATACATACGGAAAGAATAAAACGCAGTGACAAACACACCGGCCAACACCGCAAAGTGGGCCCACTGCGCGGCTGGCAGTTGGCTGACAGCCACGGCTTCAATGATGCTGTCTTTGGAATAGAAACCGGAGAACAAGGGCGTACCTATGAGTGCCAATGAACCCAACAAAGAAGTTAGCCAAGTGATGGGCATGTATTTGCGCAAACCGCCCATGTAGCGGATGTCTTGGTTATGGTGCACCCCCATGATGACCGAGCCCGCGCCAAGAAATAACAGCGCTTTAAAGAATGCGTGGGTCATCAAATGAAACACCGCCACTGAGTAGGCAGACGCGCCGAGTGCGACAGTCATGTAACCCAACTGCGACAAGGTGGAGTAAGCCACCACGCGCTTGATGTCGTTTTGCACAATGCCCAAAAAGCCCATGAACAGGGCAGTGATGGATCCCACGATCAAAATCAGATTCAATGCCGTGTCAGATAACTCGAACAAGGGCGACATGCGCGCAACCATGAAGATGCCCGCAGTCACCATGGTGGCCGCATGAATCAGAGCAGAAATAGGTGTCGGGCCTTCCATGGAATCAGGCAACCAGACATGCAGTGGGAACTGCGCCGACTTGCCCATGGCGCCAATGAACAGGCAAATGCAAATGACAGTGACCAGTGACCAATCAGTACCCGGCAAAGTCAATGCAGACAGTTCAGTAGTCTTGGCAAATACTTCGGTGTAATTCAAGGAGCCGGCATAGGCGGCAATCAACCCAATGCCCAAGATAAATCCGAAATCACCGACCCGGTTGACCAAAAACGCTTTCATGTTGGCAAACACGGCGCTGGGTTTGTTAAACCAGAAACCGATCAGCAGATAAGACACCAGGCCCACTGCTTCCCAACCAAAGAACAGTTGCAACATGTTGTTACTCATGACCAGCATCAACATGGAAAAAGTAAACAAGGAGATGTAGGCGAAGAAGCGGTTGTAGCCCTCGTCTTCTTTCATGTAACCGATGGTGTAGATGTGCACCATCAGCGAAACAAAAGTGACAACGCACATCATCATGGCGGTCAGGCCATCGACCATGAAGCCGATCTCCATTTTCAATTCACCCACTTGCATCCATGTGTAGAGGGTTTCATTGAAACGGGCACCGTCAATCACCACGTCATGCAATGTCAACGCTGACAGCACAAAAGAAATGAACACGCCAAGAATAGTCAGGCTGTGGGACCAGCGACGTCCCAAACCCGCTCCGCCGATTTGTGTGCCCCAGATACCGGCCAGCAACGAACCAGCCAACGGGGCCAGAGCGATGGTAATCAGTGTGGAGGCTTGAATGGTTTGGCTCATGTGTTGTGACAGGGTCAGCCCTTGAGGCTATTGAGTTCATCGACATTGACACTGGAACGGTTTCTAAACAAAAGCACCAGAATCGCTAAACCGATGGCTGATTCAGCCGCAGCCACGGTGAGTATGAAAAAGACAAAAATTTGGCCTTGCATGTCCCCCAAATAATGAGAGAACGCCACGAAATTGGTGTTGACTGCCAACAGCATGAGCTCGATAGCCATCAGCAACACAATCAAATTTTTCCGATTCAAAAAAATACCTATGACTGATAGCGCAAACAGCACTGCGCCCAGCGTGAGGTAATGACCCAAAGTGACGTTCATGTTTTTGGCTCCTCTGAGGGTGGTTCAACCATGGCTTGATGTACCGGGTCCATCTTGACCATGCGCAGTCGATCAGATGACTTGACTTTGACTTGTTCGCCGGGGTTTTGGGCCTTGGTGTCTTTGCGCTCGCGCGTGGTGAGTGCAATGGCAGCGATGATGGCGACCAGCAAAATCACAGCAGCAATCTCAAGCGGGTACAAAAATTCGGTATATAAAACTTGCCCCAATGCTTTGGTATTGGAGAACTGTTCTGCCCCCGTTGGATTTTCAGCAACCGCAGGCACGCTGCGAAAGCCGCCAAGCAGCACAGACGCGAGTTCCAGCGCAAGCACTGCACCAATGGAAGCAGCCAACGGAAAGTGGTTCCAAAAGCCGCGCTTTAACTCGTCCATATTGACGTCAATCATCATCACCACAAATAAAAATAAGACCATCACTGCACCGACGTAGACCAGCACCAAAGTGATGGATAAAAACTCTGCCTTGAGCAACATCCAAATACCTGAGGCTTGAAAGAATGCCAGCACCAGGTAGAGCGCGGCATGCACCGGATTACGCGCCGTGATGACGCGAAGAGACGCAAACAGCATCACTGCTGAGAAAAGATAGAAAAGCGCTGACTTGACTTCCATGTGCTTATCTGTCCCTGTGGTTAGCGGTATTTGGCATCGGCTGCCTTGTGGGCTGCAATCTGCGGTTCATATTTGTCGCCCACGGCCAGCAGCATCTCTTTGGTGAAATACAGATCGCCGCGTTTCTCGCCGTGGTATTCAAAGATATGGGTTTCGACAATGGAGTCAACCGGACAGCTTTCCTCGCAAAAACCGCAAAAAATGCATTTGGTCAAGTCGATGTCGTAGCGCGAGGTACGGCGTGAACCGTCTTCGCGCACATCGGATTCAATGGTGATGGCCATGGCCGGACACACAGCCTCACACAGTTTGCATGCAATGCAGCGCTCTTCACCGTTCTCGTAGCGGCGAAGCGCGTGCAGACCGCGAAAGCGCGGACTCAACGGTGTTTTCTCTTCTGGGAATTGCACTGTGATCTTGCGTGCAAACATGTACTTGCCGGTAATAGCAAAGCCTTTGAAAAACTCGAGCAGCAAAAAACTGGAGAGAAAATCTGCCCATGAAAAAGGCGTGGCCGGTGTGGTGGACGTGTGGGTGCGCATCATTTTGTTTGCATCAATTCCAAATATTCCATGGAGTTTGCATCCATGTGCCAATCACCACCAACCAGACCAAGGTCACGGGAATGAAAATTTTCCAACCCAGGCGCATGATTTGGTCGTAGCGAAAACGCGGGAAAGTAGCCCGCACCCAAAGGAACATGGTGACCACGACAAAGGTTTTGATAGCCAGCCAGATCCAGCCAGGTATCCACGCCAAATACACCGTGTCGAAGGGCGGCAACCATCCACCCAAGAACAAAAGCACGGCAATGGTGGATACCAAAATCATGTTGGCATATTCACCCAAGAAAAACATAGCGAATGACATGCCTGAATATTCAATCATGTGGCCCGCCACAATTTCGGATTCGCCCTCCACCACGTCAAATGGATGGCGGTTGGTTTCAGCCAAGCTGGCGATGAAAAAAATCACAAAAATAGGCAGCAACGGTAACCAGTTCCAAGACAGAAATCCCAAGCCCTGATCGGCAAACATGCCCTTGCCTTGCCCGTTGACGATGTCAATCAGGTTCATGCTGCCCGACACCATCAACACCACCACCAGACAAAAACCCATGGCGATTTCGTAACTGACCATTTGCGCAGATGCACGCAATGCGCCCAAAAAAGCGTATTTGGAATTGGACGCCCAACCCGCAATGATGATGCCGTAGACCTCGAGCGATGTGATGGCCATCAGAAACAGAAGGCCTGCATTCACATTGGCCAACACCACTTCAGGCCCAAAAGGTATCACCGCCCAAGCAGCCATGACAGGCATGATGGTCATGACAGGGCCTAAAAAGAACAAACCCGAACTGGCCTTGGTAGGCAGAATGATTTCTTTGGTCAGAATCTTGAGAGCATCAGCAATCGGTTGCAACAAGCCACCGGGGCCGGTGCGGTTGGGCCCCAGACGAATTTGCGTGAAGCCAATGGCTTTGCGTTCCCATAAGGTCAAATAAGCCACACAACCTAGCAAAGGCAAAACAATCGCCACGATTTTGATCAATATCCAAATGACCGGCCAAACAACATTGCCCCACCAGGGATCACTGACCAAGCCCGCGCCAAAATTGAAAAATGACTCAACCATGAACATGTCCTTCATGCGCATCGGTGGTGTGTTGCAATGCAGGCGCACGCCGCACCAAGCTGTCGAGTTGGTACATGTTGACAGTCACCGGTGCTTTTGAAGCCGGGGTCAAATCCACCTTGGCTTGGGTGGCATTGGACAAAAGCGAAGACATGTCTTTGGGCAAAGCCACAGCACGGACTTCTTCGACACTTTCAAATTCAAAGCCGGGCAACTTCATCATGCTGCCCAAGACCCGCCATACTTTCCAAGCGGGACGGGTTTCACCCAGCGGCTTGACCACGCCATGAAAACTTTGCGCACGCCCTTCTGTGTTGACGAATGTGCCAGCAGTTTCTGTGAAAGGTGAAATCGGTAGCAACACATCGCTGACAGCTAAATTGGTTTTGAAGGCAGACATGGTCACCACCATGTCTACATTGGCCAAGGTGTGGTCAGTCACTGCACAATCATTTGCGGGCTCGGTGTGAAGCAACAACATGGCTTTCAAAGACGACGCCTTCAACATTTGGGCTACATTCAATCCGTTAGCTAACGGTCTTGCATTCACCAGTTGTGCACCGACAGTGTTAGCGGCTTCTCCCAAGTAGCCGACACTGGCACCGGTTTGCTCTGCAATGAAATACGCCAAAGCCAGCAAGCTGGAAGCTTTTTCATGGTGCGCTGCTGCATTGCCCAGCAAGACGGCCTTGCGCTCACCACTCAAAAGTGAAGTGGCAATGGCTACTGCAACAGGTGAAGAAGCATTGCCGGGCGCAGGGGTTGGTGTGTTTGTCTGCTGGGCAATGGCTGCGGCAATATCGGCCAATGCTTGAACCCACACACTGCTGTCTGCTATTGAAATCTCAGCTGTAGGCATGGCCCAGTCAAAAGCCTGTGCATTCAAAGCATGTACTTTGGCACCACGTCGCACGGCTTGGCGAATACGTTGCGCCAATAACGGCTGGTCTTTGCGAATATTGGAGCCGATGATCAAGGCGCGGTTCAGAGAAGACAAGGACGCAATAGACGTTCCCAGCCAGCGCACTTTTGCATCATGCTGAAAATCGGCAGCGCGCAAACGGCTGTCAATGTTGTCACTGCCAAGTCCGCGCATGAACTGCGTTGCAAGATAGAGTTCTTCCAAGGTGCTGTGAGGACTTGCCAGGCAAGCAATCGCTGACGCGCCATGGTCGGTCTTGATGTGTTGCAAGCCGTTGGCAATGTATTCCAGCGCTGTTGACCAATCCACCGTGATCCATTGGCCATCTTGTTTCAGCATGGGTTGGGTCAAACGGTCATCGCTGTTCAAAGATTCGTAACTGAAGCGGTCGCGGTCCGCGATCCAGCATTCGTTGACGTCTTCGTTTTCCAAGGGCACCACGCGCATGACATGGTTGTTTTTCACCTGCACAATCAGGTTGGCACCGGTGGCATCATGTGGGCTGATGGATTTGCGGCGGCTCAATTCCCAAGTGCGGGCTTGGTAGCGAAATGGCTTGCTCGTCAATGCGCCGACCGGGCAAATATCGATCATGTTGCCGGACAACTCAGAGTCAACAGTTTCACCCACGAAAGCTTCAATTTCAGAATGCTCGCCACGCTGCGACATGCCGAGTTCCATGCTGCCCGCAATCTCTTGACCGAAGCGAACGCAACGTGTGCAGTGAATGCAACGGCTCATCTCTTCCATGCTGATGAGCGGGCCAACGTCTTTGTGAAACACCACGCGTTTTTCTTCTTCGTAACGCGAAGCACTGCCGCCGTAACCGACGGCCAAATCCTGCAGTTGGCATTCGCCACCTTGGTCGCAAATCGGGCAATCCAAAGGATGGTTGATGAGCAGAAATTCCATCACCGATTTTTGGGCTTTGATAGCACGCTCTGACTTGGTGTGCACCACCATGCCTTGGGTCACCGGTGTGGCACAGGCCGGCATGGGCTTGGGTGCTTTTTCAATGTCAACCAAACACATGCGGCAGTTGGCCGCAATGCTGAGTTTGCGGTGATAGCAGAAATGCGGAATGAAGGTGCCAGCCTGCTCTGCCGCTTGAATGACCACGCTGCCTTCAGCGACTTGCACGGTCTTGCCGTCGATTTGCAATTCAATCATGGTGATGGCTCACGTGTGCCTGCGACGAGACCATGCAGGTCTTGTGGGTGATGTGGTGTTCGAACTCGGCGCGGAAATGTTTGAGCATGCCGCGCACCGGCATGGCCGCCGCATCGCCTAATGCACAAATGGTGCGCCCCATGATGTTTTCTGCGACGTTGTCCAACAAGTCCATGTCAGACGGCTTGCCGTGGCCAGTTTCAATCCGGTCAACCATGCGCGACAACCAACCCGTGCCTTCACGGCACGGTGTGCACTGTCCGCAAGATTCGTGCATGTAAAAAGCAGAGAGGCGTTGCAAGCTTTTCACCATGCAACGTGTGTCATTCAACACGATGACTGCACCCGAACCGAGCATGGACCCGGCTTTGGCAATCGCGTCGTAGTCCATGGTGATGTCCATCATGATGGACGCAGGCAACACAGGTGCGGATGAACCGCCGGGAATCACCGCTTTCAACGCCCCACCCTGCACCCCGCCAGCCAATTCAAGCAACTTGGCGAAAGGTGTGCCCATGGGTACTTCGTAATTGCCGGGCAATGCCACGTCACCGCTGACAGAAAAAATCTTGGTGCCGCCGTTGTTTGGTTTGCCGCAGGCCAGGTATGCAGCGCCGCCGTTGCGAATGATCCACGGCACCGCCGCGAATGTTTCGGTGTTGTTGATGGTGGTTGGTTTGCCGTACACGCCAAAGCTGGCGGGAAACGGCGGCTTGAAACGCGGTTGGCCTTTTTTGCCCTCCAGCGATTCGAGCAAAGCAGTTTCTTCGCCGCAAATGTAGGCGCCGAAACCATGGGCTGCATGCAGTTGAAAACTGAAGTCACTGCCTTGTATGCGCTCACCCAAAAAACCTGCGGCACGTGCTTGTGCCAAAGCGACTTCGAAACGTTCATAGGTCTGGAAAATTTCGCCGTGAATGTAGTTGTAGCCGATGCTGATGCCCATGGCATAAGCAGCAATCGCCATGCCTTCAATCACGATGTGAGGATTGAATTCCAGAATGTCGCGGTCCTTGCAAGTGCCGGGCTCGCCTTCGTCTGAATTGCACACCAAATATTTTTGACCATTGAACAAGCGGGGCATGAAACTCCACTTGAGACCAGTGGGAAAACCTGCGCCGCCGCGACCGCGCAAACCGGATTCTTTGAGGCAAGCAATCACTTGGTTTTGGGTCCAAGCCGCTTCGCCATTCAATCCGAGTATGGTGCGCAAAGCTTGGTAGCCACCGCGCGACACATAGTCATTCAAGGACCAGTTGCTGCCATTCAAACCGTCATAAATTTGCGGGTTGATATGACGTCCATGGAAACAAGACTCCAGACCTTTGGCCTGAAACTGTGACAGCAGTTGTTGCAGATTCATGGTTGTGTCTCCGCCTGTTGCAGGCCGTCAATCAGTTGATCGAGTTTGTCGTGGCTCATGAAACTGCACATGCTGCGGTCATTGACCAACAGCACAGGTGCATCAGCGCAAGCGCCCATGCACTCGCCGGGTTGCAAAGTAAATTTGCCGTCTGCGGTGGTTTGTCCAACTTCAATATGCAGCTTTTTACACAGGTGTTCCAAGGCCTTTTGACCGCCGCGTAACTGGCAAGGCAAATTGGTACACACATTGATTTTGAATTGTCCCACCGGTTGCTGGTTGAACATGTTGTAGAAAGTGAATACTTCATGCACTGCCATGACAGGCATTGCAAGCACAGCCGCCAGCGCTTTTTCCTGCTCAGGTGTGACAAAGCCGTTTTCCTGTTGAAGAATGGAAAGACAGGCAATGACCGCTGACTGCTTTTGGTCCTCAGGGTATTTGTTCAACTCATGCTGAAAACGCTGCATGGTCTCGGCTGAAAAATGTTCGACTGCGGTATTCATCGGTCAATTTCCCCAAACACAATGTCCATGGTGCCGATGATGGCGACGGTATCTGAAATCATGTGACCGCGTGTCATCTCGTCCATGGCGGCCAGATGCGCAAAACCGGGTGGACGGATTTTCAAACGGTAAGGCTTGTTGGCGCCGTCACTGACCAGGTAAATACCGAATTCACCCTTGGGGTGCTCGACAGCGGCATAAGCCTCTCCTTCGGGCACATGAAAACCTTCGGTGAACAATTTGAAGTGGTGTATCAACTCTTCCATGCTGGTCTTCATAGACTCGCGCGAGGGTGGTGCGACTTTGTGGTTGTCGGTGATGACAGGGCCGGGGTTATCGCGCAGCCATTTCACGCATTGGCTGATGATGCGGTTGGATTGCCGCATCTCGGCAACCCGCACCAGATAACGGTCATAGCAGTCGCCGGTCAATCCAACAGGCACATCGAAATCCATTTGGTCATACACGTCATAAGGCTGTTGCTTGCGCAAGTCCCAGGCAATGCCGGAACCGCGCAACATGGGCCCAGTGAAGCCCAGATTTTTCGCACGCTCAGGCGTGACCACACCAATACCGACAGTGCGCTGTTTCCAGATGCGGTTATCGGTCAGCAAAGTTTCGTATTCGTCAACGTATTTGGGGAAACGCTTTGTGAAATCGTCAATGAAGTCGAGCAATGAACCTTGGCGGTTTTCATTCAACCGCGCAATGGCGCGCGCATTTTTGATTTTGCTGACTTGGTATTGGGGCATGCTGTCTGGCAGATCGCGGTAGACACCACCAGGGCGGAAATAGGCGGCGTGCATGCGGGCACCTGATACGGCTTCGTACATGTCGTACAAGTCTTCGCGCTCGCGGAAGCAGTAAATCAAGATGTTCATCGCGCCGCAATCAAAACCATGCGCGCCCAACCACAACAAATGGTTGAGCATGCGCGTGATCTCGGCGAACATGACGCGTATGTATTGCGCACGCACAGGCACTTCCAGATCCATGAGTTTTTCTATGGCTAAACAATAGGCGTGCTCGTTACACATCATGGACACATAGTCCAAGCGGTCCATATAGGGCAACGATTGAATGTACGTTTTGCTCTCAGCCAGTTTTTCAGTGGCGCGGTGCAGCAAACCGATGTGCGGGTCTGCACGTTGCACCACTTCGCCGTCCAACTCAAGCACCAGGCGCAACACACCATGCGCCGCCGGATGTTGCGGCCCCAAATTCAAGGTGTAATTTTTGATGTCAGCCATGGCTAGTGCAATCCACCGTAATGATCTTCACGGATGATGCGCGGTGTGATCTCGCGCGGTTCGATGGTGACGGGTTGGTAAATCACGCGTTTTTGCTCAGCGTCATAGCGCATTTCGACATGACCGGAGGTGGGGAAATCTTTGCGAAACGGATGACCGATGAAACCATAGTCGGTGAGTATGCGGCGCAAATCTTCGTGGTCTTTGAAAAGAATGCCGAACAAATCGAAAGCTTCACGCTCAAACCAATTGGCAGCACTCCAAATGCCATTGATCGAATCTACCTGCGGCATGTCTTCATCGGTGGCGTGCACACGCAGGCGCAAACGCCAGTTGTGCGTCAATGACAACATGTGGCAGACCACCGCGTAGCGCGGTGCATCTGTGTAGGTCGAATGCGCGCCGTCTTTGTAGGCCGAGTAGTCCATGCCGCACAAATCAATCAATTGCTCAAAAGCCAGTTCAGGGTGATCGCGCAGTTGCAGAGCCACAGACAAATAGTCTGCGTCTTTGACAGTCAAGGTCAGCTCACCCAACGCCAACTCCAACTTTTGAATACGCTCACCCAGTAAGCGCTTCAAAGCAGACTGCAAGGTATCAATGGAAACGGTGATGCTCATAAGATGTCAGCGCGCAATCGTGTTTTCACGGCGGATCTTGGACTGCAATTGCAATATGCCGTAGAGCAAAGCCTCGGCAGTGGGCGGGCAACCCGGCACATACACATCCACCGGCACAATGCGGTCACAACCGCGCACCACCGAATAACTGTAGTGGTAATAGCCGCCGCCGTTCGCGCATGAACCCATGGACAACACCCAACGCGGCTCTGACATCTGGTCATAAACTTTGCGCAAAGCAGGTGCCATCTTGTTGCACAAAGTACCGGCCACAATCATCAAATCGGATTGACGCGGACTGGGACGAAACAACATGCCGAAGCGGTCAATGTCGTAACGCGCTGCACCGGCATGCATCATTTCTACCGCGCAACAAGCCAAGCCAAAAGTCATAGGCCACAGCGAACCGGTTTTGGCCCAATTCACCACCGAGTCGTAAGACGTGGTGATAAAGCCTTCTTTGAAAACGCCTTCAAGTGACATGTGTCATTCCCAGTCAAGGGCTCCCTTTTTCCACTCGTAGATAAATCCCACCACCAGAATGGCCAGAAAAATCATCATGGCGATAAAGCCGGTCAAACCGATTTCCTTGAGCGACACCGCCCAGGGAAACAAAAAAGCAATTTCGAGGTCAAACAAAATAAAAAGAATAGCAACCAAGTAATAGCGCACATCGAATTTCATGCGGGCGTCATCAAAAGCCTCGAAGCCGCATTCGTAAGGAGAGTTTTTGGCAGCGTCAGGTTTATGGGGGCCTAAAAAAGCACCAATCAATTGAGGCGCCACGCCGACCAGCAAACCGACAAGTATGAATAAAAGAACGGGGAGATACTGTTCTAGGTTCATATGAAAATTTGTTTAAAAATCATTTAAAGGGTTAGCTTCAGCCATTGTGTTGACAAGACAATGACAGCGGTTTGTGATGGTGCCGTCGGCGAGACTCGAACTCGCACAGCTTTCGCCACTACCCCCTCAAGATAGCGTGTCTACCAATTTCACCACGACGGCAATGTATGCTTTTTTACCAATGCATGGGCATGCAAAAAAGCCCTTGCATCTTAACCTTAATTAATCAGCTGTCCCCCTGAAAACAATGAAAACCTTCTGTGTTTACTTCGATGGAATCTGGGAGGCAGGGGTAGAGACAGGCACAGGAGCCGCTGGAGCTGGCACTGAATTGTCTACTGCAGCAGGTGCAGCAGCAGGTGCCACCGTTGAAACAGGGGCAGGGGTTGAACCAGGAATATTGTCGCCCGCGCTCGGTGGGGCAGTCACTGGCAGCGTTGTGCGTTCGAGCAAACTGCCAGAATCTGTGGGGCGCAGATTGCCAAAATAAGCCAATACCAACGTGCAGACAAAAAACACAGCCGCCAATGCCCCCGTGGAGCGAGACAAAAAGTTGGCACCGCCAGTGGCACCAAACAAGCTGCCCGAATTGCCACTGCCAAACGCTGCGCCCATGTCAGCGCCTTTGCCGTGTTGAACCAAAATCAAACCGATCATGCCCAATGCGGACAAGATTTGAACCAACAACAATAAATTAAGAAGCGTACTCATGAATACTCCGTGAATGTCAATGCGATGCCGCAGCAACAATGGATAAAAAATCTGCAGATTTGAGAGAGGCACCGCCGATGAGGCCGCCGTCAATATCGTTTTGCGAAAGCAAACTGGCTGCGTTGGCGGCGTTCATGCTGCCGCCGTACAACAAAGCAATGAGCTCAGGATGCTCGGTTGCTGCTTTCAGTTGGGCACGCAGCAAAGCGTGAACCTGCTGCGCTTGTTCGGGACTGGCGGTTTTGCCGGTGCCGATGGCCCACACAGGCTCATAAGCCACGACAATTTCGCTGATGCAGTGGCCGTTGGTGTGAATCACAGCCGCCAACTGACGTTTGACCACTTCTTGCGTGTGCCCGGCCTCACGCTCTGCCAAAGTTTCACCCACACACACAATCGGCGTGATGCCTGCAGCCAAGGCGCGTTGCGCTTTGGTTGCCACCACAGCATCGGTTTCACCGTGGTATTGGCGACGCTCGGAGTGGCCAACGATGGCAAAGCGAACATCGAATTCGCGCAACATAGCGGCAGACAACTCACCTGTGTAAGCGCCCTGCTCGTGGGCGGATATGTCTTGCGATCCCCACAGCAGGGATGAGCCTGCTGCGAGTTGTTGCAATTGAGACAAATAAACCGCAGGCGCGCAGACAGCCGCTTTGCAAGAGGCACCAGACAAACCGGCAATCACCGCGCGCACGAGATCTTGATTGGCAGCCAGGCTGCCATTCATTTTCCAGTTACCCACAATGAGTTTGCTGTTCATCTCTGCATCACTCTTGGTGAGGTTGCTCTTCGTGGTGAGCAGGCGCTTCGGGACGATCGAGCAATGCCTTCATGGACAGCTTGATACGGCCTTTTTCATCGGTCTCCAACACTTTGACGCGGACGATTTGGCCTTCGGCTAGCACGTCGGTGACTTTGGCAATGCGCTCGTGACTGATCTGGCTGATGTGCAGCAAACCGTCTTTGCCGGGCAGCAAATTGACCAGTGCACCGAAGTCCAGAATCTTGGTGATCGGGCCTTCGTAGACTTTGCCGATTTCCACTTCTGCTGTGATTTCCTGGATGCGGCGTTTGGCCTCATCAGCTTTGGCGCCGTCGGTGGCGGCAATGGTGATGGTGCCGTCTTCTTCGATGTTGATTTGGCAACCGGTTTCTTCGGTCAGCGCGCGAATGACTGCGCCGCCTTTGCCGATCACGTCGCGGATTTTCTCGGGGTTGATCTTCATGGTGTAGAGCTTGGGCGCGAAGTTACTGACCTCGGTCTTGGCTTCGCCCATGGCGTCTTGCATCTTGCCCAGAATGTGCATGCGGGCTTCTTTGGCCTGCGCCAAAGCGACTTGCATGATCTCTTGTGTGATACCTTGGATTTTGATGTCCATTTGCAAAGCAGTGATGCCATTGGTGGTACCGGCCACTTTGAAGTCCATGTCGCCCAAATGATCTTCGTCACCCAAGATGTCGGTCAGCACGGCGAAACGGCTGCCGTCCTTGATCAAACCCATGGCGATACCGGCCACGTGCGCTTTCATGGGCACACCGGCGTCCATCAGCGACAAACAACCACCGCACACAGAAGCCATGGAAGATGAACCGTTGGATTCGGTGATTTCTGACACCACACGCATGGTGTAAGGGAACTCTTCTTTGGTTGGCAAACACGCAGCCAATGCGCGTTTGGCCAGACGGCCGTGACCGATTTCGCGCCGCTTGGTGCTGCCCATGCGACCGACTTCGCCGGTGGCGAACGGAGGCATGTTGTAGTGGAACATGAAGCGGTCTTCGTATTCGCCTGACAGCGCGTCGATGCGCTGTGCATCACGCTCTGTACCCAGTGTAGTGATGACCAGCGCCTGGGTTTCGCCGCGTGTGAACAAAGCAGAACCGTGGGTGCGTGGCAATACGCTGTTGCGGATTTCGATGGGACGTACGGTGCGTGTGTCGCGACCATCGATGCGAGGTTCGCCGGCCAAAATTTGGCTGCGGACAATGCGCGCTTCGATGTCAAACAACATGCTTTCCACTTTGACGCCGTCGAACTCGACGCCGTCAGCTTTGAGGCCTGCCATGACGGCTGTGTAGGCTTCGCGACAGGCTTGTGTGCGGCTTTGTTTGTTACGGATCTGGTAAGCTGCGGCCAACTTGTCATCGGCCAATGCAGCAACTTTGGCGATCAAAGGCTCGTCCTTGGCAGGCGGCTGCCAATCCCACGCGGGTTTGCCTGCGTCACGCACCAATTCGTGGATGGCGTTAATGGCAATACGGCTTTGTTCGTGACCGAACACCACAGCGCCGAGCATGATTTCTTCAGACATTTGCAAGGCTTCAGATTCGACCATCAGCACAGCGGCTTCGGTTCCTGCGACCACCAACTCGAGGACGCTGTCCTTGCGCTGGGTTTGGCCGGGGTTGAGCACGTATTCGCCGTTGATGTAACCAACACGGGCTGCGCCAATGGGGCCGTTGAATGGAATGCCGGAGATGCACAAGGCGGCAGACACACCGATCATGGCGGCGATATCGGCGTCCACTTCAGGATTGAGAGAAATGGTGTGAATAACGACGTGTACATCGTTGTAAAAACCTTCGGGGAACAGCGGACGGATAGGACGGTCGATCAGTCGGCTGGTGAGAGTTTCATGTTCGCTGGGCTTGGCTTCGCGTTTGAAAAAGCTGCCGGGGATTTTGCCCACTGCGTATGTTTTCTCGATGTAATCCACGGTCAAGGGGAAAAAATCTTGGCCGGGTTTGGAGTTTTTAGAGCCGACCACCGTAGCTAACACCACGGTGTCGTCGATATTGACGATGACTGCGCCGCCCGACTGGCGTGCGATTTCGCCGGTTTCCATGGTGACCGTGTGCTGGCCCCATTGGAAAGTTTTGCTTACTTTGTTGAATAAAGACATGATGTATTCCTGAACAGAATGAGCGAAGTGTTGGCCACTTCACAAAAGCCCAAAGTTGCTGTCAGAACACGATGCCATTCCAGAAAAATGCCTTGCTTTTTTTGGAATGACACAGCTTCGCTCTGAAACAGTTGCTTTGCATGTGCCCTGCCACATGTGACAACGCCTGAGCATGGACTCAGGCGCTTCACATTGACGGGTTTTACTTGCGCAAACCCAATTTAGCGATCAACGCGGTGTAGCGCTGTGCGTCCTTGGTTTTGAGGTAGTCGAGCAATTTGCGACGACGGCTGACCATGCGCAACAAACCACGGCGACCGTGGTGGTCTTTGGCGTGGGTTTTGAAGTGGGGGGTCAGTTCATTGATGCGTGCGGTCAAAATAGCGACCTGCACTTCGGGACTGCCAGTATCGTTGGCGGAACGTGCGTTGGCCTTAACGACCTCAGCCTTGTTTAATGTTGTCATGGTGTTTTTCCAAAAAATTTGACTTGCGCCAACAGCCGGAAATGCCAGATGGCGTGAACTTGTAACCGAAATGGCCAAGCCTTGAAATTATAGCTTGCCCAGCCAGCTTTTGAGTCTGCGCGCGCCCTCACCCAATCTGTTGGGGTATTGAGACGCAAAACACCAGCGCAACCAACCCCTGGCCTCGGGCGAGAAAGCGCTGCCGGGCGCCAGACCCAGACCAGCCTCGGCCACCAAGCGTTTGGCGGTTTGCACATCGTCTGTCAGGCCAGGGATACTGAAAAATGCGTACATCCCGCCATCCGGGACAGCCAAATCAAGCCCCGAAATCGATCCCAATTCGGCAAACAAACGATCGCGGCAGGCCTGCATTTGCATCACCACTTGGGGCACGATGTCCCCGGCGTGCTACATGGCGGCGACGCCTGCGCGTTGCACAAAC
>CAMDJS010000025.1 GCA_945900685.1 Bordetella parapertussis
CGCGCCGGTTTGAATGGCAGCAGCAATTTCTTGCATGCGGGCATTGCCTGCGTCTTGGGAAAGAATCCAGCTGCGAGTCCAGAACCCGTAAATCACGGCGATGAGGCCGCACGCTAGCGCAAATAACAGCGCTGTAGAACCAGTCATAAGATCTCCTTGAGTTGTTTCGCGAAGAGGGGGGGCAACGTTCAAAGGTTGTTTGCCCCACCTTTGCGTTGCTTCCTCACGCGCTCAACAGAGCGTGATTGGCCAACCCCGAGAATGTACGTGATTCAAACTGGGTTTCACTTGTCAACAGGCGGTTTGCCAAAGCAAAACTAGGGTAAGTACCGATGAGCGGTGCCATAATTCGGCATTCCATTCTTCAAAGCTGATTCAATATGTCATTAGATAACGTCACCGCCGGAAACAAAACTCCCCATGAATTCAATGTGATCATTGAAATTCCCATGAATGCGGACCCGATCAAATACGAAGTCGACAAGGAAACTGGCGCGATTTTTGTGGACCGCTTCATGAGCACATCCATGCACTATCCGACCAACTATGGTTATGTGCCCAAAACCATCAGTGGCGATGGCGACCCGGTGGATGTATTGGTGATCACACCCGTGCCTTTGATTCCCGGTGTGGTCGTGACTTGCCGCCCGATTGGTATTTTGAAAATGGAAGACGAAGCCGGTATGGACGGCAAAGTGCTGGCTGTGCCCACCGACAAAATTTTGTCCATCTATACGCAGTGGCAAAAGCCCGAAGACATGAACCCGATGCGCTTAAAAACCATCGCCCATTTCTTTGAACATTACAAAGATTTAGAGCAGGGCAAATGGGTGAAGATTTTGGGCTGGGAAGGCCCAGCTTCAGCTATGCAAGAAATTGAAGAAGGCATTGCGAATTACCGCAATCAGCACGCCTGATTCAAACGCTGCGCTTGAACGGATTGCGTTCGTCGAGGTGTTCGAGGTAGTTATCTACGCCTCGTCCCTCGCGGTTTAAAAATTCTTCTACCGCTTTAGAAAAACGCGGGTCTGCCAACCAATGCGCGCTGTGTGTACTGACCGGCATCAATGCGCGCGCCATTTTGTGTTCCCCTTGCGCACCGCCTTCAAATCGCTGCACGCCGTTGGCAACACACCATTGCAAGGGTTGGTAATAGCAGGCCTCAAAATGCAAACAATCGACGCGTTCTAAGGCACCCCAATAACGACCGTAAGCGACTGCCTGCGCGCTGCCTAGTTCGTGTGTGCCAATCAAACTGCTGGCTATCGGTTCACCGTTGCGTTCAGCGATAAACAGCAACCAGTTTTGCGACATGTCTGTGCGCATGCGATGGAAAAAATCCGGTGTCAAATAAGGTGCATTGCCGTGTTCGAGGTAAGTGCGCTCATAGCACTGGTAGAAAAAACGCCAGTCTGCTTCGCTGATGGCCACACCATGCGAGTGTCTAAACACCACGCCAGCCTCGGCCACTTTGCGTCTTTCCTGGCGGATTTTTTTGCGCTTTTCCTGGTTCAGGCTACCCAGAAAAGCGTCAAAGTCTGACCAACCTAGGTTTTGCCAGTGAAATTGCACAGTTTGTCTTTGCAGCAAACCGGCTCTTTCGCAGGCCGCTATGTCCTTGCTACTGCCAAAAAGCAAATGCAGTGACGACAGTTCTTCTTCTGCACACCAAGACAGGACTGCTTGCAACAACATGTCGCGATGCTCTTCGCTGTTAGCCAATAAACGCGAGCCCGGCACTGGTGTGAATGGCACTGCTATCAAGGCCTTGGGGTAATAGTTCAAACCGTGTTGGTTGTAGGCATTGGCCCAAGCCCAATCAAACACATATTCACCGTAAGAGTGTTTTTTTAAGTAGAGGGGACAAGCAGCTACCAATTGATCATGTTGCCAAAGCGAGAAAAACCTGGCGGTCCAACCTGTTGAGGTGATGGCGCTCCCGCTGTCTTGCATGGCGCTCAAATAAGCGTGGTGCATGAAAGGGCTAGTGCAGTCTTGCACTGCCAGCAACGCATCCCAGGCGGTGGCAGGTATATCGGCAGGGTGATCATTCACCCTGATGCCATAATCGTTCAGCTTTTTTTGCATTTCATCCATGACGCTTCAACTCAGTGTAGCCCAGCTTAATTTCACCGTCGGTGACATGACGGGCAACGCCCGCAAAATCATCGACGCCGCCCGCACGGCTTACCAGCAAGGTGCCAGGCTTTTGGTTACCCCGGAGTTATCGATTTGCGGCTACGCGGCAGAAGATTTGTTTTTGCGACCTTCGTTCATCAAAGCATGTCAGGAAGCAGTCGCGCTTGTTCAACAGGAACTGGCTGATTTAAAAGATATGTTTGTGGTGGTCGGGCATCCCAGCGGCGACGACAAACGGACCCGATCTGTGGCGGTGCAACAGCGCTTCAATATGGCCTCTGTTTTCAGTGAAGGCAAATTGGTGGCCAGTTACGCCAAGCGTGAACTGCCCAATTACCAAGTGTTCGATGAGCGCCGCTACTTCATACCTGGTCATGAAGCTTGCGTGTTTCAAGTGCATGGCGTGAAGATAGGTTTGTTGATATGCGAAGACGCGTGGTTTGAGCAGCCCGCTTTAGATGCCCGCGAGGCTGGTGCGCAAATGCTGGTGGTGATGAATGCATCCCCGTTCCACAGAGGTAAAAGCAGCGAACGCGAGCAAGCCATGCAAGTGCGTTCGCAGGCGAGCGGATTGCCTTTGGTGTATGCCCACTTGGTAGGCGGTCAAGATGAAGTCGTTTTTGAAGGCCGGTCATTTGCTTTGCAAGCAAATGGTGAATTGGCCGGTCGCGCGCCTTCATTTGCTGAAGATTTATTCACCGTGACTTGCAGTGATGAAGCCGGACATTTGTATCTGCGTGCATCGGCTCACGACATCGAAGATGCCTTGTCGGAAGTCTGGCATGCGTTGGTTTTGGGTGTGCGTGACTACATTGGCAAAAACAAATTTCCTTCGGTGTTGTTGGGCTTGTCAGGCGGTATTGATTCAGCATTGGTGATGGCGATTGCGGTCGATGCTTTAGGTGCAGACCGTGTGCGTGCTGTGATGATGCCTTCGCCCTATACCGCAGGCATCAGTCTGAGCGACGCCAGAGAGATGGCCCAGCGTATGCAGGTGCGTTATGACGAGTTGTCCATCGTGCCTATGTTCAATGAATTTTTGAATACGCTGGCGACTGACTTTCAGGGCAAGTCTATAGACACCACGGAAGAAAATATCCAAGCGCGTATTCGCGGTACTTTGCTCATGGCCCTGTCAAACAAACACGGCTCTATCGTGCTGACCACAGGAAATAAAAGTGAAATGGCGACTGGCTACTGCACTTTGTATGGCGACATGGCCGGTGGTTTTGCAGTGATCAAAGACGTTTCTAAGACATTGGTTTATCAACTGGCGCAATGGCGTAATCAGCACGATCCCTACAACACCTGCACATCACCCATTCCACAGCGCATCATTACCCGCGCACCCAGCGCTGAATTGCGCGAAGACCAGACCGACCAGGACAGTTTGCCGCCCTATGACGTACTTGACGCTATCGTCGAGCGCTACATGGAACAAGACCAAAGCCAGCAAGAAATAGAAGACGCTGGTTTCGCCCGTTCAGATGTGGATCAAGTCATCCGATTGATTCGCATCAATGAATACAAACGTCGTCAATCTCCCATCGGGGTGCGCATAACCCACCGTGGTTTTGGCAAAGATTGGCGTTATCCTATAACCAGTCTTTTTCGTGCCTGATCAGGCCTTTTCAGTCATTGAAGGAAATTGTCATGAAACAAATAACCGCCATCATCAAACCGTTCAAGCTCGAAGAGGTTCGGGAAGCTTTGGCTGAGTGTGGAGTCACTGGTTTGACGGTCACCGAAGTCAAAGGTTTCGGTCGCCAAAAAGGGCATACAGAACTCTACCGTGGTGCGGAATATGTGGTGGATTTTTTGCCCAAAGTCAAAGTTGAAGTGGTTGTCAACTCTGCCGATGTTGATAGGTGTGTAGACGCCATCGTGCTTGCAGCCCGCACCGGAAAAATCGGTGACGGAAAAATATTTGTCACCGCTGTGGAGCGAGTCATTCGTATTCGTACCGGTGAGACTGACGAATCAGCCGTCTGAAAATTAATTTAGCTTTGGTCAATCAATCGGTGGTTGATTGAATTCACAAGGGATTGATTAGATGGCTTTCATGCCCTCGGCCTTTGCCAAGCCTGCAGATTCCACCAGTTTGGGTAGCAATGTCTCAACGCTGTCGGATTGGTAAACAAAATCCATTTGCCAATCTGAGACAAACCCTTTGTCCACGGTGTTTTGCATGAACGCCAGCAAGCCATCGTAATAACCATCGACATTGAGCAAGCCTATCGGTTTGTTGTGAAATCCGAGTTGACGCCAGGTCCACACTTCAAACAGTTCTTCGAATGTGCCGATGCCACCGGGCAAAGCCAGAAACGCGTCAGCCCGCTCTGCCATCATAAACTTGCGTTGGTGCATGTTGTCAACCATGTGCAGTTCATCGCAACCGTCGTCATTGACGGATTCTTTTTCAGCCAGTGCATGCGGTATCACGCCTATGACCCTGCCGCCTGAAGATTTGGTGGCTCTTGCCACAGTACCCATCAAACCGCCGCCGCCGCCTCCATAAACAAGTTGCCCTTGATGAGAACCGATCCAATGACCGACAGCGGTTGCGGCTTGAACGAATGAGGGCTCAGTGCCCGGTCGGGATCCGCAATAAACGCAAATTGAAAAAGCAGGTGTCATGATTGAAAGCACGCAAAACAGGTGACTAAGTTTACGCAACTTCTATTTTGACGGGGCGTACATCTATCAATCTGGTGCCCGCCCAATGGTCATGCCAAAACTGACGGTCTTTGCGTAAAAAACTTGAGCCAGCCCACAAAAAAATCCACACAGGGCATGTGAGCAATGTCACTGTCAGGGGGACATTCATGACTTGAAAAAGTATCAGCGGAGGCATAAACCAGACCCAACTCAACGCATACCTCAGTAAAGCTCGGCGATGTTGAAGCGGTTGCCCAGCCATATCCACCATACGTATGTGCCAAGTTTTCATGGCCAATGTCTGACCTTTGCGCCAGAACCAAGTGAAATAAAAGCCCAATACAAGAAAAATAAACACCTGCTGCCCAAGTCTGTTTTGCAGCGCATGCCGGGTTTGTGTGAGCGTACTAAATAAATAACTGGCCATGAAAACGACTGCAAACAACAACATGCCTTCATATAGCCAGCAACTCATTCTTCTTAACAAGGAGGGTGTGGAAATCAAACCTGAGGCGGTGCTGGTTTGATCGATAGGTGGAGTCATTGCTTATTGGATGAAACGCGTTTTTTGATGGGAAGCAATGTGAGAGGATCAACTTCAGCAGTTTCAATGCGAGGAGGTTTGTCTTGACCTTCTTTTTTAATCACAGGCGTTGTTGTGAGTTTTGCGGGAGATACAGGTCGAGGAACCATAGCCGCACCTTTGGGTAGTACGGATTTAGGTTGATTCAATTTGTGTTTCTCTTCCTCATTCAGGGATTGATATTCTTCCCATTTCGCCAATTTCTCATCATTGCTGAGTTGTTGTGATTGGGTAAAGTGCAACCTCGCCTGATAACGCTGAGAAGGTGTGAGTGCTGCCCACTCACGCATTCGCTCTTGTGCTGTGGCTTGTGCCTGCGGGCTGAGTGTGGGGAAGTTTTTTGCTATTACCAGCCACTTGCGTTTGCGGGTTTCTTCCAGAGAGGGCCACAAATTTTGAAGGGGTTGAAGAATCTGTTGCTGGCTTGGACTTAATTCAGCCCACTTGGGCCCAGCTTCATGGGAAACAACGGGTGGTTTTTTTTTGATTGAGGTAGCAGAGTCGTGGCTAGGATCTTGAGCTTGTGCGAGTGCCATGCCCGCATGAACAAGCCCAGCGAGCAGAAGAGTGCAAATACTTTGAATCAAAAGGGCGAGGACTTTAGCTGGCATCAATCTTTTTGATTGTTTTTGATTTTCAGGAAATCTATGAACGCTGGATCAGCATAGGCTTGCGGCGGTAAATCATCAATGAGCAGTGCTGAATCAATTTCAGCTAACTCTAGGGCAGACTCGTCATTGTGAAAGTCGTAAAGCAACATCAAACCTGCAGCAAGACAGACTAAGGGTATGAAGGATACAAACAAGTTGTAGATTTCTTTTGCCTTAGAGGGGAAAGGCATTCTGACAGAGCCATCAGCTTGTAAATAGGGGTCCGTTGCTGCCACTAAAACAGGCTGAAGTAAGCGACGTGAGGCCAGTGCACGTGTGCGAGCAGCACGCAAGCGTTCTGAAAATTCATACGGAATTTGTTGCTTGCCCAATTCAAGATGGGAAACGATAAATTTTCCGAAATGATCTTCTTGACCTTGATGATGGTTTGTCGTTTTCATGGTTTAAATCCTCTAACAATCAGCGCTTTGTGTAAAGCCTGAATAGCTCTGGAACAATGGGTTTTAACACTTCCCTCAGAGCATCCCATAGCTGCGGCCGTCTCAGCTACATCCAACTCCTCCCAATAACGCAGAAGGAAGGCTTCGCGTTGACGACCGGGCAGTTTTTGTATCTCTGACTCGATTTCATGCACCGTTTCAGTGCGGGAAAACAGATCTTGTGCACTTTCAGTGGCTTGCGAATCGTATTCAGAATGGGAGATTTCTAAAAAATCAAAACTTTCTGATTCGTTAGTGTCTCCAAAATCATTGTAATTGCTGAATAAGGCATTTCGGGTTTTTTGTCGTCTGAACCAATCCAAAGTGGTGTTGGACAAAATCCGTTGGAACAACATCGGCAGTTCTTCAATCGGTTTGTCCGCATAATGTTCTACTAGTTTCATCATGCTGTCTTGGACAATATCCAATGCCGCATCCTCATTGCGCACATGGTAGAGAGATCGCTTGAAAGCACGTTTTTCAACGTTTACAAGAAAATCTGATAGTTCTTTATCGGAGGCCAAGAGGATGAATCTAGAAATTACGCTGTTGAGTGAAAGTCAAACTAAATAGACACCTTCGATTATGTCATCGAGTAATGCTTGCTCAGACATTAGCGATAACCATTAGTAAATAATGTCATAATCCAAGGCTGTCCCAAGAAAAGGATCCGAGCTTGGTGTTAAACGCTTATGGCTTGGTGTCCAAAGTCTTGATGCACTTTCAAAAGAAGTTGCAAAAAGGCACCCTGGGTTTTTCGTCTACGAAATTCACAAAGGTTTTACTCCATGGAAATTTCCAAAGCTGAATTGAAATCGGCGGTGGCTGCAAGTCAACAAAACCATGCTGCGATTGAAATCAACGGATCAGATATTCTGGTCAAAGCCCTGCAAGCTGAAAATGTCAAATACGTCTGGGGCTATCCCGGCGGCGCAGTTCTTCATATTTACGATGCTCTTTACAAGCAAGAAACCATACAACACGTTTTAGTGCGCCATGAACAAGCTGCTGTTCACGCTGCTGATGGCTACGCCCGTGCAACCGGTGATGTAGGCGTTGCACTTGTCACTTCCGGTCCCGGTGTGACCAATGCCGTCACAGGAATTGCTACTGCGTACATGGACAGTATTCCCATGGTCATCATCACCGGACAAGTGCCAACCCACGCCATTGGTCTGGATGCTTTCCAAGAATGCGACACAGTAGGCATCACCCGGCCGATCGTCAAACACAATTTCCTGGTGAAAGATGTGCGTGACATGGTGGACATTCTGAAAAAGGCATTTCATATTGCCCGAAGCGGAAGACCTGGCCCTGTGGTGGTTGATATTCCCAAGGACGTGTCTTTCAAGAAAACCAGTTACACAGGTTACCCAGCAACTGTAGAGATGCGTTCTTACAACCCGGTCCGCAAAGGCCATTCAGGTCAAATCCGCAAAGCTTTGCAATTGCTGCTGACTGCCAAGCGTCCTTTTATTTACACCGGCGGCGGTGTGTTGATGAGCGAAGCATCTGGTGAGCTGCGTGCGTTGGTAGACATGCTTGGTTTCCCTTGCACCAATACGTTGATGGGTTTGGGCGCTTACCCGGCCAGTGACCGCAAATTCCTCGGCATGTTGGGCATGCACGGCACGGTGGAAGCCAACAACGCCATGCAAAACTGCGATGTACTGTTGGCCGTCGGCGCACGTTTCGATGACCGCGTCATTGGCAACCCCAAGCACTTTGCTCAGAATGAACGCAAGATCATTCACATCGACATCGACCCCTCCAGCATTTCCAAACGCGTCAAGGTGGACATTCCTATCGTTGGCGATGTCAAAGACGTGTTGACTGAAATGATCGGCATGTTGAATGAAACACCCACCAAACCTGACGCCAAATCACTGGCGGCATGGTGGGAAACCATTGAAGCATGGCGCGCGCGCGATTGCCTGAAATACGACAGAGCAAACACCCAAGTCATTAAGCCGCAAAAAGTCATTGAAACGCTTTGGAACATGACCAAAGATGTGGATGCTTACGTCACATCTGATGTGGGTCAACACCAAATGTGGGCTGCCCAGTATTACCGTTTTGACCAGCCGCGTCGTTGGATCAACTCCGGCGGTTTGGGCACCATGGGCGTGGGTATTCCTTACGCCATGGGTATCAAACTGGCTAAGCCTGAGAGCGAGGTGTATTGCGTCACCGGTGAAGGCTCTGTGCAAATGTGTATTCAAGAGTTGTCCACCTGTTTGCAATACAACACGCCCATCAAAATTCTTTCTTTGAACAATCGCTATCTAGGTATGGTGCGACAGTGGCAGGAAGTGGAATACGAAGGCCGTTACAGCCACAGCTACATGGACGCTTTGCCTGACTTCGTCAAACTTGCTGAAGCCTATGGCCACGTCGGTATGTTGATTGAACGCCCCGAGGATGTGGAGCCCGCCTTGCGCGAAGCCCGCAAACTCAAGGACAGAACCGTGTTCATGGATTTCCGTACCGATCAAACTGAAAACGTGTTCCCCATGGTGCAAGCTGGCAAGGGCATCACAGAAATGCTTCTCGGTAGCGAAGACCTTTAATCCAAACTTAACTTTTTGACGAATCTATTGTCCGCCGAGTCGCCAAGTTACCGCTTGGCGGGGAGGGCGGCGAAAAGAGGAATCCATACACATGAAACACATCATTGCAGTATTGTTGGAAAACGAACCCGGCGCTTTATCCCGGGTTGTAGGTTTGTTCTCAGCTCGCGGCTACAACATCGAATCATTGACTGTCGCGCCGACTGAAGACCCTAGTTTGTCGCGCATGACTTTGCAGACATCGGGCTCAGACGACGTGATTGAGCAAATTACCAAACACTTGAACCGATTGATAGAAGTGGTCAAAGTCGTAGACCTGACGGAAGGTGCCTACACCGAGCGCGAACTTATGATGGTCAAGGTTCGCGCGGTCGGCAAAGAGCGCGAAGAAATGAAACGCATGGCGGATATTTTCAGAGGCCGCATCATCGATGTGACCGACAAAAGCTACACCATTGAATTGACTGGCGATGTGTCTAAGAACGACGCTTTTTTGGAAGCTATCGAGCGCAGCGCTATTTTGGAAACAGTGCGCACCGGCGCCAGTGGCATTGGCCGCGGTGAACGTGTGTTGCGGGTTTGAATTGAAACTACATTTAAGGAGAGAGCCATGAAAGTTTATTACGACAAAGATTGTGACTTGAGCCTGATCAAAGGCAAAACTGTGGCCATCATCGGCTACGGCTCACAGGGCCATGCACATGCACAAAACTTGAACGACAGCGGTGTCAAAGTGGTGGTGGGCTTGCGCAAAGGTGGCGCTTCCTGGGACAAAGTCGGCAAAGCCGGTTTGAATGTCATGGAAGTCAATGACGCAGTCAAATTGGCTGATGTTGTCATGATTTTGTTGCCTGATGAGCAAATCTCTGAGGTCTACACCAACAATGTGGCTCCACACATGAAACAAGGCGCTTCCTTGGCGTTTGCCCATGGTTTTAACGTGCATTACAACCAAGTCGTGCCACGTGCAGACTTGGATGTGTGGATGGTCGCACCCAAGGCCCCGGGTCACACTGTGCGTTCAACCTATGCACAAGGCGGTGGCGTGCCCCATTTGGTGGCGATTCACCAAGACAAATCTGGTAAAGCCCGTGACTTGGCATTGAGCTATGCCATGGCCAACGGTGGTGGCAAAGCCGGCATCATCGAAACCAATTTTCGCGAAGAAACCGAAACCGATTTGTTCGGCGAACAAACCGTGTTGTGCGGTGGCGCAGTTGAACTCATCAAAATGGGTTACGAAACTTTGGTTGAGGCTGGTTACGCCCCTGAAATGGCATATTTCGAATGCCTGCATGAACTGAAACTGATTGTCGATTTGATTTATGAAGGCGGTATTGCCAATATGAATTATTCGATCTCCAACAACGCTGAGTATGGCGAGTACGTGACCGGTCCTGAAGTCATCAATGAGCAATCACGCGAAGCCATGCGCAATGCCTTGAAGCGTATTCAAACCGGCGAATACGCCAAGATGTTTATTTTGGAAGGCCGCACCGGCTACCCCAGCATGACAGCGCGCCGTCGTTTGACAGCCGATCACTCTATCGAGAAAGTCGGTTCACAACTGCGCGCCATGATGCCTTGGATTGCCAAGAACAAATTGGTTGATCAGAGCCGCAACTGATGAACTACCCGCACCCCTTGCTGGCGCGCGAAGGCTGGCCTTTCATCGGGCTGGCCTTCGTACTGTCTTTGATCCTGACTTTGGTCTGGAGTTGGAAAGTTGCCATACCAGCGTATATCGTGCTGGTGTTTGTGATTCAATTTTTTCGTGATCCACCTCGCGCTGTACCTGACGTGGCGAATGCTGTGCTCTCACCTGCAGACGGACGCATTGTCAAAATTGAAAAAGTGCGTGATCCCTATGCCGACAGGGATGCCTTGCTTGTCAGCGTATTCATGAACGTGTTCAACGTTCACAGCAATCGCGCAAGCGTGAATGGCAGGGTTCGCGCAGTTCATTATTTTCCTGGCTTGTTTGTCAACGCTGACCTTGACAAAGCATCCAATGAAAATGAGCGCAACGCGGTCATCATTGACGCCGATGTCAATGGTGAGCATCATGTTGTGACGCTGGTTCAAGTGGCTGGCCTGATCGCTCGAAGAATTCTTTGCTATGTGCATCCCGGCGACGCACTGGAAAAAGGTCAGCGCTATGGCTTCATCCGATTTGGTTCCCGGGTCGACGTTTACCTGCCATTGACTGCTGTCGTTCGCGTCGCCCCTGGCGATGTGGTTTCAGCTACCTGCACTGTGTTAGCTACACTGTGAACCCATGAACCAGCAAGAACCCAGCGAACTTAACGAAGAAACGCCGAGCCGCCTGCGAAAAGGCATTTATGTGTTGCCGAATTTATTCACTCTGGCGGCATTGTTCGGCGGCTTTTATGCCATCGTGATGGCCATCAACAACCAGTTTGAAGCAGCAGCCATAGGCGTGTTCACTTCTATGGTTTTGGACAGTTTGGATGGGCGAGTCGCACGAATGACGAACACACAGTCTGCATTCGGCGCGCAGATGGATTCGCTTGCCGATATGGTGTCTTTCGGTGCAGCGCCAGCATTGATCACTTATGTCTGGGTATTGAATGACCTAGGTCGATGGGGTTGGTTTGCTGCATTTGTTTACTGTGCATGTGCTGCATTGCGTTTGGCGAGATTCAATGTCAACACAACCGTAGTTGACAAGAGATTTTTTCAAGGTCTGCCGTCTCCTGCGGCAGCGGCTTTTGTGGTGGGTTTTGTTTGGCTTGTGACCGTTCTTGAAATTGCCAAATCGGATATGGCTTGGTTATGTTTTGCATTTTGTTTGTATGCGGGCCTGACCATGGTGAGCAATGTTCCTTTCTACAGCTTCAAAGATTTTCAAATGCGCAAAAGCGTGCCTTTCGCTGTCATTGTTTCCATTGCACTTGTGATCGCTGTCATCAACATCCATCCGCCCATTGTTTTATTCGCTTTGTTTTTTGCCTATGCGTTCAGTGGCTACGTGGTTTATGCATGGCGACGAGCCAAAGGTTTACCTACCAGTGTCATCAGCACCTCGACGGATGAACCGGACGAGAAAGGGTTGCATTAAGAAATCCGTTATTCGGAGACTATTTTCTTTATGCTACATTCCAAACATGACCAATTTGCAAAACCTGCTGCTACTAGGCTTTTTCGGGCCCATACAGTAACGCTTGCGCGATTATTTTCAAGGCCCGTATGCTCCCGCATCGGGCCTTTTGTTTTGGTGGCTTGCGGGACTGGCGGTTCTTTAATTCACAGGAGTTGATTCATGAACAACCATTTGATAATTTTCGACACCACTTTGCGCGATGGAGAGCAATCTCCGGGTGCGTCCATGACGCGGGACGAAAAATTACGTATTGCCAGACAGTTGGAAAGATTGCGAGTGGATGTGATTGAGGCTGGTTTTGCTGCCAGTTCAGAAGGTGATTTCCAGGCCGTTAAAGCCATTGCCAATGCCATCACCGAGTCCATAGTTTGTTCCTTGTCTCGCGCCAATGATCGGGATATTTCACGTGCCGCTGACGCACTCAAAGGCGCCAAGCGTTCCCGCATACACACTTTCATTGCAACCTCTGCTTTGCACATGGAGAAAAAACTGCGAATGACGCCAGATCAGGTGTTTGAGCAAGCCAAACAATCTGTGCGTTTTGCGCGTAACTTGGTGGCTGATGTTGAATTCAGCCCTGAAGATGGCTATCGCAGCGATATGGATTTTTTATGTCGCGTGCTTGAAGCTGTGATTGACGAAGGCGCAACCACCATCAATGTGCCGGACACAGTGGGTTATGCCGTACCAGAGTTGTACGGTAATTTCATCAAAACATTGCGTGAACGAATTCCCAACTCAGACAAAGCCATTTGGTCTGTGCATTGCCACAACGATCTCGGTATGGCCGTTGCCAATTCTCTGGCTGGCGTGCAAATCGGCGGAGCCCGTCAGGTGGAATGCACCATCAACGGTTTGGGCGAGCGCGCTGGCAACTGCTCTTTAGAAGAAATTGTCATGGCCGTTAAAACGCGCAAAGATTATTTCGGTCTGACTTTGGGCATCGAGACTCAACATATTTTGGCTGCAAGTCGCATGGTCAGTCAGACCACAGGCTTTGTGGTGCAACCCAACAAGGCCGTGGTGGGAGCAAATGCATTTGCTCATGCATCCGGCATTCACCAAGATGGTGTGTTGAAGGCGCGTGACACCTATGAAATCATGCGTGCTGAGGATGTAGGTTGGAGCGCAAACAAAATTGTGCTTGGCAAATTAAGTGGTCGAAATGCCTTCAAACAACGCTTGCAAGATTTGGGTGTGGAGCTTGAGAGCGAAGCTGAAACGAATGCTGCATTTGCTCGCTTCAAGGAATTGGCTGACCGAAAAAGTGAAATTTTCGATGAAGACATACTTGCCCTCGTGAGCGAAGAAAGTGTTTCACACGAAGACGATGTGTTTGGTTTTGTGAAACTCTCTCAACGCAGCGAAACAGGCGAGCAACCTTATGCAGCTATTGTGTTCACACATTCTGGAAAAGAAGTGTTTTGTGAATCTGCCGGCAACGGCCCGGTCGATGCTTCACTCAAAGCGATAGAAAAGCATGTACAAAGTGGTGCCGAAATGGTGTTGTATTCGGTCAATGCCATCAGTGGCTCGACAGAAAGCCAAGGTGAGGTCACGGTTCGACTTCAAAACAACGGACGCATCGTCAACGGAGTAGGCTCAGACCCGGATATTGTGGTGGCATCTGCCAAGGCCTATCTGAGTGCACTCAATAAATTGCAAAGTAAGGCGGAAAGAGTCGCGGCTCAGGGGTGATTTGCAAATGAATATTTTGTTACTAATGGAGAAATTAACTGCTTGAGAAATGAGATGCAAGTCTTTGATATTGCCAGATTTTTCAAATAGCCGTACACTTGTTAACAGTTTGTCAAATCCAGACAAGGGAACCCTTTTGAAAAATATTCGATCTACATTGGTTGTTTTTGCCTTGGCTTTGAGTTTGGCGGGTATTTCAAATACTTCTTTTGCCCAAGTGCAGTCGGCTGTGGTCAAGAAACAGTCGGCAAAACCAAAAACCAAATCCAAAGTTAAAGCCAAGTCAGCCTCAAACCGTAAAAAATCTGCATTAAGGGCCAAGGCGGTTGTTTCTAAGCGTCAATCATTTGGCGAAAAAGCAGGCCTGCATTCCCAGACAGACGAATTGTCACTGAAGTCCAGTGTGGCCTATGTGATTGACCAAGACACCCAAGAAGTTTTATTCAGTAAAAATGACAACGCAGTTTTGCCCATTGCGTCGATCACCAAACTCATGACCGGTGTAGTGATTCGTGAATCCAATTTATCCATGGATGAACCCATCACCATCACTCAAGAAGACATTGACACAGAAAAAGGCAGCACCTCGCGTTTGCGCCCCGGCACCACCTTGACCCGCGGTGAGTTGTTGCATCTGGCTTTGATGTCCAGCGAGAATCGTGCGGCACATGCACTCGGACGTACATACCCCACCGGTTTGACAAGCTTTGTGTCGCAAATGAACTCAAAAGCTCAACAGTTGGGAATGAAAGATACCAACTATGCTGAGCCTACGGGTCTGTCCAGTAAAAACCTATCTAGCGCCAAAGATTTAGCCACCCTGGTGGCATATGCCGCCAACGACCCGACCATGCGCGAACTGACTACTTCCGTGGGTACTGCCGTGGAAGTTGGGCGCAGGACATTGAATTACAAATCCACTAACCGTTTGGTCAGTAACCCCCATTGGGACATCGATTTGCAAAAAACCGGATACATATCGGAAGCGGGTCAATGCTTGGTGATGCAAGCCAAAATTGCAGGCCGCAAATTGGTGATGGTATTTTTAGATTCTGCGGGTAAATTCAGCAGAACCGCTGACGCAGAACGTGTTCGACGCTGGGTAGAGTTAAGGCATCCCGCCGGCCCGCAAACCTGATTTAAAAATTTAGCTAAGGCTGAGGCAGGCTTGCCATCAGTTCATCCTCAGCCAAAGGGCACGAAACCCAAAGACGTTGAGATAGTTCGTGCGGTTGCTTGCAGTTTGGGCAACCAGGACTCATCAAGCCTGTCCGCTGGCGCAGAAATAGACAAGCCTGCAATCAATTTGGCTTGGTCGTCATAAATACCAGCAGCCATACAACGAACACCTAATTCCAACTCCTCATTGTCACGGGCAAAGCCATGCTGCCTGACTCTGGACAATTCTTTTTCTAGTACTTGTAATTGAGTGATGCTGTTTTTGGTGTGACCAGACAAGCCAGTCTTGGCGGCATAGGCGCGCACTTTGACGGGTTCATCCGCTGCAAGAAAGAGCTTTCCTACAGAGGTCAAATGCAACGGTGCTCTTCCACCAATAGCGCGAACCACTTGCATTCCAGAGCGTTCGCTGTAGGTGCGTTCTACATAAACTATTTCATCTGCTTGTCGGACACTTAAATTGACTGGTTGATGAATCAGTTGGTGAAGTTCGCGCATGGGTGTCAAAGCCGCATCGCGCACATTCAATCTTGCTTTCACAAAATTGCCTAATTCCAGCAGACGCATACCCAGGCGGTAATGACCCGGATCAGGTCTATCCACATACCTCCCTGCCACTAAGTCATTCAAAATTCTGTGAGTGGTGGAAGGGTGGAGCTTGGTTTTTTCACTGATTTCTTTGAGGGTGGCAATACCTTCTTTGGCTGCCAAGACATCCATGAGTGAGAACATTCTCTCTAGGACCTGGATTGAAGGCGTTTGAACAGCATCTGGATTATTTTTTCGCATGGCAAGATTTTAAGTCTTGGTGGTCAGGCTTATTGCCAAACGCCATCAATCAGTAGTTGGTGCGGGTTGAACAAAGATTTGTAATCCATTTTGGGACTTTCTTTGATCCAATACCCCATGTATAAATAATCAAGTCCAAGTAAACGGGCTTGTTCTATTTGCCACAAGATACAAAAAGTGCCGAGACCCATTTTGAAGTCCGGTTCATAAAAAGTATAAACAGCTGAGATGCCATCGTTAAGTACATCCAAAATACTGACCATCAGTAATTTACCCGGCGACCCAATCTGTGTGGGCGGAAGCCGAAATTCAACCAATCTGGAATTTACCCGTGTCTGTAGCAAAAATTGGGTGTATTGGTCAACGCTGTCTTGATCCATCCCGCCGCCTGAATGCCTGCCATTTTGGTACTTGAGATACAAGTCGTAATGTTCAGGTATGTATGCCAGATCAGAAATATGTATTTCAAGTTGACAATGGTTTTTATAAGTCCTTTTTTGACTTCGATTTGGTTGGAATGTGCTGACATTGATTCGAAGCGGTACACAAGCTTTGCAGCCATCGCAGTAGGGGCGGTAAGTAAACATGCCGCTACGCCTGAAACCCTTTGCAACCAGTTCAGAATAGGTGTCATTGTGTATGAGATGGCTGGGTGTTGCGACTTGCGATCTGGCTTCCCTATGGTCTAAATAACTGCAAGGGTAGGGCGCAGTCGCATAAAACTGTAAAGATTGAAGTGGTAAATCTTTTAAATGCGTCACGTTCAGATCTATCTCTGCAAAATGTGATTCCAGTATAAAGGCTCAAATTCCCAGACCATTGAACCCATTCGGCTTGCATGGGATAAATCCGCTAAAAATTGTTTTTTGGGAATTTCAGTTGCACCCAAGCTAGACAGGTGCTGTGTATTTTGCTGGCAATCAATCCAATCTGCATGTTGAGCGCGGCACAAAGCAACCAAACCAGCCAGCGCCAATTTGGAAGCATTTGTTTGGTGAGTGAACATAGACTCCCCAAAAACAGCCCTTCCGATGGACACGCAATACAAACCACCTGCAAGTTGTCCATCAATCCATGCCTCAACGCTATGGGCATAGCCTTGTTGGTGCAGTTTTATGTAGGCCTCTATCATCTCCTTCACTATCCAAGTACCAGATTGCCCTTGCCGGTTTGATTGTGCGCATTCTTGAATCACGCGAGCAAAACTTTGATCAATCCTGATCTCTAGTCTTTGTAGCTTTAAAAGATGTGTCAATATTTTGCGCAAGGATTGATGTAGACGGAAATGGTTGACCTGAAGCACCATGCGCGGATCTGTAAACCACCACATGATGGGCTGGCCTTCGCTGTACCAAGGGAAACAGCCTTGGCCATAGGCCTGCAACAATCTGTCAACAGATAAGCCACCACCAATGGCTAACAACCCAGGTGCTACAGTGTCACTGCCCCAGGCTAAATGGGGATCCGGCAGAGGATCACCCGCAGATAACTGAATGAGATGGGGCGTATGTTTCACAATGCACACAGTCTAGCTAAAGATTGAAGAGGAGAGGATATGGACTCAGAAAACCAACGGTTGGTCATAGAGGAGACTCCTGCCACCGGCATTGTGAGACTTGTTCTGAATAATCCCGCAAGTTTCAATGCCTTATCCCAAAATATGCTGAATGAGTTGAAGCATGCTTTCAACAATATTTCTAAAAATACCGACTGCCGGGTAGTGATATTGGCGGCTCAGGGAAAAGCCTTTTCCGCTGGCCATGATTTGAAAGAAATGCGGCTTCATCCGGATCAGGATTTTTATACCGAGTTGTTCCAACAATGCTCACAAATGATGTTGCAGATTCAAAACTTAGCCCAACCAGTCATTGCCCAAGTGCAGGGCATTGCTACTGCTGCAGGATGTCAATTGGTCAGCATGTGTGACTTAGCCGTAGCTGCCCAGTCTTCAAAATTTGCGGTCTCAGGCATCAATTACGGTTTATTTTGTTCAACCCCAAGTGTCGGCTTGAGTAGAAACATGCATCGCAAACAAGCCATGGAAATGCTGTTGACCGGCGACTTTATTGACGCACCAACTGCGGTGCAAAGGGGACTGATCAATCAATACGTTGAAGATGACAAACTGGAAGAAACAGTATTGAATTTATGCCAGAAGATCTTGGCCAAACCGGAGCCTGCGGTTCGCATGGGAAAACAACTTTTTTACAAGCAGCTTGAAATGGGTATCTCTGCGGCTTACCAATTAGCAGGACAAACCATGGCTTGCAACATGATGGATGAAACTGCCCAAGAGGGGTTTCAAGCATTTTTGGATAAGCGCAAACCTCATTGGAATAATTGAATTTTCAGTTCAATGAGGATTTTCAAAAAATACGGTGTTTGAGTAATTACTGAATTCAAAATAGACTTTCTTTTCGTTCTGGTCGACTTGCATATTCAGATTTTCGTCAAGGTATCCATAGCCAAAGCGATATTCCCTTGGTTTGCCATCATCCGTACCTAAGGCCGTGCTGAGTTTGTCGATTTTCAAAAAACGGCGAACCAATTTGTCACCTGCATAGACTTCCAAAATCCCATCAGTGCCTGTCCAATTTTGAATTCCGCGCCCAATTTTGTTTTGCTGTTCCTGAGTACAAGCGCTGAGAAACAAAAAGCTGATGAGCGTGAATGCCAAGTGAATCTTCGCCAAGGTAGTGGTTTTCATAAATATGACATTCTCATTGTTCGGGTTTGGTGATCCCAATATCGGGCGGGGCTTGTTCTGGTTTTTTATCCCAGAAAATGGCTTTTTCTGGAAATAGCCAACGAATCCCGCCTCTGGGTTCGGCAACATCACCCTTGAACCTGGGAATCAACTGTATGTTGGTATGCATGACAGTTTGACCAGCAGCAAATCCCTCATTGAATCCGACATTGAATCCTTGCGGGTTTAATTCATCCTGAAGGTGGTTTTTGACACGGGTTAACAAGTCAAACATGTCTTCTCGTTCCTGCTGGGTCAGGTCAAAAAATGAGTCCGTATGACGCCTGGGAATAATCAGTGTGTGTCCAGGGGAAATAGGAAAGGCATCTTTGAAGGCAATAGAAAGTGCGCTTTCATCAACGATTCTGGCTGCAGCAAGCGTGCAGTAATGACATGTGGTTGGTTTGTCCATGAGAAATTATGCGCTAAGTTATTCAATCTTTGCATGCTGATATGCTTGATAAAAAGTATCGGTTGATTTTTTTCTTGATCGATTGCTCGGAGTCTGTATTCAATTCGAGGAAAACAATGGGTGATTACACAAACATGTCTAATTATTACGATTTAATTATGACATCCGGCTACTATGATTATAAAAAAATAGTTAACGAACTGATTTTATGCGCTGACTTTGATAATGTGCTGGAAATAGGATGCGGAACCGGTTTGATCATCGAAGAATTGGCCAGCAGAAAAAAAGATATCGAAATTACGGGAATTGACCTGACCCAAGCGATGTTGGCTATCGCCAGGCAGCGGTTGAATAAATTTGACCATGTGACGTTGGCGCACCAAAACGTCACTGGCCTGACATTGAATAAAGAATTTGATTTGGCTTTTTCCTATGGCGGTGTCTGGTATTTCGTCATGGATGGCGTGAACGAACCATTTCTTGTCAGCCATATTTACGATGAACAAGACAATGTCAATGGACTGAAGCGAGTAGCTGATCATGTGCAAAAAAATGGTCACCTGCTGCTCGGGGTACAGGGGCCTCACCGTGATTACCAAAGCCCGATCACCAATGGCTATGAGTACTCGCAAACCATACTGCCTTTAGAGCACGGTTTTACCAAGCATTATTTTTTGCATGATCACGACAAAAAATTGATGGAACAACGCATTGATTACAGAACCTATTCAATGACCGAGGCTTTGGAATTGCTGGGCTCGTTCGGCTTTAAGCATCAAGCGGCCACGCAGGCCTTGCCGCAATTTCAAAGTTTTATGAAAGTATGAGTCGCAAACCTGTATTGGCTTTCATCGGCGTCGGCAACATGGGCAACCCCATGGCGCTGAACCTAGTCAAGGCGGGTTATGACGTGACTGTATTTGACATAGACCTTGGCAAAACCCATAACTTGCAAGCTACAGGTGCGCATGTGGCTCATAGCTTGCAAGCAGCGGTTAAAAACGCAGAAGTGGTCATGGTGTCATTGCCCGGACCGCAGCAAGTCGCACAAGTCATGCTGGGTGAAGAAGGCGTGTTGACGCATTTAAAGCTTGGTGTCACGGTGATAGACACCACCACGAGTTCGGTGGAGTTGATCCAACAACTGGTCGATGTATTTAAGCAAAAACAGATCGACTATCTGGAGGCACCGGTCACCAATGCGGTGGATTTTGCGGCGCTTGGTAAGTTGTCTATTTTTGTCGGAGGCTCTTTGACTGCCTTTGAAAAGCACAAACCGATTTTTGAAGTCATAGGCGAAAAAATATTTCACGTCGGCAAAGCGGGCAACGGTGCCACGGTGAAGCTGTTGACCAACTTGCTGTGGTTTGTCAGTGCGGCCACCATAGGTGAGGCATTGATGCTGGGTGCCAAGGCAGATATTCCATTGAATACCGTCTGGGAAGCAATCAAGTCCAGCGCTGGTAACAGCTGGGTGGCGGAACACGACGTACCTTCCATCTTCGCCGGACATTACGACCCGAGTTTTTCATTGGCCTTGTGTTGCAAAGACTTAGGGCTGATCAATGACATCGCGCATTCGCAGGGCTACAGCCTGCCCATGGGTGCACACGCTTTGGCCTTGTTTGAAAAAGCCAAAGCAGAGTATGGGCCAGATGCGGCTGAACTGCACGTGGTCAAGTTGCTTGAAGACCGCGTAGGGCACTATCTCAGACCATCGGACAACGCCAAGAGTTAGCTATGAAGCAACAGCAACTGATGAAGGAAGCGCATTTGCACATGCCGCAGGGCGTGGCGGAGAATTACCGTTATTGGGGCGACGACAAAACAGTATTTATTCAACACGCCAAAGGCTGTCAACTGACTGACAGCGACGGCAAAACCTATGTGGATTTCCGCCTAGGCTACGGTCCGATCATTTTGGGTTACCAAGATGCGCGTGTGGATGACGCTGTCATTCGACAAATCAAGCAGTCCGGCACATTGACTGGTTTCGCTACAGCGCTTGACACCGAAGTGGTCAAGCAGATCAAAGCCATGTGCCCGCAGATAGACAAAATGCGTTTTGCCAACTCCGGCACCGAAGCCGTGATGGGAGCAGTTCGTACCGCCAGAGGCTTTACTGGACGCGAGCGTATTGCGTTGGTAGAAGGCAGTTTTCACGGTTTGTATGACGAATTGATGTGGAAATCAGATATTGAAAACTGGCAGGCCTCAGACACACACGCGCCTGCGGTGATTCCCTTTGGTGCTGGTATTCCTGCCAAAACCAGAGACTTGGTGGACATCATTGGATTGAATGATGGCGAGGCTTTGGAGAATCTTTTCAAGCAGCGTTCAGATCAATTGGCTTGTGTGCTGCTCGAGCCCATCATCGGTAATGCAGGCAGTATTGCTGCAACGCCAGCATGGCTTCAGCGGTTGCGTGACTTGTGCGATCAGAACGGCACTTTGTTATTGATTGACGAAGTCAAATCGGGGTTCAGAGTTGCTAAAGGCGGCGCGCAGTCTTTGTACGGTATTTACGCCGACCTCACCACCTATGCCAAAGCCATGGGCAACGGTTATCCTGTGGCCGCTTTCGGCGGACGCGCTGCAGTGATGGACGTTATAGGCTCGAACAAAGGCGCGGTGGTGCACGGCGGCACCTACACCGCCAATCTCGTGGGCTTGAGCGCTGCGCACGCCACATTAGATATTCTGGCCAAAACAGATGCATTGAAAACCGTGGATGAGGCAGGCACACAAATTAAAAATGTATTGTCAAAGGTGTTCACCCGTGCCGGTGTCGAGCATGCCTTTGCCGGACCACCCGCCATGCTGGGCATACATTTCACGCCGGATGTGCCGCAGACTTACCGTGATTGGCGCAAGACCGACAGCCGTTTGTACAACCTGTTTGCCTGGGAATTGATAGATCGCGGCGTGATGCTCGAACCCGATTCACGCGAACCCTGGTTTTTTTGCGAAGCGCACAGCCAGGTAGATTTAGCTTGGCTGGAGGACATGGCGACGCAAGCGCTCAAAGCGGCACAAAACAAAAGCCAACTTTAATCCGTCAGCCGCTCGGGCAGACGCGCTATGCGTTAAAGTTTAGATAACTTGATCAACGGTATTTTCTATGCGCTATTTGCACACCATGGTGAGGGTCACTGACCTCGAAGCCTCTTTGAAGTTTTACCGTGATGCCCTTGGTTTGGAAGTTTTGCGCTCCAAAGAAGTGCCTGCCGGTAGATTCACATTGGTATTTCTGGCTGCGCCGGGTGACAGTTCGGCGCAAGTGGAATTGACCTACAACTGGGATCCTGAAGAGCTGCTTGGCGGACGCAATTTCGGTCACCTGGCCTATGCAGTCGAGAATATTTACGCCACTTGCGAGCGCTTACAAGAGCACGGTGTGACCATACTCAGACCGCCGCGCGACGGCTATATGGCGTTTGTCAGATCACCCGACAACATCTCTGTAGAGCTGTTGCAGGCCGGTCAACCTTTGCCCCCTGCAGAGCCCTGGGTCAGCATGCCTAACACCGGTCAATGGTGATGTCATTGTGAGCTTAGGTCAAACCGACCCTGCGGACGACAGTCAACCGCTTTTTTCTCAGGAATTATTGTCGCAAGTGGCGGCATTGCCTTCACTGCCCGGCGTTTACAGATACTACGACATTGAGGGTCAAGTTCTTTACGTTGGCAAAGCCAACCATTTAAAAAAACGCGTCAGTAGTTATTTTCAAAAAAACCATGATGGCACTCGGATAGGGCACATGGTGTCCAAAATTGTCCGCATGGAAACCACGGTGGTCAGGTCCGAGGCTGAGGCCTTGTTGTTGGAAAATAATTTAATCAAAAGCCTCAAACCGCGTTACAACATTTTGTTTCGCGACGATAAAAGCTACCCTTATTTGAAAATCACCCGGGCCAAATCCGCCGAACCTGATGATTTAGGACATCCCGCGCCCAAAGCCATTTCACGCGTGGTGTATTACCGCGGCGCTGTTGACAAGCAACACGATTACTTCGGCCCGTACCCCAGTGTCTGGGCGGTGCGTGAAGCCATACAGCTGTTGCAAAAAGTCTTCCGCTTGCGCACTTGCGAAGACACGGTGTTCAGAAACCGCACCCGTCCTTGTTTGCTGCACCAGATCAAACGCTGTTCCGCGCCTTGCGTCGGCCTGGTCACTGAGCAAG
>CAMDJS010000026.1 GCA_945900685.1 Bordetella parapertussis
CTCTTTCGAGGCCACTCATTAAAAACGGAATTGAAGTGAACTTCACTTCTATCTTCATGAGCGTTTTAAGTCTTGCGACTCGGTTACTAGAACCTTGGCAATTGCCTTAAAACGCCCACGCTTATCGGCTGTAATTTGTTAATGAACCTGATGATCTCTCATCTGCTGCCACTGCGATCAGCGGAGCCTGCGATTATGACACGATTATTAATGCCCTGTCAAACCTTGGGGGTTTTCCCTGCTTTTGTCGCTGCTTTTTTGAAGCACTTTTCAAAAGCTGAGCCAGCTAATATAGCGCACTTTTCGGGGTTTGCACCAGTCTTCGCGATTTATTTCTTGTTGCCACCCATCGCAATACGCTAAACCCTTGTCAGGGCTTGGTTTTTATCTCTAAAAATAATTCTGCTTGCCCGTGATTTCTCACTGTCCAGCTTGCAGACTTGGCTTTTCAACGGTTTTTTGGCTGTGTTGGCCACTTAACACCGCTTCTATTCAGTCACACTTTACCCAAAGGTCACTCAAATCGCGTTGCGCGGCTGGTCTGATAATGAACACATGGCCTTAATCACTTTGCAGTCAGCTCAGCTGGCATTCGGCGACGTTCCTCTGCTCGATCGCACCTCCTTATCCATAGAAACCTCGGAACGTATCGGCCTCATAGGTAGAAACGGCACAGGCAAATCTTCATTGCTGAAAATATTGGCAGGTAGGGAGCATCTCGACGATGGCGTCATTCAATTTCAACAAAACCTGAACCTTGCTTATGTGGCTCAAGAGCCTGTTTTAGACCCGGATGTCACTGTCTTTGATTCTGTGAGCGAAGGTTTGGCCGGATTAAAAACCGTGCTCGATCAATACGTGGCTGGCATTGGTGATTTGGACAGCTTGCAAAACATCATCGAGTTGCAAGACGGCTGGAACTGGGAGCAACGCGTCACCGAAACCTTGCAGCGCTTGCATCTTGAGGGCAACGCTTTGATCTCCAGCCTATCGGGCGGTATGCAAAAGCGGGTTGCGCTGGGTCAAGCGCTGGTGACCATGCCGGATATATTGCTGTTAGATGAACCCACCAACCACCTGGATCTGGACAGCATTCAGTGGCTGGAAGATTTGCTGATCGAGTTCAAGGGCAGCATGGTGGTCATCACGCACGACCGCACCTTTTTAGATCGCGTGTCCACCCGCATCGTCGAACTGGATCGCGGGCATTTGTATTCTTACCAAGGCAATTTTCAGCAATACCTGCTCACCAAAGAAGCTGAGCTCGCCGCCGAAGCTGTGACGCAAGCCAAAGCAGACAAGTTGCTGGCGCAAGAAGAAGTTTGGGTCAGGCGCGGTGTAGAAGCCAGACGCACGCGCTCGGTGGCACGGATTGCGCGTCTTGAAAAACTGCGGTCTGCCAGACAAGCGAGGCGCAACACCATGGGCCAAGTCAAGGCCAGTGTAGATGCCGGCTTACCCAGCGGAAAAATCGTGGCTGAATTGACCGATGTGTCTCTCGCCTACGGCGCAAAAAAAATCGTGGATGGCTTCAGTGCCACCTTGTTGCGCGGCGACAAGGTCGGTTTGATCGGGCCGAACGGCGCTGGAAAAACAACTTTGCTGAAGTTGATCCTGGGAGAACTGCTGCCCGACAGCGGCAAAGTGCGCCAAGGAGCCAACTTGCAAGTGGCTTATTTCGACCAAATGCGCAATGCGCTGGACCTGAACGCCACGCTGGAAGATTTCATCAGCCCGGGCAGCGAATGGATTGAGATCGGCAACCAGCGCCAGCACGTCAAAAGCTATTTGGGCGATTTCCTGTTTTCGCCCGCACGCGCCAATTCTCCCGTGCGAAGCCTCTCGGGCGGTGAGCGCAACCGCTTGTTGCTGGCCCGCTTGTTTGCGCGCCCCGCCAATGTGCTGGTGCTGGATGAGCCGACCAACGATTTGGACATAGACACCTTGGAGTTGCTGGAAGAATTGCTGCAAAACTACGACGGTACGGTGTTTTTGGTCAGCCACGACCGCGCGTTTTTGGACAACGTGGTCACCAGCACCATTGCCTTTGAAGGCGACGCTAAATGGCGCGAATACGAGGGCGGTGTGCAAGACTGGTTAACGCAATCGAACCGCGCCAAAGCCTGGGCTGCGCAAACGCAAACCAACACCAAAACCGCAGACACCAACAGCAAAGCCAGCAGCGGTACTCAGGTGCAAGCCAAAACCACTGCGCTTAAAAAACTCAGCTTCAAAGAGCAGCGCGAATATGACAGCCTGCCGGGCTTGATCGAGCAACTCGAAGCAGAACAAGCCAAGCTCAACCGCTTGCTGGCAGACGGCAGTTTGTATGTGTCTGACCCCAAAAAAGCAGCCGACATGGCGGTGCGCATCACGCAAATTGACGATGAAATGCTGACCGCCATGGAACGCTGGGAAACGCTGGGGCAACGGGTGCCTATGTGAACAAATACGAAGTTCAAGGCCTTTGGCTGGGCTTGCTCGGCGTAGTGATGTTCTCTATGACTTTGCCGGTGACACGCTTGGCTGTCGGCTCGCCTGATGCGCCATTTATGACCGGTTATTTCATCGCCTTCGGACGTGCAGCCGTTGCGGGTTTGCTGTCTGTGGCTTACCTTTTTTGGGTCAAAGCCGCGCCGCCCAATTTCAAACAATGTCAATCACTGGGCATGGTTTCTATCGGTGTGGTGTTTGGTTTTCCTTTGCTGACTTCGCTGGCGATGCGCTATGTGCCCGCCGCTCATGCCAGCGTGATCACAGGCGTGCTGCCCTTGGCCACCGCGGCATTGGCAGCACGGGTCAACCGGCAACGCCCGTCTATGGGGTTTTGGTTATGCGCATTCGGCGGATGCGGTTTGGTTTTGGGTTTCGCAGTCCTCAGGTCCGGTCAATCCGGTTGGTGTCCGCAAACCGCTGACCTGATGCTGTTGGCCGCCATGGCGCTGGGAGCGATTGGCTATGTTTGGGGCGGGCGACTGTCTACGGAGATGCCTGCTCAACAAGTGATCAGTTGGGCTTTGGTGATCTCTTTACCGCTGACCTTGCCGTTGGCTTGGCTGTCGCAGCCGCTTGATCCGGTGCCATGGTCTGCCTGGGCAGGCTTTGCTTATGTTTCACTGTTCTCCATGTGGCTTGGGTTTTTCGCCTGGTACCGAGGATTGGCATTGGGCGGCACAGTCAAGGTCAGCCAAGTGCAATTGCTGCAACCCTTTTTAGGCATGCTGTTTGCCATTCCCATCCTGGGCGAAACCTTGGACTTGTTGACGATAGGTTTTGGTTTGGCGGTGGTGGCTACTGTTTTCATTGGCCGCAAAATGCCAGTGCATGCAACGACCAAGGTTTGAACCGGTCTCCGGCGTGACCGTTGTGGCCTGCTTTTTTCGCCACAATCTTACCCATGGGAAATTTATATGTAGTGCGCCACGGGCAGGCCTCTTTCGGCGCAGATGATTACGACCAACTGTCTGCCTTAGGCCAGAAACAAAGCGTGCGCTTGGGCGAGTACTGGCGCGAGCGCGGCATGAAGTTTGAAGCGGTCATCACCGGCAGCTTGAAACGCCATCGCCAAACTTGGGAAGGTATTCAACAAGGCTTGCAAGACACGGAGTTAAAAGCCTTGGTGTGGCCCGGTTTGAACGAGTACAACAGCGAGGCGGTGATTCACTGCATACACCCCGAACCGCTGGCCAAACCGAACACGCCCGAGTTGTACAAACACCATTTCGGTTTGCTGCGCAAAGGTCTGCACGAATGGATGCACGGGCGCACCCAGCCTGCGGGCATGCCGACCTTTTTCGATTTTGTGCAAGGCATCAGCGACGCATTGGCGCATGTCAGGCAGCACCACACCGGAGATGTATTGATCGTGTCCAGCGGCGGCCCTATTTCGACGGCAGTCGGTACATTGCTGGGCACGCCGCCCGAGAGCATGGTCGAGATGAACATGCGCATTCGCAATACCGCCGTCACCGAATGCGTATACAGCCCCAAGCGCACCACACTGGTCAGTTTCAACACCCTCAACCATTTAGACGCTGAGGCTTACCGGGATTGGGTGACATTCACCTGAGGTTTTTGAAAAAGTCTAAAAGTAACGCATTAAACGCTAAGCCTGATTAAAGGGCCAGCGTAGTGTGCTCAGGCTGACAACACCACTACCACCGCATTAACCGCTAAGCCTGATCAAAGGCCAGCGTGATGCCCGATGAAGTCTTAAATCAGCGGCTCAAAAGCCACCAGTTCTTCTAGAAGTTTGGCCAGTTGCGCACCTGCAGCATCCAATAAAGCCTTACCTTTGTCAGCCGTCGCCAACGCGGCGTTGCCTGCCGCGCCATGCGGGTTGTAGTCCTGTATATGCCAGCCGAGTTTGGCGCTTTTGCCGTCGCCCAGCAAGCTGTAGCCTGCGGCACGGTCTTCAGAAGCAGATGCGAAATGCTGCGCCTCATCCATGCGCACTTTGTGCGGCGCGATCGCGAGCATCAGCGAGGTTTCCATGTCGCCGCCGTGCACCCCGAAGCGGTGTTCGTGTTCGCCAAATGCGTCCCATGCGTCACCCAAAGGCAGTTGGTACCAGTGGCTTGAAAAAACCGTGAGGCCGCAGTGTCCGCGCAATTCACGCGCGACCACGTCCATCAAACCGGCGTTACCGCCATGCGCATTGAACATCAGCAATTTTTTGATGCCGGTGCGCGCCACGCCTTCGCCGATGTCACACCATTGCGAAATGAGGTGCGCCGGTGACAGACTGAGCGTGCCGTCATACGCCAAATGCTCGCTGCTCAAACCCACGCTTTGCGTGGGCAACACCAACACCGGGTCCGCCGCTTGCAAATGCGTGAGCGCTGCACTGACCATGGCATTGACCAAATCGGTATCCACCGACAACGGCAAATGCGGCCCGTGCTGCTCGGTCGCGCCCAAAGGCAAGACCGCCACCGTGCGCAGCGGGTCGAGTTCGGAAAAATCGGTGCTGACGCAATCAGCCCAGTAACGCGGTAATACCTTCATGCACGCCATCTTAAGGGCTTGGGTAACATGGGCTTTATGCTTGCCTTAAAGATTGACTTTCGCCGCACTTTTTACGCCCTGACACTTCTTTTGAGCAGTGCTTGCGCATTGGCACAAACCATACCCTCTGCCGTGGTGACCACACCGCAGGTGCGCGCCGAGTTGATGGCGTTCGCACCGCAAGGCGTGCAAGCCGGTCAAGCCCTTTGGGTGGGTCTGCAAATCAAGCACCAACCCGGTTGGCACACTTACTGGCAAAACCCGGGCGACAGCGGACTGGCCACGCAACTCAACTGGCAACTACCGCCGGGCATGAAAGCCGAAGAATTGCTGTGGCCGATTCCCCGGATGATTCCGGTGGGCAACATGGTCAACCACGGGTTTGAAGACACGGTCTTGCTGGCAGTGCCTGTGCAAGTGAGCAAGTCTTTCCAAGCCGTCAATAACGAGATCAGATTGCAAGCGGATTGGTTGGTGTGCAAGCAGGAATGCATTCCGCAATCCGGCCAGTTTGTGTTGAAGTTATCCGCACAAAGCAGCATCGCAGACCACAGCGACAGCTTTGAAACTTTGATTCGCAGCCAACCCCAAGCTTTATCGCCTGCGCTGCAAAAAGCAGAACTGGTTGATCAAGGCTTGAAGCTGTCCATCCAAGGTTTGCCCTCACAGGCACACGGCCATGCCTTGAAAGCCTATGCGCAATCGTCTGAAGTGCTGGCCAGCGGATTGGGCCTGAATGGCGGCGGCAGTTGGCAAGACGGTGTCTGGCAAATGAACGCGCCGCTACACCTCATGCGCAGCACCGAGCCCCGGCAACTGGGTTTGTTGCTGGTTGACGAAACCCAAACCCCAACCGCCGCCTGGCGAGTGAGGCTGGATATTCAAGGCACCTGGCCGAAAGAAGCAGCAGTCGCGCCTGTGGTTTCATCCGCCCCCACTTTTCTAGCTAATGCGCCGGCACCTGCTTCCACAGTGGCGCTGTTCACCGCATTGATAGGCGCCTTGGTCGGCGGCTTGTTGTTGAATTTGATGCCTTGCGTGCTGCCGGTGCTGGCCATCAAGGTGTTGTCGCTCAGCAAAACCAACGCCAGCGCAGCCGAGCGACGCGGCATCGGATCTGCCTATGCCGCCGGTGTGTTGGTGAGCATGCTTGCGTTGGCGCTGCTGGTTATGGGCTTGCGCGCAGCGGGCTCTCAATTGGGATGGGGCTTTCAATTGCAGTCGCCTGTGCTGGTCGCCGGTTTGTCGCTGCTATTTACCTTGATTGCGTTGAACTTGGCGGGCTTGTTGGAAATACGCGGCAACTGGAGCGGGAACTTGGCGGTGCAACTGGCGCGTCACCCGCTGGCAGATGCTTTTCTCTCCGGCGTATTGGCGGTGGTGGTGGCGGCGCCTTGCACCGCACCGTTCATGGGCGCGTCTGTTGGTGTGGCGTTCACCTTACCGGCTTGGCAAGGCGTGTTGATTTTTGTGTTTCTCGGTGTGGGGCTGGCTTTGCCGTTCACGCTCAGCGCATGGCTTCCGGCGACAGCCAACTGGTTGCCCCGACCGGGTACGTGGATGCAGGTGTTGCGTCAAGCGCTGGCGTTCCCGATGTGGTTGACCGTGGTTTGGTTGCTGTGGGTATTTGCCCGGCAAACCAGCGCAGAGGCGGCGGCCTTGTGGCTGGCGGCTTTAGTGTTGTTCACGGGTTTGGTCTGGTCGTTGAGTTTGACGGTGTATTTGCGCCATTGGTTAAGCGGTTTTTTCATTGCAGCTTTGCTTTCCTTGGTTTGGCTGTCTCAGCCCTTGTGGCAGACTGGTTCTGATGCGCAAAGCACGGTGGCCAAGTCTGAGGAACAGTGGCAAAGTTGGTCTGAGCAAAAAGTGCAAACCGCCTTGCAACAAGGCCAGCCTGTGTTTGTGGATTTCACTGCAGCCTGGTGTGTGACTTGTCAGGTGAACAAACAATCGACGCTGCGTAACGCGCAGGTGTTGCAAGCATTTGCGGATCGCAATGTCTTGTTATTGCAAGCAGATTGGACGCGCCAAGACCCGGCGATCAGCAAGGCGTTGACCGCCTTGGGGCGCAGCGGGGTGCCGGTGTATGTGTTGCATGTGCCGGGCAAGCCGCCGCAAGTGTTGTCGGAGTTGTTGTCGCCGGACTTGGTGTTGCGGGCGCTTCAAAAATTGGGGTCAGGTTCCAATTAATAAAAAATTGGGGTCAGGTTCCAATTAAAAAAATTGGGGTCAGGTTCCAATTAATTCACGCCATGCCGGCTCGGTCGCCGCTCACCGCCGCTAAGCGGCAACGCTCGCGTCGGCCCGCCCGCCATGTCGTTTGTCCGCTCGACGTTTTCTCCGAAAGTAAAAATCGGTAAATCGGGGTCAGGTTCCAATTAAATCTGACGCCTAAAACATCACTTCAGGCCGACTCGGAGGGGGTGTTTTTTTCGAGCGAAAGCGCAGAAAAAAAGCACACCGGATGGGTCGGCCAAGCGTGTCTTCAAACTTCGAGAGCCGCAGCAAAGCAAAGCGTGTCTTCAAACTTAGAGAGCAGCAGCAAAGCCAAGCGTGTGTTCAAACTTTGAACGCAGACAAATGGGTAATACACCCGAGACAAAGTATCAATTTACCCTGTCACAATATCTGCATGACTACCCCACTACTCAACGACAGCTTCCTCAAAGCCTGCCTGCGTCAGGCCACCGATCACACCCCCGTCTGGCTGATGCGCCAGGCTGGCAGGTACTTGCCAGAATACTGCGCCACGCGAGCCAAGGCCGGCAGTTTCATGGGCTTGGCCACCAACGTGGATTACGCCACCGAGGTCACGCTGCAACCGCTGGACCGCTATGCGTTGGACGCCGCCATTTTGTTTTCAGACATCCTCACCGTGCCCGACGCCATGGGCCTGGGCCTGAGTTTTGCCCTAGGCGAAGGACCGAAGTTTGAAAAAGTGGTGCGCGACGAGGCTGCTGTTGACGCCTTGGCCGTGCCGGATATGCACAAACTGCAATACGTGTTTGACGCGGTTACCTCTATTCGCAAAGCCTTGAACGGCCGGGTACCGCTGATCGGTTTTTCCGGCAGCCCCTGGACGCTGGCCTGCTACATGGTCGAAGGTGGCGGTTCGGACGATTACCGTTTGGTCAAGTCACTGATGTACAGCCGCCCGGACCTGATGCACCGCATTCTGGCGATCAACGCCGATTCGGTCGCCGCTTATTTGAACGCCCAAATCGACGCCGGCGCGCAGGCCGTGATGGTGTTTGACAGCTGGGGCGGTGTGCTGGCTGACGGCGCCTTCCAACAATTCAGTTTGGCTTACACCGAGCGCGTGCTGGCCCAACTCAAGCGCAGCCACGACGGCCACATCATCCCGCGTATCGTGTTCACCAAAGGCGGCGGCTTGTGGCTGCCCGAGATGAAGCACCTGGACTGCGAAGTATTGGGTTTGGACTGGACCATGAACCTTGGCACGGCGCGCCAGCTGGTCGGCGGAGAGATAGGCGGTCCGGGCAAGGCCTTGCAAGGCAATATCGACCCCAACATTTTGTTTGCGCCGCCCCAACACATCGCCACCGAGGTGCACCGTGTGCTGGACAGCTTCGGCAAACCCCATACCGACACCACAACCACCGGCCCGACCCATATTTTCAACCTGGGTCACGGCATCAGCCAGTTCACGCCGCCCGAACATGTCAGTGCCTTGGTGGATGCGGTTCACGGCCATTCCAAGGCCATGCGAGTGGCGAATCAATGATCCGGCAATGACAACTTTCGCTGGCATCAAGTGAACTTATGCACAAAAATTAATTCCTTCCTATACCTAGGGCATACATTAGAAAAAAAATTTCACTCGCTTGGTTTTTTTGTAACCCCTTGATTTTGAACGAATCAATAGTCTGCCGATTTTTCGGGCATTGTGTTAAAGGCCTTGATTTATCGGGCTTTCTGCCTCCCACAGGCAAGCTGTCAACAAAGTTATCCACAGAAATTTGGGATCGTTTTCAAAACCCTTGTCAATCAAGCACTTAGGCGGTTAAATGAAGTTTTTCATGAATATCGACGCGCAACTAGGGTATTAACATGCAGCAACTTTTGCCTGTCATGGTTGCCACACCAGCGTACAGTCGAATAAGTGGCCCTTTGGTTTACCAAAGCGAGCAACTGTTGCCGCCGGGTACCTTGGTGCGGGTGCCCTTGGGACAACGCGAAACCTTGGGACTGGTTTGGCCGGGTCAGGCATCGGCTTTGCCGGCCCACCAGCAACTCAAACCACTGACCGAAGCCTTGACGGGCATTCCGGTGTTGTCGGCGAAGTGGCTGGATTTGATGACGTTTGCAGCCAGCTATTACCAACGCTCGATCGGCGAATTCGCCATTGGCAGCCTGCCGCCGCAACTTCGGGACGTGAGCCAACTCCAGCTCGCGCGTAAATTGACGAAACGCGGCAGAGCCCAAGAGGTGGTCACTGCCACGCCAGCAGATGCCTTCGCGCCAGCTTTGACGCCGGAACAAGAAACGGTTCTGGCACGCATGGCGCAAGAACCCGGCCCTTTTGTGCTGCACGGCAACACGGGCAGCGGCAAAACCGAGGTGTATTTGCGCCGCGCCGCCGAGGTGTTGGCAGCTGACGAGCAAGCCCAGGTGCTGATGCTGGTGCCAGAGATCAACCTGACGCCGCAACTGGAAGAACGCGTGCGTGCCCGTTTTACGCACTTGGGAAAGGCTGCCATTGTGTCCATGCACAGCGGCATGACACCGGCGCAGCGTTTGAACAGTTGGCTATCCGCCCACACCGGCCAAGCGCGCTTGGTGCTGGGCACGCGGCTGGCGGTGTTGGCATCCATTCCGCATTTGAAATTGATCGTGGTCGATGAAGAACACGACCCCAGCTACAAACAGCAAGAAGGCGCGCGCTATTCGGCCCGCGATTTGGCGGTTTACCGGGGACAGCTGGAAGGCGCGCAAGTCATTCTGGGTTCGGCCACACCGTCGCTGGAGAGTTGGCACCACAGCCGCGAACCGGTGGCCGGTGAGGCCGCGCCGCGCTATGTCCGTTTGTCCATGCCCAGCCGCATAGGCTCGGGGCAATTGCCGGTGCTGCGCCGGGTCGACATGGGCAAACAACCGCGCAAAACCTTGGTGTCTGCACCACTTTTGGATGCCATGCGCGAGCGTCTCGCGCAAGGCGAGCAAGTGCTGGTGTTGCTGAACCGGCGCGGCTATGCACCGGTATTGCATTGCCAAGCCTGCGGTTGGAAAAGCGAATGCCCGCATTGCAGCGCTTACCGGGTGTTTCACAAATCTGACCGCAGCCTGCGCTGCCACCATTGCAGCCTGACGCAGCCGGTGCCGCGCGCCTGCCCCTCCTGCGGCAACCAAGACATCGGCGCGTTGGGCCATGGCACGGAAAGAATCGAAGAACATCTGTCCGAGTTGCTGCATGACATGAAGCGCCCGGACGGCATGCCTTTGCGCATCGCGCGCATCGATGCCGACACCACGCGCGGCAAAGGCGAACTGGTGCGCCAACTGGCCGAGGTGCATGACGGCGACGTCGATGTGTTGGTCGGCACGCAAATGGTGGCCAAGGGACACGACTTCAGACGCGTGACGCTGGTCGCTGCGCTCAACCCGGACGGTGCTTTGTTCAGCGCCGACTTTCGCGCGCCCGAGCGTTTGTTTGCTTTGTTGTTGCAAGCAGCCGGTCGCGCCGGGCGGGATGCTGAACTCTCGCGCGAACAGCCGTGTGAAATGTGGGTGCAAACTTTTCACCCGGCGCACCCGCTGTTTGAAAGTTTGAAGCAACACGATTTCGCCGGATTCGCCGCCCAACAACTGACCGAACGCAGTCAGGCCGGTTTGCCGCCTTTCAGCTTTCAAGCCTTGTTGCGTGCCGAAGCGCGCACGCAAGAAGCGGCGCAAGCCTTTTTAAACGCCGCCAACGAAAGCGGGCAGGCGTGGTTGCAAGCGCAAGGTTTGTCGGTGACGATTTACCCGGCGGTACCGATGAGCTTGCAACGCGTGGCCAATGTCGAGCGTTCGCAAATGCTGGTCGAATCGCATTCGCGCCGTGCATTGCAGGCTTTTTTAAGCCATTGGCAACAGGATTTGCAAGACCTGCGCAACCAGCACAAAGCCGTGATCCGCTGGGCCATGGATGTCGACCCGCTGGTCATTTAAGGTGCACCGCCCGGTTGGCAATGCAGTCTTTTTCGCCATGCTGCGGTTATCGACATGCATGCAATCAATTATGTTTTGAAGAACGCAACCCAGGCCGAAAAACTGGGAAACGCCAAAACCGTGGTGAGCAAGATCACCCGGGTAATGCGGGCGCTGTCCGCGCCGAAACGCTCTGCCAACAAAGCGCTGTTGCTGGCACTTGGCAAGGCAGCCACCAACACCGCCGCACCCCAGGCTTCGGCGGGCAAGGGCAATCCGGCTTGCACCAACAACCAAGCCAAAGCCAACACCCACAAAGGATGCACCAGCAATTTCACCGTGGTCAACACCATGTCAACGCCGCCGGTCTGCCAAGTCAACCAACGCAAAGGCTGCGCGCCTGCAGGTCGCACCAACACAGCACCAATGGTGAACAAGGCCACGGGGGGCGCAGCGGCCGCCATCAAGTCGACGGTTTGTAACACCATCAAAGGCAAGCCCCAAGCATTGGCAGAAAACAAGGCGCCCAAAGCAATGCCCCATGTCAGCGGAATACTGACCACGCTTTTCAAGGCTTGCAAACCGGCGCTGCGCACACCGTGTTTTTCTGCGTGGTCCAGCCTTGACATGGCGATGCAAACCGAACTGGTGAACAGCACGTCCACCAAAATAGTGACGATGGCCGCGCCCACCGCGGGCGGGCCGAACAAGCTGAGCAACAAGGGCAAGCCCATGTAACCCGTGTTGGGAAACGCCACCGCCATGGTGCCGAAAGCGGTGTCATTCCAATTGAGTTGCTGGCGGCGCAACAAAAAAGCACCGATGCACAGCATGCTGACTGCGCTCAAGGCATACAACAGCGCAACAGACGGATTGAACAACTGCGCAACGGGCGTGCTGGCACCAAAGCGAAACAACATGCACGGCAAGGCGAAATACAACACAAAGGCATTGAGCCCAGGAATGGCGGCCAGCGGCAGCCACCCGCGCCGTGCCGCCAAGTAACCGGCGAACACCAGCGCGAAAAAAGGAAAGGTCACCGAGAGAATAGTCAGCATGGGGAAGATTGTCCTCGCTATGATCACCGGCTTTGCCTGCCACGCGCACCCATCTGTCACCTGCATGTCTGCTTCACTCAATCTCCCTCAGCTCGAAGCGGTTCACCATGTGCAAGGGCCGTGTCTGGTGCTGGCCGGTGCCGGTTCCGGCAAAACCCGCGTCATCACGCACAAAATCGCGCACTTGATCCAATTGGGGCTGGAGCCCGAGCGCATCGCCGCCATCACCTTCACCAACAAAGCCGCGGCTGAAATGCGCGAACGCGCCAAGCAGTTGGTGGGGCGCGAAGCACAAAAAGTATTGATCTGCACTTTCCACGCTTTGGGCGTGCGCATGTTGAGACAAAACGGCGACGCGCTGGGGTTGAAGAAAAATTTCAGCATCCTCGACACCGACGATGTGACTTCGATTTTGAAAGACGCCGGTGGCAGCTCGGACTTGGCCACCGCACGCCAATGGCAATGGGCGATCAGCTTATGGAAAAACCAAGGCTTGAACGCGGCCATGGCCGACGCCCAAGCCACGACAGACAACGAACGGATCACCGCACGCATCATGGCGCGTTACAAAGAGCGTCTGACGGCTTACCAAAGCGTGGACTTTGACGACCTGATCGGCTTGCCACTGAAACTGCTGCAACAACACGAGGACGTGCGCCTGCAATGGCAACAGCAAATGGGCCATGTGCTGGTCGACGAGTACCAAGACACCAACGCCACGCAGTATGAAATGCTCAAACTGCTGGTGGGTGAGCGGGCCCGCTTCACCGCCGTGGGCGACGATGACCAGTCCATCTACGGCTGGCGCGGTGCGACCTTGGACAATTTGCAAAAACTGCCTATTGAATTTCCGCAACTCAAAGTGGTGAAGCTGGAGCAAAACTACCGCTCCACCGGTGCCATTCTTCAAGCGGCCAACAACGTCATCGGGCCCAACCCCAAGCTCTATCCGAAAAAACTGTTCTCCGAACTCGGTGCGGGCGAGCCGGTGCGTTTGTCTGACGCGGATAACGAGGAGCACGAAGCCGAGCGCATCGTGCTTCGCATACAAAGTTTGAGAGCGGGCAGCGACACCGGCGTGGGTTTGGGCCAATGGCGCGATTGGAAACATTTCGCAGTGCTGTACCGCGCCAACCATCAGTCCCGCGTGCTGGAAAAAGCGTTTCGCAAAGCCGCGATTCCCTACAAAGTCTCGGGCGGACAAAGTTTTTTTGACCGTGCAGAAATACGCGACCTGTGCGCCTGGTTGCGCCTGTGGGTGAACAACGACGACGACCCGGCGTTTTTGCGTTGCGTCACCACGCCCAAGCGCGGCATCGGCCACACCACGCTGCAAAAGTTGGGCGAATTTGCCACGCAATACCGGATCAGCATGTTCGAAGCGGTGTTCAGCCATTCGCTGGGTGCGGCACTGCCGTCCAAAGCGGTGGGCAGCTTGCAAGCCTTTGGCAATGAAGTGAACGATTTGCAATACCGCGCCACACACACGCAAGGCAGTGAAGCCGCGCTGGCACTGCTGCTGCAATGGCTGAAAGACATCGATTACGAAAAGCATTTGTACGACGGCGAAGACAGCGAAAAACTGGCGGCGGCGCGTTGGACGAATGTGCTGGATTTTGTCGATTGGATGGCCAAGCGTTGCGGCGGCGAAATAGACGACACCGCCGGGGTCAGCTTGGCCAGTGAAAGTAAATCGCTGTTGGAAGTCGCGCAAACCATTGCGCTGTTGTCCACCTTGAGCGACCGCGAGAAAGACCAGGACGTGGTCACCTTGTCCACCTTGCACGCGGCCAAAGGACTGGAGTGGCCGCATGTGGTGTTGGCCGGGGTGAATGAAGGCCTGCTGCCGTTCAAACCCGAAGAAGACGGCGTCAGCCTGCAACAAGACGCGATGAACCTGACCCGCATCCAAGAAGAACGCCGGCTGATGTATGTGGGCATCACCCGTGCGCAGCGCAGCCTGGTGGTGAGTTGGAGCAAGCGCCGCAAAAAAGGCCGCGAGATGGTGAACGCCATGCCCAGCCGATTCATTGCCGAGATGTCGCTGGAACAAGCCACGACCCGCGAAGACCCGCGCGAAAAACTGCGTGCTTTGCGGGCTGAATTTGCGCTGAAGGTGGAGGCGGAAAAGGCGTTGGCGGACAAGGCGGAGCACAAGGCCTAGGCCGCTGTTTGTGGTTTTTTAATCTATTCCAACGCGTTTTCAGCGTTAGTCGTGCGTTTATGAATACTTTATGGGTTGATTAAAAATTTATTCCTTGGAAAATGTTTTCTTTTTAACCAAAGGGAACTTCCAAATGAATTCTTTAATTAAAACTTCGCTGCTGGGCTTGGCACTGGTGTCTACGGCTTCCATGGCAGGTAATTTTGCAGGGCCTGAGGCAGGGGTCAGTGTCACCATGAATGGGGGGTCGACAAAAATTCAAGAAGTTGGCGAAAAAGAAACCATTTTGGGTGGGTCATCCTTAGGATTCAGATTGCACGGCGGCTATGGATTTGACATGGGCAACGATGTGTTGGTTTTGTTAGGTATCAATTACAACGCCACAGATTTATCAGTGGGTAAGGCATCTGGTGAGAATGCAAAAATTAAAAATTCTTGGTCTTTATCTGCTGCACCTGGCATGATGCTGAATGACAAAACACTGGCCTATGTGAAACTGTCTTACGAGGCTGGGAAATTTAATTCAGGTATCACTGGCTTAAAGTTTGATCAATCGGTTTCTGGTTTCGGCTATGGCGCAGGCTTACGCACAGAGATCAACAAAACCACTTTTTTGGAAACCGAAATCAAACAAGTTAATTACAGCAAATTTAACTATAAAAAAGGTTCGGATAGTTATGATTACACCCCCTCTGCTACCGTAGGCAGCGTCGGCGTGGTGTTCAAGTTCTGATCATTTCCAGCTTCCCCCAAAGCCACGCACTGCGTGGCTTTTTTATTTCCGCGCCCAACCATGAATAATGCTTCATGCCTGCTTTTCGTTTTACATCGCCCCACCGACAGCCGACATGAGCGACTTCATCGACTATTTGCACGAAGTGTTCGCCGGTTTCGGCCAGATCACCACCCGCCGCATGTTCGGGGCGCATGGCATTTACCGGGATGGTTTGATGTTCGGTTTGTACGCGCAAGGCCGTTTGTATTTGAAAACCGATGCCCACAACCGCGCTCAATTCACCGACCAAGGCTGCCAAGCCTTTGGCTTTGTGCAACGCGGCAAGCAAGTGCAACTGTCTTACTGGAGCGCCCCCGATGTCATTTTGGATGACCGTGAGTTGGCCGCCGCGTGGGCGCAAAGCGCATATGACGCCGCATTGCGTGCGCAAGAGGCCAAGCACCGCCACGCCAGCGCGCCGCCGTGGCGAAAAAAATAATTTCAGTTATTCTCGACATCTGTTTGGCAATACCTGAAAGTCGCTCATGTCGGTTCATACGCTTCCCACCTCATCGGCTATCGACCCCATTTGGCAAGCCAAAGTGCATCTGGCCGCCGCCCTGCGACTGGCGGTGCTCGACGGCTTGGAAGAAGGCATAGACAACCACTTCACCATGATCGTGCCCGGGCGCACTGACCAGTATTTGCTGCTGCCTTATGGCCTGCACTGGTCCGAGGCACGCGCCAGCGACATGCTTGTGTTCAACGACGCCGGAGAAACACTTGAGGGAAAAGGCGTGGTCGAACTTTCAGCCCAATGCATACACGCTCCGCTGCACCGCATCACCGGCGCCAAGGTGGTGCTGCACACCCACCAGCCTTGGGCCACGGCACTCAATATGTTGAAAAACAACCGGCTGCTTGCCGCCAGCCAAACCGCTGCGTTTTTCCACAACCGCATCGCGTATGACGACCATTACACCGGTCTGGCCAAAACCATGGACGAAGGCGAACGCCTGGCTGCATTGCTGCAAGACAAACAAGTCATGTTTCTGAAAAACCATGGTGTGGTGACGGTCGGCAACACCGTGGCGCAGGCTTACCGCCGTTTGTACAAATTGGAAAAAGCCTGCCAAACCCAAGTGCTGGCCATGAGCACCGGCGAAACGCTGGAAGTCATGAGCGAGCAAGTGGTGGCCGAAGTGCTGCAACGCTCACCGAATGACCGCCACCCGATCGCTGAGCGCGAACGCCTGTATTTCGAAGCCATGATGCGGGTGCTGGACCGGGTCAATCCCGGGTATGCGGACTGAACAGCCTCACAGCTTTTCAACGACTTCTGCGTTTGCCTGAGCCAAGACTTTAAAAGCGTCTGACACGCGCATATCGGCGGCAACGCTTTGCCAAAACTGTTGCGCCAATTGCTTGGCTTGCGGCCACACCACCAGGGTTTGAGAGCTCGGTTGTAATTTCCGGGCAGCAAAATCACGCTCTACCAATTCACCTTTCACAGGCGCATACAACATCGGCAACATGTCGTAGGTAGGCGATAAGCGCCAATCGTCGTCCTCCAGCAAAAACGAAATATTGCCGTAATGTCTGTCGGTATTGGCAATCAACAAGCCGTAGGCTTCCAGCAATTGCAGTTGTTGTGCGTCCTGCGAGGTCATCAATTGGCGCGCCGCCATACGCTGTGCTGTTGCTGACCAGTTATCCATTTCACCCACATACTGGGCGTCGTACACCAGCAGCGACACCATGCCTATGCGGCCTTTGTCTGTTCTGTCAAATCGCCGTGACTGCAAAAACACACGCCCGCCTGCGATCACAATCTGCGACTCGGCGGCTGGCAATCCCGCTGCCGCTAAAGTCTGCAATGCAATGTGCTCGCACACCAGCAAGTCACGGCTGCGTTCATCCCCGGGTGCATTGCCCGACGGGGAAAACTTGACCAGCATGGCCTGTCCGTTTACCAAGGCGGAAAACTTCGGCTGTTCGCCACCCGCCGATGAACCCGGTTGCGCGCCTTGCATGGCGAGCAGGGCCAGTCGGGGATAGTCCACCTCGGGTTGTTGCACCACGGCAGTTTGTCTGACCCCGCTGAGATAGCCGGCCAGGGCTTGCTCGCCCACGATCAAATGGCCCGGCAAATCGTCCCCGGCCAGCACCATGGCTTTGAGCGCGTGATCGTCGTTCCAATGGCGCAAATCGGCGGGCAAAGACAGCTCGGGGTGGTTTTGCACAAAAGTCTGACCCATGAAGCCTTGCGGTCGCATGTCATCCAAAAACCAAGGCAAGCCATCGTGTATTTGGGTCAGGCCATCGGCTTCTTTCACCCAGAAACGCCCACCCGGCAGCGCCACCATGCGGGCAAACGGACTGACTCGCCCTTGCGTGTCGACGCGAACCATGCCAATTTGCGAGCCCACACCTTCAATATGGCGCGGCAACAGGTATTGCTGCGACCGCGCAGCACCGACTTTGAGCAAGCGGCCTTGCTTGACCAGCGCAGACAAGGCGCGTGACACCGTAGGCTGACTCAAGCCCAAACGGGTTTGCAACTCTGTGCTGGTGCCAACACCACCTACTTGGTGCAGCACGTGGAGTACACGCTCAGCGAACTCGTAAAGACTGTCCATTGAATAGATTTCTGAATAGATAAAATTTACATTTTACCAATATTTTCAATGGCTTACAAATATTGATGAATAGTTAATTGGAAACTTTCAAGCCCGGGCGTTCACCTGTTAGAGGGGCCACCTGCCCCACCGCCGCCGCCTGCGCGAAACCGTGTTTGGCAAACACATCCATCACCGCTTTCACTGCGCCCGGCGCACAACTGACCAGCAAACCGCCGCTGGTTTGCGGGTCGCTCAACAAAGCTTGGTCAATCGCATCAAAACCGCTGGCGGGCAGTTGCACATCCGCGCCGTAACCGCTCCAGTTGCGTGCTGACGCGCCGGTGATGTGGCCTTGTTGCGCCAGTTCGCGCACGCCGTCGAGCAATGGCACTGTCGCCCAATCAATATGCACATCCACGCCCGAGCCGCGCGCCAGCTCCAGCGCATGACCGGCAAGGCCAAAACCGGTGACATCGGTCAAGGCATGCACGCCGTCAATGGCTGCGAGTTCCGGGCCGGGCGTGTTCAAGCGCGTCGTTGTGGAGATCATTTGTGCATAGCCCTCAGCGGAGAGTTGCTCTTTTTTCAAGGCCGCAGACAAAACGCCCACGCCCAGCGGTTTACCCAGTACCAACACATCGCCTGCCTGCGCAGACGCATTGCGCTTGATGCGGCTCGGGTGCGCCAAACCCAGCACCACCAAACCGTAAATCGGTTCCACCGAATCGATGCTGTGGCCGCCTGCGATCGGAATGCCTGCGGCCTGACACACGCTTTGTCCACCGGCCAATATCTGGCCAATAGTGTCCGTGCTCAGCACATTGATGGGCATGCCGACCAGCGCCAGCGCAAAAATAGGTGTGCCGCCCATGGCGTACACATCGCTGATGGCGTTGGTCGCGGCGATGCGTCCGAAGTCAAACGGGTCGTCCACCACCGGCATGAAAAAATCGGTGGTAGCAATCAGCGCTTGTTGGTCGTTGAGCAAATACACCGCCGCATCATCCGAGGTGTCAATGCCAACCAGCAACTGCGGCGGCAGCGCAAAGCCTTTCATGTTCGAGAGGATGTCGCGCAGCACGCCGGGCGCGATCTTGCAGCCGCAGCCGCCGCCGTGGGCGAGTGAAGTCAATCGGGGTTGTGTGTTGTCAGAGGAAGTCATGCGTCAAATCTAACACGCAGCCGCGTCTTCTATGATGGTCCTGACCAGCAGCGCCGAAAGCAAGCTCAGGCATTCACAGGGAGTAGCCGTTTGGAAGTTTCATTTGTTGAAGAAATCAAGTCACTGCGCTTAAAGGACGGCGAGCGTTTTCACGGCGAAGGCATCTTGGCGGTCACCAAAGCCTTGTTGCAATCGGGCGTGGCCTATGTCGGCGGTTACCAAGGCGCACCGGTGTCGCATTTGCTGGACGTGATGGTGCAAGCCAAACCACTGATGCAAGAGCTCGGTGTGCATGTGGAAGCATGCTCTAACGAAGCCTCGGCTGCGGCCATGCTCGGCGCCAGCATCCACTACCCCTTGCGCGGCGCGGTCACCTGGAAATCCATCGTCGGTACCAACGTGGCCAGTGATGCTTTGTCGAATTTGGCTTCGCCCGGCGTGGTCGGCGGCGCGTTGATTGTGGTCGGCGAAGACTATGGCGAAGGCGCCTCCGTCATACAAGAACGCACGCATGCGTATGCGCTGAAAAGCACGCTGTGTTTGCTGGACCCGCGCCCGGATTTGAGCCGCATGGTCGACATGGTCGAACACGGTTTCGCTTTGTCTGAGGCATCGAACATGCCGTGCATTTTGGAATTACGCATTCGCGCTTGTCATGTGCGCGGCAGCTTTGTCGCCAAAACCAACCGCGCACCGGCGGTGTCCACGCGCCACCTGATGGCCGAACCTGCCAAGTTCGATTACATGCGCTTGGCGCATCCGCCGGTCACTTTCAAACAGGAAAAACGCAAGCTCGAAGAACGTATTCCTGCGGCGCGTGAGTACATTGTGAAACACGGTTTGAACGAGTTCACGCCCGGCAAGAAACATGCTGATTTAGGTTTGATCGTGCAAGGCGGTTTGTACAACAGCGTGTTGCGCAGTTTGCAATTGCTGGGGCTGGCAAATGCTTTCGGCGACTGCGACATTCCCATGTTGGTACTCAATGTCACCTACCCGCTGGTGCCTGATCAGATCATTGACTTTTGCCAAGGCAAACGCGCGGTGCTGGTGGTGGAAGAAGGCCAACCCGAGTACATTGAACAAGACATAGCCACACAACTGCGCCGACGCGGCATACACACCCCACTGCACGGCAAAGACATGTTGCCCGGTGCCGGTGAATACAACGTCGAAGCCATCACCTCGGGCTTGTCGCCTTTCATCGCGCAATATGTGTCCGCAGACAGCGCGCACAGCGGTCAACAATGGTTAGCTGATTTACAGCAACGCCGCGCCGATGTGGCCAAAGCACTCGGCCAGGCCTTGCCTGCGCGCCCGCCTGGCTTTTGCATAGGTTGCCCTGAGCGTCCGGTGTTTTCTGCATTGAAACTGGTGCAGCAAGAGATTGGTGATTTGCATATTGCCGCCGACATCGGCTGCCACGCCTTGGGCACGTTTGAGCCGTTTTCCACCGGGCATTCAATACTGGGTTACGGCATGAGCCTGGCCAGCCGCGCCGGTGTGTCGCCGATGATGCAAAGGCGCACACTGGCCATCATGGGTGACGGTGGTTTCTGGCACAACGGTTTGCTCACCGGCGTGCAAAGTGCGCTGTTCAACGGCGATGACGCGGTGTTGTTGATTTTCAAAAATGGCTATACCTCGGCCACCGGCACGCAAGACATCATCTCCACACCGATGGAAGCCGAGAAGCAAGCCGCCACCGACAAACACAGCAGTTTGTCGCACACCAACATGACCATCGAATCCACGCTGCAAGGCTTGGGCGTGCAATGGTTGAAGACGGT
>CAMDJS010000027.1 GCA_945900685.1 Bordetella parapertussis
CTTTTGATTTCTTCGTTCAATTGTTTGCGGGTCACGCCGGGTTGCACGGTGACCGTCAAATCTTCAGGGTTGATGCTGAGCAACTTTTTCATGCGCGAAACATCAATGCTGATGCCGCCCTGAACCGCGAGCAAATGGCCCTCAAGAGAGGAGCCGATGCCAAAGGGGATAACGGGTACCGAATGTTCGTTGGCGTGCTTCACCGCGAATGACACGTCGGCCGTGCTCTCGGCAAACACCACTGCCGCAGGAGGCGGCACCGTGGTGTAGGCAGACTCGTCACGCCCGTGGTGTTCGCGCACCGACAAGGCGGTGGAGCATCTGTCGCCGAAATGCGCTTTCAGCGTGTCGATTAAAACCTGAGGCACTTCGCGCAGGGCAATGACGGGCATCAGATGTTGGGCGGTGGTTGGTGCATTCATGGCGGCGTACTCCTGTAGAGATACATTCTAAGCAGAGCAGGGCGTGTTGACACAAGGCGTAAACCCGCTCGATGATTGATGAAAAGCAGCGCAGCTGAACAAAAAATCAGGCTTTGGCTGGCAGCGTGATGCCGGGGAAAATTTTGATCACCGCGCTGTCGTCTTCTTTGGCAAACCCGGCGGTGCTGGCTTGCATGAACATCTGGTGCGCGGTGCTCGAGAGCGGTAGTGGAAATTTGCTGGCGCGCGCCATGTCCAGCACAAGCCCCAAGTCTTTGACAAAAATATCCACCGCAGACAGCGGCGTGTAATTAGCTGCCAGCACATGCGCCATGCGGTTTTCAAACATCCAGCTGTTACCCGCGCTGTGGGTGATGACTTCATACAAAGCAGCCGCGTCCACGCCTTCACGCAGTCCCAGTGCCATGGCTTCGGCGGCGGCCGCGATATGCACACCGGCGAGCAATTGGTTGATGATTTTGACCTTGCTGCCAGCGCCCGCTTTGTCACCCAGCTTGTAAACAGAAGCGGCCATGGCGTTGAGCATGGGTTCGCAAAGCGCGTAGGCCGCAGGCGTGCCGGAAGTCATCATGGTCATTTGGCCACTGGCCGATTTGGCTGCGCCGCCGGAAATGGGTGCATCCAAGTACAGCAAACCCAGTTGCTGCAAGCGGGCTTCCAAAGCGATAGACCAGTTCGGGTCCACGGTAGAGCACATCACAAACACGCTGCCCGCCGCCATGGCGGCAGCCGCGCCGTGGTCACCGAATAAAACGGATTCGGTTTGTGCCGCATTCACCACCACACTGATCACCACCGGGCAAGTCGCAGCCACCACGGCGGGGGTTGCACATGCCACGCCGCCATCAGCGGCGAATTCGGCAGCCGCACCCGGGCGGGCATCACACACATGAACCGCGAAGCCTGCGCGTCTTAAGCTGCTGGCCATGCCGCGTCCCATGGCGCCTAAACCTATTACGCCTACTGCATTGGTGACACTCATAGATAAAACCTCATAAAACCGCAAGCGTAGCCGACTTCCGGCTCTGCTGAGACAATGCGCTGAACAAAAGGAACATCACCATGGGCAACCGACTCACTCAAATAGCCACCCGCACCGGCGACGACGGCACCACCGGCCTGGGCGACAACCGGAGGGTCAGCAAAAACAGTTTGCGTGTGCACGCCATGGGCGAGGTGGATGAACTCAATTCACACATTGGCGTGCTGCTGTGCGAGGAGATGTCTGCCAGCTTGCGCGAATTGCTGGTGGAAGTGCAGCATCAATTGTTCAATTTGGGCGGCGAGCTCAGCATCCCCGGGTTTGAGTTGTTGAAAACGGAGGCCTTGCTGCTGCTGGACAACGCCTTGAGCGAGTACAACGAGGAATTACCCAAATTGCAGGAATTCATCTTGCCCGCAGGCAGCCGCGCGGCCTCACTTGCCCATGTCTGCCGCACCGTGGCGCGCCGCGCCGAGCGGGCGGTGGTGGCACTGGGCGCTGAAGAAGCCTTGAACCCGACGCCGCGTCAATACCTCAACCGGTTGAGTGACCTGATGTTTGTACTGTCTCGCGTGCTCAACCGCATGAACGGCGGAGATGATGTGTATTGGAAAAGCGAGCGGATGCAAAACGCAAGTGAGTGAGGGGTGTGTGACAGTTCACGCTGTAGTGCTTGGCTGTTAATCATCCTCAAGCATCTGCAAACCTCCGCGATTCACAAAATAGTTCCCAAGCCGATTTTCTTTCGCTTCTAAGCTCTCACTTTCAATCACGTCGAAGGGCAGGTGAATTTTCTTATCTAAACTGGCTTTTTCAGCGGACAGATGTGTGAGGTGCCATGTGAAGCGCCAAGGCCCGTGGGCCTCGTTTGTAGGCCTGAACTTCATTGTTAAATAGGCGCTGTTTTCTTCATCGCAGCTGCGTCGGCGATGGTGTCTCAAGTCGGCATGATCTTTTTCTGTGAAGCAGGCGCGAACCATTGAACTTGAAGAAAAGGGAACGCCGCGGTAAAGTGGTTTGAACCCCCAGGTGTTGGCGGATTCGCGGCTCGACGTCAGCAACAGGAAGTCAGCTGACACATCCATGCCGCCACCCCCCGAATACCCAAACATTTCTTTTTGCGTAAGCGCAATGGCAATGAAATCGGCATTGACTTGGTAGAGGGCCGGGTAAATTTCCGCACGTTGTTGTTTATCGTCTTGCGGGAATTCAAACGTCATGACGTGCTTGGAAAAGTCCCATGTCATGGGCGGCTGTTTGGGTTCGTTCAGGCTGTAACGAATCAACAGCGGTTTGGATGCATCCATCATGAAAATAAAACTATCCTTGCCTTTGCGGCGCACATATGCTTTGGTGGTGGCCGGGTTGCACGCCGGTGTGTGAGATCGGCAAAAGTCGCTCATTCGCTGCGGGGCAAATTCCTTTGGGCTGGCGATGCGCAAAGCAATGCTGGGATTGGATGCCTCCGCAAAGACGGATGCGCTCAACATCAGGTGCAACATGACAAAACAAGTGCGTAGCGCTTTGACATTGAATTTGTTCATGGGGTGGAAAAGGTTGCTGGGTGGAGAGGACATGAAATGGATCGACAATCTGGTCAGTCTATGGCGCTTGCTGCGCTTATTTCCGTCGGGGGTCTGAAATCATGAGAACACTTAACCGCAAATTTTTGAGGTATGTCATTGGCTTGAGTTTGTGTTGCATGCTCATGCAGTTGCGCGCTGCTGATTGGCAAGTGGCCATGGCGAATCCGGCGGCGGTGGCGTGCCTAGAGGCTGGTGGCAAGTTGACAAAAATTTACACAGACAAAGGCGAACAAGGCATGTGTACTTTGCCGTCTGGTGAGGTGTGTGAGGAATGGGCGTTTTTTAAAGGCACTTGCGGGCGGGAAAAGCCGAAGAATTAATTGGGGTCAGTTACCAATTAATTGATGAATTAATTGGGGTCAGTTACCAATTAATTGATGTGTTCACGCCATGCCGGCTCGGTCGCCGCTCACCGCCGCTTTGCGGCAACGTTCGCGTCGGCCCGACCGCCATGTCGTTTGTCCGAATGGCATATTTCCTCCGACGGCATTTCTTTGGTTGTAGAAATCCCGCTTTAACCAAAAAATAACTGGGTAATTGGGATCAGATACCAAATTTTTCTACTGATGCCCGTGGCTATCGTGCAAGACGCTACCCTGTCTTCACCGCGGCAGGCTTTGTGTACTTTGGAATGTTTGCACCAAACCTTGACGGAACAACGGATGGTTAGTCCTTGTGTTTTGCTGATTGGGAATGTGTTGCGGGGAATGGCTGATTGGGGGCAAGTGGTAGAGACGGTGCTTGCACGGGGACAGATGTAGGCGAGTCAAAGAACAAGGCGGATTGATGAAAGTACCACCCCCAAAAATTTTTCGCCCTAGGAAACAGTGCGCAATGTGCTGGGCGCTAAATGATTCAAAACTTCCGCAAGTTAAGGCAGCAAGGGTTCAAGGTCTTGAACACGGTTCTTTCGGGCCACTAAGATAACAACGGCAATGGGTAATTTCGCCAAGTTCTGTTGGAACTCTAGGTTCCGATCAGCGGTGATGAATACATCGAATTTCGTTGCTGCCAGGGCCAACAACTTTCCATTCGTGACGCTGGTCCACCCTTCGTGTCGAACGGTCGAAACCTGATGGTCAAAAATCAACCAAGCGAGGTCGTTGGGCAGCGACTCATCAAGCAGGATGCGCATCGGCCACCAGAGACACCCTGGCCTGTTCAAGAACCGCTACCGCCTGCTCGCGAGTAACGGATGGAAATTGCGCTAAAAACACATCGAGGGCATCCCCCTCCTCCAAGTAGTCGAAAAGGTTCTGAACCGGCACTCGCGTACCCGCGAAAACAGGTGCGCCGCTTTGAATGTCGGGGTCAACAATGATCAGGGTGCTAGTCATGGGGCGGCTCCGTCAACGAATGTGTTGCTTAGTGTACCCTTGAAGATTCTGTTTGTAGCCTGCCTTTGGAGACGACTTACCCCTATGGCTTAGTCTCCGGTCTTTTCAATTCGTGTAGTTAGGGTCAGATAACAATTAACGTTTTTAGTTGCAAAGTGAAACCTTCACGCCATGCCGGCTCGGTCGCCGCTCACCGCCGCTGCGCGGCAACGTTTGCGTCGGCCCGACCGCCATGTCGTATGTCCATTCGAAGTATTTCTCCGACAGCATTTCTTTGGTTGTAGAAATCCCGCTTTAACAAAAAAATCACTGAAGGCCGAACAGGCGGGGGGCGTTTTTTTCGAGCGAAAGCGGAGAAAAAAAGCGCACCGGACGGGTCGGTCCAAGCGTGTCTTCAAATGGTGCAAGTGAGCCTTCAATTGCAGAAACGCCAACCTCTAACTGATGGGTCGGCCTAAGCGTGTCTTGAGAAGCTTCAACCCCTCGGCGCCAACACCGACAAGGTCAACCTTGACACACAACTGGTGCGCCCTTGGTCATCCGTCATATCGATTTGCCAAACCTGCGTGCTGCGCCCGATGTGCACTGGCCGCGCAATGCCGTTCACCCAGCCCTCGGCCACACCGCGTATATGGTTGGCGTTGATATCCAAACCGACGATGCGGTGACCCACGGGCGTCGAGTAATCCGCGCCGCAAGAACCCAAAGTCTCGGCCAGCAGCACATTGGCTCCGCCATGAATCACGCCGTAAGGCTGGCGCGTGCGCTCGTCCACCGGTATGCGCCCGCGAATGAAATCCGGACCGATCTCGGTAAATTCAATGCCCAGTCGTTCGGCTGCGGTGTCGATATGGGTGGTGGTTAATATCTCGGTGCTGATGGGTTTGGTCCAAATCGCCATGACAATGCGGTTCCTTCAATGACAAGCCCGCATCTTAGTGGTGTACGACCTGTCCCTTGCCTCACACGGCATCCTGATAACCTTCAGACCCATGAACACATCTTTCCACGCCAAGCCGCCGTTTGTTCCACAAATCTGTCTCTACCAGCAATGGTTGGCTGAGCACCGCCATCTGCATTTCGATGATTACCAAGCCATGTGGCGCTGGTCGGTCACTGACATTGAAGCCTTTTGGCAATCCGCCTGGGATTATTTGGAGCTGCAGTCGCCCACACCGCACACCGCCGTGCTCGAGCGCAACACCATGCCGGGCGCGCGCTGGTTTCCCGGCGCGAAAGTGAACTACGCGCAACAGGTGTTGCGCCACGTTGAAGCTGCACACGCCGCAGGCATGCTGGCCATCATCAGCAACAACGAAAAAGGGCAGCGCAGAGAACTCAGCTGGCCCGAGTTGAAACGCCAAGCGGCCGCGCTGTCTTTGCATTTACAAGCGCAGGGCGTGCAACCCGGCGACCGTGTCGCTGTGTACATGCCGAATATTGCTGAAACCATGGTGGCGTTCTTGGCCGTGGTCAGTGTCGGCGGCATTTGGAGCGTGTGCGCGCCAGACATGGGCACCAATGCGGTGGTGGACCGGTTCAAGCAAATCACACCCAAGGTGTTGATTGCGGTTGATGGTGTCACCTATGGCGGCAAAGACCTAGAGCGGCACACGGTGGTGAATGAGTTGCGCGCCGCCTTGCCCAGCGTTGAGCATGTGGTGATTTACCGCAACCTCGGCGATCAACCCGCTGTGCCCGACAGCGCCGATTGGGCGCAGATCGTTCAGCGCAACGACGCGGCGGTGCATGTGTTCGAGCCTTTGTGGCTGGACTTCAACCATCCGCTGTGGATTGTGTATTCCAGCGGCACCACCGGTTTGCCAAAGCCGCTGGTGCATGATCACGGCGGCACCATGCTCAACGGCATGGCGCACAAAAACCTGCATTACGACGTGGCCTGCAGCTACGAGCCCAACTCTTGGGGCGAGCGTTTTCTCTGGTACTCGTCCACCGGTTGGGTGATGTGGAACGCGCAACTCAGCGGTTTGCTCAGCGGCACCACTTGCGTGATTTACGACGGCAACCCCGGCGGCTCCAAAGACAAACCCGATTGGGGTGTGTTGTGGCGTTATGCGGCCAGCGAAGGCGTGACATTTTTTGGCGGCGGCGCGGCGTTTTTCGCCAACTGCATGAAGGCCGATGTGCAGCTGGCAGACATCCAAGGACTGCACACCGTGCGGGCATTGGGCACAACCGGCTCGCCTTTGAGCGCCGAGGTGCAGCAATGGGGAACGGACCAATTCAAACAGGTGTACGCCAAGGCCGCAGAGCCGCGTCCGGACATTTGGTGGTGCAATATTTCCGGCGGCACCGATGCCGGTGCGTATGTCGGCGGACATCGCGAACTGCCCATGGCCGCTGGTGAAATGCAATGCCGTTTTCTGGGCGTGAGCGTTGAGGCATGGAACGAGCAAGGCCAACCGGTGATCGACGAAGTGGGTGAGTTGGTGGTGACGCAACCGCTGCCTTGCATGCCGCCGTTTTTCTGGGGCGACACCGACAACCAGCGTTACATAGGCAGTTATTTCGACACCTTCCCGCCCGGCCAGGGCAGACAACCCGGCGGCGGTGATTTGCCCGCAGACGCAGGCGCTGTGTGGCGACACGGCGACTGGCTAAAGATCACGCCCGAGGGCCGCGCCATTATTTACGGACGCAGCGACGCGACCATCAACCGTTACGGTTTGCGCATGGGCACCAGCGAGTTGTACAGCGCCATCGAGGCTTTGCCCGAAGTGCTCGACAGCATGTTGGTGGACTTGGAATATTTGGGCAAAGAAAGCTACATGCCGCTGTTCGTGGTGTTACGCCCCGGCGTGACGCTGGATGACGCCTTACGCGCGCGCTTGAACGGCGCGATACGAACCGCACTCAGCCCGCGTTTTGTGCCGAACGACATCTTCCAAGTGGCGGAAATTCCGCGCACGCTGTCAGGCAAAAAACAAGAATTGCCGATCAAGAAATTGATGCTCGGCCAGCCAGTGGAAAAAGTGTTGAACCGGGATGCGATGGCTAACCCGGCTTGTTTGGATTGGTATATCGAGTTGGCGAAGAGGCATTTGGCAGGCGCTTGAGTGGCTCAATGCCTTGGTTTGTAATTGGTATCTGACCCCAATTTCTAAATAGGCATAAAAGCAAATATAAAACCCCCAACTATTCTCAAAATCAGCGCAAACCGCAGCCGATTAACATCAAGGCTTCATACAGACACAGACAACCGGAGTATTCATGGCCAAGACCGCATTTCATTGGGACGATCCTTTGTTGCTGGACCAGCAACTGAGCGAAGACGAACGCATGATCCGCGAGGCCGCGAGCGCGTATTGTCAAGACAAATTGCTGCCGCGCGTGACCGAAGCTTTCCGGCATGAAAAAACCGACCTAGCAATTTGTCGTGAAATGGGCGAACTCGGTTTGCTCGGCCCCACCATCCCCGCGCAATACGGCGGCCCCGAATTGAACTATGTCGCGTACGGCTTGATCGCGCGCGAAGTCGAACGCGTCGACTCCGGCTACCGCTCCATGATGAGCGTGCAATCTTCATTGGTGATGTTGCCGATCTTCGAATTCGGAACCGAAGGCCAGCGCCAAAAATATTTGCCCAAACTCGCCACCGGCGAATGGATTGGTTGCTTCGGCCTGACCGAACCAGACCACGGCTCTGACCCGGCCAGCATGGCGAGTCGCGCGCACAAGGTCAAAGGCGGCTACAAACTCAGCGGCAACAAAATGTGGATTTCCAATTCACCGGTCGCCGATGTGTTCGTGGTCTGGGCCAAGGAAGTGACCGAAGCCGGTGCGGTCGGGCCGATACGAGGTTTTGTGCTTGAAAAAGGCATGGCTGGTTTGAGTGCACCGGCCATACACAGCAAGGTGGGTTTGCGCGCTTCCATCACCGGTGAAATTGTCATGGACGGCGTGTTCGTGCCCGAAGACAACGCGTTCCCCGAAGTGCAAGGTTTGAAAGGCCCGTTCACGTGTTTGAACAGCGCGCGTTACGGCATCGCTTGGGGCGCCTTGGGTGCGGCCGAAGATTGTTTTCACCGCGCACGCCAGTACACCTTGGACCGCCAGCAGTTCGGCAGGCCACTCGCTGCCAACCAACTGATTCAGAAAAAAATGGCCGACATGCAAACCGACATCGCACTCGGTTTGCAAGCCTGTTTGCGCTTGGGTCGCATGAAAGACGAAGGCACGGCGTCTGTAGAAATCACGTCTATTTTGAAGCGCAATTCGTGCGGCAAGGCGCTGGACATTGCACGCATGGCGCGCGACATGATGGGCGGCAACGGCATCAGCGACGAGTTTGGTGTGGCGCGTCATCTGGTGAATCTGGAAGTGGTCAACACCTATGAAGGCACGCACGATATCCACGCCTTGATTTTGGGCCGGGCGATCACAGGCATAGCGGCTTTTGCCAATTAACGTTTTTGGTTGAACGGTTTAGTCAATCGCGAATCCGCCGCCGCCGATAATGCAGGCATGAGCAAGAAGCAGCGTATCGTGGTGGGATTGAGTGGCGGTGTCGACTCGGCCGTGACGGCTTTGTTGTTGAAGCGCCAAGGCCACGAAGTGGTCGGCATCTTCATGAAAAACTGGGAAGACGACGACAACGATGAATATTGCTCGTCCAACCAAGACTTCATAGACGCTGCCGCTGTCGCCGATGTCATCGGCATAGAGATAGAGCACATCAATTTCGCGGCTGATTACAAAGACCGCGTGTTCGCCGAATTTTTGCGAGAGTATCAAGCGGGGCGCACACCGAACCCAGATATTTTGTGCAACGCCGAAATCAAATTCAAAGCCTTTCTAGACCATGCGTTTGCCTTGGGCGCGGACAAAATAGCGACCGGCCATTACGCCCGCGTGCGACACAACACACCGACTGGTTTGTATGAATTGCTAAAAGGCGTGGACAACAGCAAAGACCAGAGTTATTTTTTGCACCGCTTGACGCAAGCGCAGTTGTCGCAGTCTTTGTTTCCTATCGGTGAGTTGAAAAAAACCGAAGTGCGGCGTATAGCAGATGAAGCCGGTTTGCCGAATGCGCGCAAAAAAGACTCGACGGGTATTTGTTTCATCGGCGAGCGGCCGTTTCGCGAGTTTTTAAACCGCTACATCGCCAAAGCGCCGGGACCGATCAAAACCGATCAGGGCAGAAAAATCGGCGAACACCAGGGCTTGAGTTTTTACACCCTGGGGCAGCGCCAAGGTTTGGGCATAGGCGGCATCAAAGAAAAAGGCGCGCAACGCGGCGGCGGCGACCATTCGCCTTGGTTTGTCGCTCGCAAAGACATGGCGACAAACACCTTGTGGGTGGTGCAAGGCCATGACCATCCCTGGTTGTTGTCATCAGATTTGCAGTTTGACGATGCGAGCTGGACGTCATCAGCATCGCCCACACTCGGCGAGTGTTTTGCGAAAACACGTTACCGACAAGCAGATGCGTCCTGTCAATTTGAGGCCATGGGGGAAGGTGGCTTTGCGTTGTCGTTTTCCGAGCCGCAATGGGCGGTGACGCCGGGGCAGTCGGCCGTGTTGTACGACGGCGAGGTGTGTTTGGGTGGTGGCGTGATCAGTTGAGTCCGCTGGCAAAGTGGATTTTCCCCGATGGTCGACAAGCTCTGTATAAAAAATAATCACGGTAAAGCCACAGTATCTGTTTGTTGTTCAACAAAAAAAGCAGCAAAAAAAACTGTTTAAAAAACAGATAGAAAAGCGGTTTAAAAACTATCTGTTTACCAAGCCGTGGTATTTTGAATCGCTTGGACAAACGAAAAGCAGACAGGCCATCTGTGCACTGTTTTGAGTCAGGCCTGCTCAAGAAACCAAGGTCTGCACAAAGCCAGCCCATTAAATTTAAATCTAAATAGACGCCCATTAAAAAAAATAATACAAAAAAATAAATTTTTAGTATGGCCAACGAAAAACCGACAGATAACAAAAAAAAACAGCATGCACTGTTTGTGTGCAAGCCAGAGATTGAAATGAGAAAAAACATATTTCAATAACTAAAGCCACGCATCAAAGTCATCAGTAACAGTCAGATTCGTCAAGAACAAGGTTTCTTGTCTGCCACATCAATCAAGCTTATCACCAAGGCCACGCGCACGGCTGATATGGTTGGTCTTCCATCGCGTTACACCTTGACGGCGCACACCGCACTCCAAGTCAAGCTCATTGCCTTTCACAAAGTGGACAACATCGTGCACCAATTACCGACAGAGTTGAAGTCGATTCTGGTCAGCCTGATCAAACGTAACTTGACCGTCAAGTGATTTGAAGCGGCCATGACTAATTTTTCACGCGAAGAATTCACCCCGGGACAAAATATTTTCAGTGCGGGTGACCAAGCCACACATTTGTATTTTTTGGAACAAGGTGAGGTTGAGTTGACCGATGCCTCAGGCAATGTTTTTGGCTCGATCCCGCAGGGACAGTCATTTGGTGAAGCCGCGATTTTGTTCGGTGGTATTCGCGCTGCCAGTATTCGCGCCAAAACCAATGTGGTCTGCAAAAAAATCAACAACGAGGACGCTTCAGAGTTGTTCAAGAGTTATTCCCCGCTGTTAGTGCTTATCTTGGAGGCCTTGTTACTCCAGCTTTCTATGAACAACAAGATTAAAAAGACGCTGCGTCAACCATGAGCGCACAGCCGGTATTCCTTCAATTGAACGCGGACGATTGGCAAACCGGCCTGGATGAGTCGCTGGTTTTTTTGCGCGCTTCATGGGCGCAAGACTGGATAGGTTTGCCTCAGGTTTTGCAAGCTTGCATGGCGATTTTGAATTTGAGGGAAATCCAGTTGTCGGCTTCTGCCAGCAGTATGTTGGCTGCTGCCATGGATGTTGCGAGCGAGAGCGAGCTGCGCTTTCAAGCCCACAACCCATTGGAAGAACCCCACTATCACAACCGTTTGCACACGGCGGACGTTGTCACCACCCTGTCTTTGCTCATGGCGATTGAGGCCAAGCTATCAGGTAAGCACGAGCCCGACTGGTTGGCGGCAGGTTTGCTGGCTGCGGTAGGTCATGACTTTATGCATACAGGGGGCGTGAACCAGGCCAAGTGTCAGATTGAACAGCTCTCCTGCACGTACATGAGCCCCATCTTGTCCAAGCATGCGGTGCCCGAGCTTTGGGTGCAACGCATCGAAACCGCGATTGTTCAATCCGACTTTTCGTTGTCGCCACATAACCACCAACGGGTTCAAGGCGCGGAGTTTGAATGGAACCAAGCTTGGTTCAACGTGCTCTTGAATGAAGCCGATATTTTGCCCAGCAGTACGCCCGCCTTGGGGCCGTCTTTGAGCGAGGCGCTGTCGCGCGAATGGATGTTGATTGGCTTTGAGGCTTATCAAACCGTGGCTACGGCGCAGGGGCGCGAGGCTTTTTTGCGCAGCTTGGTATTTTCGAGTGCGGCTTCTCGGGTTTTGCAGGCGTCTCAAAGGCGTCAGGCACAGTTGGAACATGCGCACCTTGGTCACCTCGGTTAGCGCCGCAAAGAAAAAGCCCCGCTAAAGCGGGGCTTTCTAGACAAGAGAGCTTTTAAAAATCAGGCAGCGGTCAACCAGTAACCGGCGTTGAAAGGGCTGCTCATGCGAAGTGCCAGTGGCGACACATCCACCAGTTTGTCGGTGGGCATTTTTTCGCCGTCACCGAGTTCAATGCCGGTGGGCTCAAGGCCGTCGGTTCGTTCAACCGCAGCAGCACGCGCCACAGAGAAAGAGTAAAAACAGCGGAATGACACCTTGCGCTCGGCCCAGAACTCGGCGGCTTCACGGAACACGTCCAGCAATTGCTCGCGGGCTTCTTTGTCAAATTTGGCATGTGCGGGAATATGCTCCAACACCAAAACGAAGCCGGGTTGATGGCCAGACTTGTAAAGCGCGTCACTCATGCTGTCGAACAAGGTGTCAAAGTTTTTGCCAACTTGGGGTGGAAAAGTGAATTGCTGCGCGGTCATGTCCAAAATGTCTTGTTTGCTTTGGGCATTGGCCAAATTGGCATACAAAAAGTGATAGCCCAACTGCGCTGCAGCGTTTTGCAAATCTTCTACGCGAAATGCGCGGATAGATTGCACGATATTTGTCTTGACTGTACGAAGAGGCATGTCCATCGCCATGGTATTCCTGCAAAATGCGAGTTTGCAGGACTGGGCAACTGTGGATAAGTTGTCAACAATACAGCCGTGAGGCGAGGTATTCAGTGCGCAAACTCGGGTTAACCCGAAAAATTCGATTCAGGGATTATCCTGCAAACCTGCTAAAAGCGCAAGGTTTGCCAGTTTTAACAGTGACGGCAACAGTGGTTAACAGCCCTTATAAGTTAGCGCATACTTTTCAGTTACTCCTTACCTTGCTGCATTGATATCAGCCACTGCAATAGCTGTCATATTTACAATCCGGCGCACCGTGGTACTGGCGGTCAGGATTTGCACTTGCTTGGCAGCGCCCAGCAGCACCGGTCCGATGGCAATATTGCCGCCAGCCGCCGTTTTCAACAGGTTATAAGTGATATTGGCTGCATCTAAATTTGGCAAAACCAACAAATTCGCATCAGAGAGCAAGGTGCTGTGCGGCATCAGCGCTTGACGGGCGGCAGTGTCAATCGCCACATCGCCGTGCATTTCCCCGTCGATTTCCAGCCAGGGCGCCTGTTGCTGCACCAATTCGAGAGTGCGGCGCATTTTCAAGGCGGTCGGTTGTTTGCTGCTGCCGAAATTGGAATGCGACAGCAAGGCCGCTTTGGGCTCAACCCCGAAGCGCTTCATTTCTTCCGCAGCCATGATGGTGATTTCAGCCAATTGCTCGGCGCTGGGGTCGTAATTGATGTGCGTGTCCACCAAAAACAGCTGGCGCTCGGGCAACAGCAGCGCGTTCATACAGGCGTAAGTGCTGACACCGGGGCGCAGGCCAATGACTTGATCCACATATTGCAAATGGGCATCCGGTGTGGACCAGGTGCCGCAGATCAAGCCATCGGCTTCGCCTTTGTGCACCATCATGCAACCGATCAGCGTTAAGCGGCGGCGCATGTCAATCTTGGCCAGTTGCTGAGTGACGCCATTGCGCTCTCTCATGCGGTGGTAGGTTTGCCAGAAATCGCGGTAACGGTGGTCGTCTTCTACGTTGACAACCTCGTAGTCAACGCCTTGGGTTAAGCGCAAACCGAAGCGCTCGATGCGTTGGCTGATGACGGCAGGGCGGCCAATGAGAATCGGTTTGGCCAGGCCTTCATCAAGCACGATTTGCGCGGCGCGCAGCACGCGTTCGTCTTCGCCCTCGGCAAAGCAAATGCGTTTTTTGCTGCCGCGCTTGGCCGCGCTGAACACCGGTTTCATGGCGGCACCCGAGGCATACACCAGCGACTGCAGTTTTTCGCGGTAAGCGTCCATGTCAGCGATGGGGCGTTGCGCCACGCCGCTGGCAATCGCTGCTTGCACCACGGCCGGCGCAATCTTCATCATCAAGCGCGGGTCAAACGGTTTGGGAATCAAGTATTCAGGGCCGAATGCCAGGCTTTCACCGGCATAGGCCGCAGCCACCACTTCGCTTTGCTCGGCTTGCGCCAATTCAGCGATGGCGTGCACCGCAGCCACTTCCATTTCGGGTGTGATGGTGGACGCACCTGCATCCAGCGCCCCGCGAAAAATGTAAGGGAAACACAAAACGTTGTTGACTTGGTTCTGATAATCAGTGCGACCGGTGGCCATGATGGCGTCGTCCCGCACTTGAAAGACTTCTTCGGGCAAGATTTCGGGGGTGGGGTTGGCCAGCGCCAAAATCAACGGGCGAGGCGCCATGACTTTGACCATCTCAGGTTTGAGCACGCCACCGGCTGACAAACCGAGAAACACATCGGCGTCGGCAATCACTTCAGCCAAAGTGCGGGCCGAGGTTTTTTGCACGAAAAATAATTTGTCTTCGTCCATCAATTCGCTGCGACCCTCATACACCACACCGGCCAAATCGGTCACCCAAATGTTTTGGCGCGGCATGCCGAGTTTCACCAGCATGCCCAGACATGCCAGCGCGGCCGCACCCGCACCGGAGGCCACGAGTTTGACTTTGGCAATGTCTTTGCAGACGACTTTCAAGCCGTTCAAAATAGCCGCGCCGACCACAATGGCGGTGCCGTGCTGGTCGTCATGGAAGACTGGAATCTTCATGCGTTTGCGCAGCTGGCGCTCGATATAAAAACAGTCCGGCGCTTTGATGTCTTCCAGATTGATGCCGCCAAAGGTTGGTTCCAATGAGGCGATGATATCAACCAGTTTGTCCGGGTCTTTTTCGTTGATCTCGATGTCAAACACATCGATACCCGCAAACTTTTTGAACAACACGCCCTTGCCTTCCATCACCGGCTTGGCGGCCAGCGGACCGATGTCACCCAAACCCAGCACCGCAGTGCCGTTGGTGATGACAGCCACCAAGTTGCCACGGCTGGTGTATTTGTAGGCGTTGTTCGGGTCTTTCACAATTTCTTCACAAGGCGCGGCCACACCGGGCGAATACGCGAGGGACAAATCGTGTTGGTTGACCAGTTGCTTGGTGGCTTGGATGGCAACTTTGCCGGGGGTTGGAAACTCGTGGTATTCAAGTGCAGCGCGGCGCAGCTGCGCACGCGCTTGCGGGCTGGTGTGGTCGGCCGCGGGCACTTTGGGATCACTCATGCTGTTCTTTCAATCAAGTCAGGGTCAAAACTTGTAGTTGTATTCAAGAATATAAGAGTCGCTTTCGCGCACATTGCTGCGAGTCGCCCAGCCGCGTTCCCAGCGTAATTCGAGCTCATGTTGGTCAGCGATTTCAAAACGCGGGCCTAACCAGATTTTGTGGATGTCGTGACCGCTGGTGCCGTCCAATGTGCGCTGCACCCGCAACCCGGTGTTCAAGCCAATACCGTTGCGTTGAAAGCGCAAAGCACCGTCGCTGTAACCGTAAAAAAACTTCTCACTGCTGCCTTTGTTGTATCCGGCAAGCCCGCGAAAATACAAACTCCAGTCGCCTTGCAAGGGCACATATTTGCCTACCCGAACCGCCAGTATGTACAGATTGCTGAAACTGCTGACGCTGTTGCTCACGGTCTTGTCGCGTTCACCGTTAATCAACAACTCAATGCGGTGAACCGGCGCGTCTTTGAAATTCAAACCGGGCGTGAGAGTGACGGACTGCCCGTGACTGACTGCGTCCGACATTTTTTCGTATTCGTAGGCCAACCCGAGTCCGGGTCTGCCGCCCCAAAGCTGGGCTTGCGCATGGGCGTTCACAGCGCACAAATCTGTCAGCATCAAGCAGGTAGGCAGAACAAAACGTCTCAACATGAGGGGCAGTGCAGAACAATACATTACGCTGAGCATACAACGAACAAATCAGGGGTGAGAAACCCATTTACAAAAAAGTGTGCTCAATGCCCCAGCCATTGCAAGGCTTTGCTGCGTTGCGCGGTTTGTTTGCCGGCCAACACAAACCCGTGGCACTCACCTGTGGCCGCCATGAATTTCCACACATCTTGTTCCGCGGTTTGCCATTCACCGGCTGTGCCCGGAGCGGGCAAGGCCAGCAGCAAGGGCATGTCTGGCGTTTTCACGGCGACCGGCATGACCGGAAACACGACCTCGGTGGGCGTGCCGGCCAGCGTTGCGCCCAAGGCGCGGGCCGCCGTCATGATGGGCATCACATAAGGCAGCAAGCGGTTGTTGGCAGAGGCGTATTGCGCCACATCGCCGAGCGCATACACCTGCGGGTCGCTGGTTTGCAGCAAGTTGTTGACCAGAACACCTTTATCGCATGACAGACCCGCGTCTTTTAACCAAGCAGTTTGCGCACGCAAACCGATGGCACTCAGCACCACATCGGCATCAACGGTTTGGCCGGATGCCAGCGTGGCTTGCAAAGCGCCGCCGTGGTGGTTCAAATGCGTCACGCTGTCAGCCAGTTGCCAGACCACGCCCAAAGCAGATAAGGCTTGCTGCAATTGCAAACTGGCGGCTTCGGGCAATAAGGCCGATAAAGCGCGCGCAGCCGGGTCGGCCACTTGCACATGAAAGCCTGCGCGCCCCAAGTCATTGGCAAACTCGCAACCGATCAACCCGGCACCCATGATCAACACGCGCGCGCCGGGTTGCAACTTGTCACGCAGCAACTGGTAGTCGGGCAATTGGTTGACTGACATCACGGTGTCGGCGGCATCGCCTTGCAAAGGAATGCGAATCGGGTCGGCGCCATGCGCCAGCACCAAGCGGCTGTAAGCGAAATCGCCTTGGTCGGTGTGCAGGGTTTGCTTTGCGAGATTGAGCGACACCGCCCGGGTGTGCGCTTGCAATTGCAGGTTCAGCGTGATGGCTTGTTCGCTGGTCACCGAATTGCGCAACTGCGCGGGCAGTTTGTTTTGCGCAAACGCAGTGGACAAAGCCGGTTTGGGATAGGCGTCCCCTGAATCCGCAGTGACGAGCATCAGCGGGGTTTGCGTGTCGTGTTTGCGGAATTCTTTGATGACGGTCCAACCGGCCAGGCCACTGCCCAGCACCAGCACATGCGCATGGCTCATGGTTTAGACCTCGACCATTTCGAAATCGGCCTTGGCCACGCCGCAATCCGGGCAGCTCCAATCGGCGGGCACATCGGCCCAGCGGGTGCCAGCGGCAATATGGTCTTCGGGGCGGCCTGCTGCTTCGTCGTAAATGAAACCGCAAACAATGCAGACGTAGGTGTTGAAAGTGTTGCTCATGAAAACTCCAGCTGATGTGTTGAAAAGTTAAGGGTGAGTATCGCTAAATCCGGTGTCAGCCTTGAATTGCAACCAAACGGTTTTGGTAGTGGTTGGCGTGACGCTCTTCGACTTTGGTCAAAGCGGCAAAACGTTTTTGCGCTTTTTCCAAAGTAGCTATGAATTGCGCGGCGTGCACTTTGGACTCTTCGATTTGCTCGTTCATCTCGGCCACGGCGGCGGCATTGCCTTCGGCTTCTGCGGTGCGGCGGAACGACGGGTACATCTCGGTGTACTCGTAGGTTTCGCCATCGATGGCGATTTGCAAAGCCTTGGCCGGGGTCATGTCAGCTTTGGGATAGAGCAAATCCAAATGGCCGAAGGCGTGGTGCAACTCCTGCTCGGCGGTGTCTTCGAATGCGCGCGCTGTCTCCTCGTCGCCCATGGCGCGGGCGATGCGGGCGAAATAACGGTATTTGGTGTGAGCCATGGATTCACCTGCGAAGGCGGCTTCAAGGTTGGCCATGGTTTTGATTTCGGGGCGTTTGATCGTGCTCATGTGGAAACTCCTGTGATTGATGAAATAAATCGGTACAGGAGGAATGATAGAGACAATCGATTAATTAAGCCAATTGAATCTTGCTAATTGATTGATAGAAACAATCGGCAAACAAATATCAGGTGGGGACTCCAAGGGTGGCGATATTGTTTTAGCCCCATGGGGCAGTGCTGTTGTCGATGAATGGTCAAGGTAACCGCGATCAAGCCAGATCAGCCCAAGGCATGAGATCCACACTTTCGCGGGTGTAGCGTTCGTCACCGCCATAAACCAAGCCCAAGTGAATGGCCGAATACTGACCACGTTCTGAGGCGTATTTGTGCCATTTCTTTAAATTCCCAAACGCATCCGAGGCGACGCTGGGACCGGACTTCATCTCGACGGCGGCTATTTCTGTGCCTCGTTCGAGCACCAGATCGACTTCGGTGCCGATGTTGTCGCGCCAAAAATAAAGCGTTTCGCGCAGGCCTGCGTTGGCCCTGCTTTTCAAAAACTCATTGACGACCAAGGTTTCAAAAAAAGCGCCGCGCAAAGGGTGTGCTGCCATTTGATGCGCGGTCTGAATGCCGAGCAACGCCGCAGCAAGGCCCACATCGGTCATGTACAGCTTGGGTGCTTTGATCAGGCGTTTACCAAAGTTGGCAAAGTGCGGACGCACAAAATGCACAAGGTAGCAGGTCTCCAGAATAGACAGCCAACTCTTGGCGGTTTTGTCGGATATGCCAGCATCACTCGCCAGCGACTGGAGGTTGAGCAATTGTCCCGTGCGCGCCGCAGTGAGCTTGAGAAAACGCTGAAACGCGCTCAAGTCCTGCACCGATGCAAGCTGGCGCACATCGCGCTCGGCATAGGTCACCAAATAGGCGTTCAGCCATTCGTAAGGGTCGATGTCCCGCACATACAGCGCAGGATAAAACCCGCGCACCAAGTAGTCGTTGTAATCGCTCAGGTGTAGCTGGGCATGGCGTAGTTCGGCGATCGACAGGGGCAGCAATTCCACCAGCCCGGTGCGTCCTGCCAAACTCTGCGACACGCCAGACAGCAGCGACAGATTTTGCGATCCCGTCAGGACAAAACGCCCCATCTGCTTTGACGCATCCACCACGCTTTGAATTTCTGAAAAAAGCTCAGGCGCGTGTTGAGCCTCGTCAAACACTGCGCCGTCCGGGTAGCGACGCAAAAAGCCCGACGGGTCTTTGCGGGCGAATTCACGTTCGGCTGGGGACTCCAGCGACACATAGGGTTTGTCGCTTAAGAGTTCGCGCACCAGTGTGGTCTTACCCGATTGGCGTGGCCCCGTGACCGTGACCACAGGAAAGCCTTTGAGTAGCTTCAGAATGCGAGGCGCAGCTTGGCGATCAATCATTTTTACAGATTCGAGTTGGCATTCCGAAATTGTAAAACATGGATGTACTTGGGCTTACACCATGGGTGGGATGAGACTTGAAAATCAACCGCGCATCAAAGCTTCAATCTCATCCGCATCCACGGGCACGCCCCGGCTGATCAACTCGCAGCCGTTGGCCGTGACGATGGCATCGTCTTCAATTCGAATGCCTATGTGCCAGAACTGCTCGGGTACGCCTTCGCCCGGGCGCACGTAAAGCCCCGGCTCTAGCGTCAGCACCATGCCCGGGTGCAGCACGCGGCTGGGGCGCGGTTGCACCACCACGCCGGTGATCGGGTCGGCTTTGGGCGGCTCGGTGTTGGCCTCGCCGGGCTCGACATAGCTGCCGCAATCGTGCACATCCATTCCCAGCCAGTGGCTGGTGCGGTGCATATAAAACGGGAAGTAGGCTTTCTTCTCGATCACATCTTGTAGCGTGCCGTGTTTGTCGTGCGACAACAGGCCCACATCCAACAAGCCTTGCGCCAACACTTTCACTGCCGCTTCGTGCGGATCAATGAAGCGTGCGCCTGCTTTGGTAGCGTCAGCGGCGGCGAATTGTGCAGCCAGCACGATGTTGTAGAGCGCACGTTGCGGGCCGGTGAACTTGCCGTTGGCTGGAAACGTGCGGGTGATGTCAGATGCATAACCGTCGAGTTCGCAGCCAGCATCGATCAACACCAAGTCGCCGTTGCGCACAGGCGCCGTATCGGCCCGGTAATGCAAGACGCAGGCGTTTGCTCCAGCGGCGACGATGGAGGTGTAGGCTGGAAACTGCGAGCCGTGCCGACGGAACTCATGCAACAGTTCGGCTTCCAAATGGTATTCGCGCACATCCTGGCCGTCGCGCAACATGCGTGCACTCAGTTGCATGGCGCGCACATGGGCGCCTGCGCTGATTTGTGCGGCGCGGCGCATGGTGTCTTGTTCCTGCGCGTCTTTGAGCAAACGCATTTCGTCGAGCAACACACACACGTCTTGCTGCGCCGACGGACAGGACACGCCCATGCGCACACGGGCTCGCACTTTGTTCAACCAGCCATCGATTTGTGAGGACAAGGTTTCGTGGGTGGCAAACGGGTACCAGACGCTGGTTTGGTTTTCCAATAGCTTCGGTATTTGCGCGTCCAACTCA
>CAMDJS010000028.1 GCA_945900685.1 Bordetella parapertussis
CCGACGGACAGGACACGCCCATGCGCACACGGGCTCGCACTTTGTTCAACCAGCCATCGATTTGTGAGGACAAGGTTTCGTGGGTGGCAAACGGGTACCAGACGCTGGTTTGGTTTTCCAATAGCTTCGGTATTTGCGCGTCCAACTCAGCCACTGAAAACGCTTGGCTGACACCTAAAGCGCCAGGCGCTGCCAGCGGGCCCAAACGTATGCCGTCCCAAATCTCGCGTTCCAAATCTTTGGGCTGACAAAACACAGTGCTGTGGCCATTGGCTTGGATGACCAGCCAAGCATTGGGTTCGGTAAAGCCGGTGAGGTAATAAAAATAACTGTCGTGTCGAAACGGAAAATCGGCGTCGCGGTTGCGGGCGCGCTCAGGAGCGGTGGGGATGATGGCCACTCCGCCATTGCCCAGTTGGGCGGCTAAAGCGGCGCGGCGTGAAGCGTAAAAGGTGGTCATTGGGCGATTGTAGGAGCGGTGTTTGCATCAACGGCGCGACCAGTCATATGTCCTTAGGCAACACCATGAGGCTTGGTCATCCATCCGCGTTGAGTAGTGCCAAACGCTCCGGCGTTCCCACATCCACCCAAAAGCCTTGATACAGTGACGCGGTCACCAAACCCTCGTCCATGGCGCGTCGCAGTAAGGGGGCCAGCGGCGCTTTGACGGATTGCGGGTTGCCTGCGGGAATACCGCATCGGGCCTCGCTGAAAAATGCTTTTTTGTAAAGCGCAATCGTGCTGAAGGTGTAACGTGGTGCTTCATCAGAATCAGAGGATGCACCGGCAACAGTGAATGAACCAGTGTTTGCATCCGCACTGTTCTGGGTTGTCGTTGTGGGGCGCGGCAGATTCAACGCCAATCCCTTTGCCGACAAACCAAAGTCACCTTGCGGGTTGTGTTCGGGGTTGGGCACCAACCATAAATGAGCCAGCGCAGTAGTGGCAATAAACCGTTCATAGCTAAGAGGCGAAAAATCAAACTCGGGCGCAAACACATCGCCTGCTGCCACCCAAAACACATCTTTCAATAAGGGCAAGGCGCGCAGAATACCGCCTGCGGTTTCCAGTGCTTCACCCGCGCCACGGCGCTCATGCGAGTAATGCAGTTGAAGACCGTTACTCAAAGGGCTTGGCGTTGTCTCCACGCCCGAATCCACAGGTGGAAAACGGTGACCCAAAGCCGGTTCAATCTGGTCCCCCAGCCAACCCGTATTGATCACGACCGACCCGACACCCGCGCGCAACAAGCCGCGCAACGGATAAGACAATAAAGTGTGTCCACGAACCTTTAAAAGGGGCTTGGGGCAATGATCGGTCAGCGGGCGCATACGCTCGCCGCGCCCGGCGGCCAGCAGCATGGCGTGCGCACCGCCGTCAAGTTCATAAATGGAATAGGTCACAAGCGCCGAGTGTAGCCAGCTTGGCCCCTTGGAAGTGGGGTGAAGGGCCACGCTCAAGTCTTGGTTAAAATATTCGGTTCCCTTCAACATCCCCCTTATACGGAGCCTCCCATGGCCAACCACCAACAAATGGCCAGTGCGATTCGCGCATTGGCAATGGATGCGGTTCAACTTGCTAACTCGGGCCATCCGGGCGCACCCATGGGCATGGCGGATATCGCCGTTGCCTTATGGGGCGAGCATTTGAAACACAACCCAACACACCCGCATTGGGCCGACCGCGACCGCTTTGTGCTGTCCAACGGCCACGGCTCCATGTTGATTTATGCCTTGCTGCATCTCACCGGCTATGACTTGCCGATGAGCGAGCTGAAAAACTTCCGTCAACTGCACAGCAAAACCGCCGGTCACCCCGAGGTCGGCATCACCCCCGGCGTGGAAACCACCACCGGCCCGCTCGGCCAGGGCATCACCAACGCGGTAGGCATGGCATTGGCAGAAAAACTGCTGGCCTCTGAATTCAACCGGCCCGGCCACGACATCGTCGACCACCACACCTATGTGTTCATGGGCGACGGTTGCATGATGGAGGGCATCAGCCACGAAGCCTGCGCTTTGGCTGGCGCTTGGAAGCTGAATAAATTGATCGCCTTGTATGACGACAACGGCATTTCCATTGACGGCAAGGTCACGCCTTGGTTCATCGATGACACACCGGCGCGATTCAAAGCCTACGGCTGGAACGTCATCACAGTCGACGGCCATGACGTGAACGCGGTGTCAAAAGCCATCGCGACAGCCAAACACAGCGCCGACAAGCCCACCCTCATCGCTTGCAAAACCCATATCGGCCAAGGCAGCCCGAACCGCGTGGACACCGCCAAAGCGCACGGCGAGCCTTTGGGGGCAGACGAAATTGCACTCACCCGTGCCGCCATTCAGTGGCCACACGAGCCGTTCCATGTGCCTGCAGATGTGTATGCAGATTGGGACGCCAAAACCAAAGGCGCACAGCAAGAACAGCAATGGAACCAGTTGTTCCAGGCGTATGCATCTGCACACCCCGAGTTGGCCGCTGAATACAAACGCCGCATGGCCGGTGAATTGCCTTCCAACTTCCACCAAACCGTCGTTGATGCGGTGGTGGCAGCCAACACCAAAGCCGAAACTGTCGCCAGCCGCAAGGCCAGCCAGTTGGCATTGGAAGCATTCACCGCCGCCATTCCCGAAATGCTCGGCGGCAGCGCCGACCTGACCGGCTCGAACCTGACCAACACCAAGTCCACACCGAATATGCGTATCGATCTGGCTGGCCGCATCGTCAAGGACGAGCACGGCAACGGCGGTCGTCACATCAATTACGGTGTGCGTGAATTCGGCATGGCCGCCATCATGAACGGCATCACCTTGCACGGCGGCTTCATTCCTTACGGCGGCACCTTCCTCACCTTCTCTGACTATTCACGCAACGCCATCCGCATGGCCGCGTTGATGAAGCAGCGCGTGGTGCATGTGTTCACCCATGACTCCATCGGTTTAGGCGAAGACGGCCCGACCCACCAGTCCATCGAGCACGCGGCTTCACTGCGTCTCATCCCCGGTTTGGATGTGTGGCGCCCGGCCGATACCGCAGAGACAACGGTGGCATGGGCTGTCGCTTTGCAAAACGCCCATCGTCCGACCGCGTTGCTTCTGAGCCGCCAAAACCTGCCGTATTTGCCCAAAGGCGACAGCAAGGCCAAAGATGCCAGCGGTCTGGACGCGATCAACAAAGGCGCGTATGTGCTGGCCGAACCGTCCGAAGTCGGCATGAACAAAAAAGCGCAAGTGGTCATCATCGCCACCGGCTCTGAAGTACAACTCGCGCTCAAAGCGCAAGCCTTGCTGGCCGAACACAAAGTGGCCGTGCGTGTGGTCTCCATGCCCAGCACCACCACGTTCGATCGCCAAAGCCAGGCCTACAAATCGGCCGTGTTGCCCGCCGGTGTGCCACGCATCGCGGTCGAGATGGGCAGCACCGACGGCTGGTGGAAATACGGCGTGTCCGCCGTGGTCGGCATAGACACCTATGGAGAAAGCGCACCGGCACCTGTGTTGTTCAAACACTTCGGCTTCACACCTGAAAACGTCGCTGACACCGTGCGCGCCGTGTTGCAGCGGGCTTGAGCGTTTCATGCGCTGCCTGGCAGCGCGATCTTGTTTAACTTGTACTGATAGAAAGAGAAGCCATGGCCATCAAAGTAGGTATCAACGGATTCGGACGCATCGGACGCATGGTGTTTCGTGCCGCCATTCAAAACTTCAACGACATTGAGATCGTTGCCATCAACGATTTGCTCGAGCCGGATTACCTGGCTTACATGTTGAAGTACGACAGCGTGCACGGCCGCTTCAAAGGCGAAGTGTCGGTGGACAACGGCGTGTTGGTGGTGAACGGCAAAAAAATCCGTTTGACGCAAGAGCGTGACCCGTCCGCTTTGAAGTGGAACGAAGTCGGTGCAGACATCGTCATCGAAGCCACCGGTTTGTTCCTTGACAAACCCACCGCCGAAAAACACCTGGCTGCTGGCGCGAAAAAAGTGTTGCTCTCTGCACCTTCCAAAGACGACACACCGATGTTTGTCTATGGCGTGAACCACAGCACTTACGCCGAACAAACCATTGTGTCCAACGCGTCTTGCACCACCAACTGCTTGGCTCCCGTGGCCAAAGTATTGAACGACAAATGGGGTATCAAGCGCGGTTTGATGACCACGGTACACGCAGCGACTGCCACGCAAAAAACCGTGGACGGTCCATCGAACAAAGACTGGCGCGGTGGCCGCGGTATTTTGGAAAACATCATCCCCAGCAGCACCGGCGCAGCCAAAGCGGTTGGCGTGGTGATTCCTGCGCTGAACAAAAAACTCACCGGCATGTCCTTTCGCGTGCCCACTTCTGATGTGTCAGTCGTTGACTTGACCGTTGAGTTGGAAAAGCCCGCCAGCTACGCCGAGATTTGCGCCGAAATGAAAGCGCAAAGCCAGGGCGCGTTGAAAGGCGTGCTCGGTTACACCGAAGACAAAGTCGTGGCCACCGATTTCCGTGGCGAGCCTTGCACCAGCGTGTTTGACGCGGATGCAGGCATTGCGTTGGACAGCACCTTCGTCAAAGTGGTCAGCTGGTATGACAACGAATGGGGTTACTCCAACAAGTGCTTAGAGATGGTGCGCGTGATTGCCAAGTAATTCTCGGTTCATACAAACCTGAAGCGCCCTGCGGGGCGCTTTTTATTGTGTCTATCCACTACGCACGCCAACCACCTACAACCGCTAACATCGACGCATGGATTCAGTGATTTCAACATTCAAAGAGCACATCAAGCAAGCGGCTGCCAGCAAGCAGACGCTGCGCATACAAGGCGGCAACACCAAACACTTTTATGGCGAGCACAACACCTCACACACGGGGCTCGACACACGCGAACACGCCGGTGTGGTGAGTTACGAGCCCAGCGAATTGGTGGTGACGGTGCGTGCCGGCACACCGCTTGCGCAGTTGGAACAATTGCTTTCCACCCATGGCCAATGTCTGGCTTACGAGCCGCCGCAGTTCGGCGCATCCGCCACGGTGGGCGGCATGGTGGCTGCCGGTTTGGCCGGTCCTTCGCGGGCCAATGTCGGCGGTGTGCGTGACCATGTGCTGGGCGCCAAGATGATCAACGGTTTGGGCGAAGAACTTACCTTTGGCGGCCAGGTGATGAAGAACGTTGCCGGTTACGACGTGTCGCGTGTGCTGGCTGGCAGCATGGGCACCTTGGGTCTGATCACCGAAGTGTCTTTGAAAGTATTGCCGGTCGCTCCCGCAGAAGCCACTTTGGTGTGCAAGCTGTCACAGCATGATGCGCTCGAACTGTTACACCGCTGGGGTGGTCAGGCCTTGCCCTTGAACGCCAGCGCATGGTTGCATGACAGCACTGCCCATCCCGCGCAAGACCTGTTGTTTGTGCGTTTGCGTGGTGCGGTGGCGGCGGTCGAATCCGCTTGCCCGCGCATGATCGCCGATGTGCAGGCTTTGGGCGGTTCGGCCTCTCGCATGGATAACGCACAAGCGGCCAACTATTGGCAAGCCGGACGCGAACAGATATTGCCTTTTTTCCACGCACCGTCCCCCGATGTGTGTTTGTGGCGTTTAAGCCTGCCGCAAACCGCGCCTGTACTCAGTCTGCCTTATGCCACTTACATCGAATGGCACGGCGGCTTGCGTTGGCTCTGGGCACCGGTATCGGCGGCGGCGCAGTTGCGCGAAGCTGCTCATGCAGTGGGTGGTCACGCCACGGTGTTCCGTCGGGCGCAAACCGGCGCAGCAGACACGCAGGTGTTCTCTGAAATACCAGCAGTACAACAACGCATACAACGCGAATTGCAAAAACAGTTTGACCCGCACGGTGTGTTCAACACCGGACGCTTAGGTATTTAAAAGATGCAAACCAATCTCTCTCCCGAATACCAGAACACCGCCGATGGCCAGGAAGCCGAAGCCATATTGCGCAAATGCGTGCACTGCGGTTTTTGCACCGCCACGTGTCCCACCTACCAGTTGCTAGGCGATGAACTCGACGGCCCGCGCGGACGCATTTATCTGATCAAGCAAGTGCTGGAAGGTGAAACCCCGACGCGCGACACGCAGTTGCATTTGGACCGGTGCCTCACCTGCCGAAACTGTGAAACCACCTGCCCCAGCGGCGTGCAATACGGCCATTTGGTCGACATAGGCCGCAAACTGGTGGACGAGAAAGTACCGCGCCCGGCCAGCGAAAAAGCAATGCGCTGGGCTTTGAAAGAAGGCTTGAATTCACCCTTGTTTGCCCCAGCCATGAAGCTCGGACAAAGCGTGCGCGCCTTATTACCTGGCGGCATCAAAGCCAAAGTGCCCGAAGCGCGCAGCGCAGGTGCATGGCCAACACGCACGCATGCACGCAAAGTGCTGATGCTCGCCGGTTGTGTGCAACCAGCGATGAGCCCGAACATCAACAGCGCCACCGCGCGCGTGTTGGATGCCTGCGGCATTCAAACCGTGGTCGAACCCTTGGCCGGTTGTTGCGGCGGCGTGAAGTTTCATTTGAACGACCAGGACGGCGCGATCCTGCAAATGAAAAACAACATCGACGCCTGGTGGCCGCATGTGGCTCAAGGCGTGGAAGCGATTGTGATGAACGCATCCGGCTGCGGTGTCACTGTCAAAGACTACGGTCACATACTGCGCAACGATGCTTTCTATGCCGAGAAAGCCAAACGCATCAGTGAATTGACAAAAGACCTGAGCGAGTTATTGCCTCACCTGTTACCTGATTTGCAACAACGCATTCAACCGCAAGCCGCACAAGCCCAAGGACTGATGGCGTTTCACCCCCCGTGCACCATGCAACACGGACAGCAACTCAAAGGCGGCGTGGAAACGCATTTGAATGCCCTCGGCTTCAAACTGCGCGTGGCCAGCAACGAAGCACATTTGTGTTGCGGCTCAGCCGGTACTTACAGCGTCTTGCAACCTGTTATCGCCACGCAACTGCGGGACCGCAAGCTCGGCAACCTGAACGAGATGCAACCCACGGCGATATTGAGCGCCAACATTGGTTGCATCACGCATTTGCAAAGCGGCACGCAAGTGCCGGTGCGCCATTGGATAGAAATGGTGGATGCGGCGTTGCACTAAAACCAGTGTTAATTACTGCAACCAGACAAGGCCAAAACACGTTTTCGGTTCTTCAAAGATTTCAGTGTTTAGCTTGGTTCAAGCGCTGCATGAATGCCGGTGACAGCAACAGTTGCTCTTCGATCAGTGCACACAGTTTGAGGCGCTCAAACGGCTTGAGCACCAAGGCATTGACACCGACGTCCATGCAGCGTTGGTGGTCTTCGGTGTTCACATTGGCGGTCAATGCCAACACCGGCACATCGCGCTGTGGCGCAGGCCACTCGGTGCGTAATTGCTTGGTCGCTTCGATGCCGTCCATCACCGGCATCAACATGTCCATCAGCACCATGTCAAAGCTTTCTTGGCGCAATGCATCTAATGCTTCTTGCCCGTTGCCCGCCTGAACCCATACCGCTTGCGGCCAGTGAGACTTCACCACCTGACAGGCCAGCATGCGATTGACTGCGCTGTCGTCCACCACCAAAAAACGCACCGCGAATGATTGAAGTCGGGTGATGCCGCTGTCGTCGTCGACCGGCTTGCGCGCCGCATCGGCACTGACCAAAGGCAACTTGAACCAAAAGCGCGAGCCCACGCCGGGCTGGCTTTCTACAGCGATCTGACCACCCAGCAATTCCACCAAATGCCTGCTGATGGACAAGCCCAAACCATTGCCGCCATACACACTGGCGGTGTCATTGCTGGCTTGCTCAAAACGTTCGAAAATTTTGTCCAAGCGTTCGGGCCGAATGCCGATGCCGGTGTCGCTCACAGAAAACACCAGTTGATTGGCGTGTCGCTCCACCTTGAGCGTGACCTCGCCTTGGTGGGTGAACTTGATGGCGTTGCCCAGCAGATTGACCAATACCTGCATCAAGCGATGCCGGTCGGACAACACGAACAGCGGTAAATCCGGTTCGGCCTGCAAACTGTAAACAATGTTCATGCTGTTGACCCGCTGCAAGAACAGGTTGAAGGCGGCGCGCACCGTGACCATCAATTCAAATGGCTCGTATTGCACTTTCAATTGACCGCGTTGCAGCAGTGAAAAATCCAGCACATCGTTGATGACCGTCAACAAATGGTCACTCGACTGTTTCACCAACTCTGCCATTTCCAGCGCGCGCGGCTGGTCTTTGACATCTTGTCGCAGCAAATCGCTAAAGCCGATGATGGCGTTCATCGGTGTGCGCAATTCATGGCTGAGCAAGGCGATGAAATTGTCTTTGACCACCTGGGCCCGCATCAATTGCGCCCGCGATTGCAGCAAATTGGCTTGCTTTTCTTCGCTCGTGCGAAGCGTGCGCAAATACAAGCGCTGGTAGATCAAGGGCAATGCCAACAGAAAAATACCGAGTGAGACATTATTCCAAGCGTTCATTCGCAGTGTTTGAGGGGCGGCCACATAAAAAGGAGGTATCCAACCCTGCCAACTGCTCACCGTCAGACCGCACAAACACAAAAGGCAAACAATCAGCCAAAACACGCCCGAGGACACACTGATTAAAAACAACGGGATCATAGGCAGCATGGCCATCCAATTGAGGGTGTTTGAAAACATACCGCCGGTGATGATGGCCTCGTTGACCATGTGAAAAAAAGCGTATGCCATACACATATTGAGCATCCAATTCAATGGCAAACCCAAAGTAAACAATGACACCAGTAAAAATATCACGATGCCCATGACATAAGTGTTTTGCTGGATGACCGGGTCTGGCGTCGCGCTGGCGGTGATGAAACTCACTATGCCAAGTGAACCAGAAAACAAAATATAAAACCTGGACTGTGAGTCATTCCAGCGTTGGATGACGCGTTGTTTGAGCTTTTGCCGCAATGCTCTTAACAAATAGGTGTCAGGCATGCTGCACCCTCTGTGCTTGAACGAGTCGCTCGATAGACGCTTTGAGCAAGTCCCGGCTCAATGGTTTGACCACCACATCGTTCATGCCTGCGGCCAAACATTCGGCATGGTCATGAGGGTGGCTGCTGGCAGTCAAACCTATCACTACGATTTGGCTCATCTGCAAGTCGCCAGAGGATCGCAGAGCGCGGGTGGCCTCCAAACCGTTCATTTGCGGCATTACCAAATCCATCAACACCGCATCCACCGGCTGCGCTTGCAAAAAGGCCAGACAGGCCGCGCCGCTGTCCACGCAATGCACCGCTGACTGCGGCCACAGTTGTTGGCAGATCAGGCTGGCCACTTTCAAATTCATCGGGTTGTCATCCACCAGCAGCAGCGTCAGCGCATGCTCTTTCAGCACATTGCCTGGGTGGATGGTGTTCGCGTGAGACACAGCTGCATCGCAGGCTTGCAGGGGAATGCGAAACCAGAAACACGAACCCTGCCCGGGCTCGCTTCGCATGCCAATCTGACCGCCGAACAAATCAATCAAACCTTTGCAAATGGACAAGCCCAGACCGGCGCCACCGAATTCGGTGTGTGTTTGTTGGTCTGCGTGTTCAAACCGGTTAAAGATGAAGGACTGCAAATCCTGTGCAATGCCCACGCCGGTGTCCGTCACTTCGAACAACACCTCCTCTTGGTCTTTGCTGATCTGTAAGCTGACCACGCCGCTGGGTGTGAATTTGAAAGCGTTGTCAATCAAATGACACAACACCTCTTTGAGTCGCAGCGCATCCGTCATCAGCCAATCGGGCAATGCAGGACTTAAGCTGGCGCGAAACTGCACAGCATCGTTGGCCGAGCGGTTGTAGGTTTGCATGCATTGGGCAAAGGTACTGGACAAATGGGTGGGCGCGAGTTGCAGTTGCAGGCGTCCGGCTTGTATTTGTGAAAAATCCAAAATCTGGTTGACCAACGTCAGCAAGTGCTCGGTGGACTCGCGAATCAAATCCAGCGTTTGCACACTTTTTGCGTCGCTTACCAATTCAGCTCGGATCACATCGTTGAAGCCGAGAATCGCATTCATCGGCGTGCGCAACTCATGACCCACAGAGGCCAGAAACTGGTCTTTGTAGGACTCGGCTTGCAACAACGCACTGCGGTTGGCCATCAACTCGTCATTGCGCTGATTGATTTCATTCAACTGGTTGGTGTAGATGCGTTTGTAAACCAGCAGACCACTGACCAGGCTGATGGCGGTGAACGTGTAATTGCCGAAGGACCACAACAGGTGCTGTTGGCTGTACACATAGCTGACCGGTAACCAGCCGTATTCCGTCAACGGCACGAAGGACGACACAGACAGCAGCACCACAGCGATCCACAACAAGGAGTCGCGCAAGCCCAGCATGAACATCGCGGGCACTGGCAGAATAATCAGCCAAATAATGGCGGAGGAAAAAAGCCCGCCGGATACCCACACGCAATACATCACCAGCACATAGGACTGGATCAACAGCATGTGGGTGGTCAGTTTCAACGACCAACGCCAAAGCTTGTGCGCCAAGCCGGTCAGACCCACCGATGTCAGCGCAATCCAGAAGGCATATTGAAAAGCAAATGGCTCAGCCATCAGCAAAAACGCGCACAGGTTGGCAACAATCACGCCAAAAAGCAGCAAAAACAGACGACTCAGTTGGCTAGGCGCCGCGTTAAATTCGGCCCCATTAAGCAAAGTCAAGCCGTTGCGAAGCCAAGACATAGTGCGTGCACTCAGGACTGAGAAAGTGCCTGTTCTATGTCGGCCGCTAATGAGGCGGGTTTATCCAATGAAGCGTAACGTTTGATGACCTGTCCGTCACGACCAACCAAGAACTTGGTGAAATTCCACTTGATGCCTTCGCTGCCTAACAGCCCCGGCGCTTGTTGTTTGAGCCATTGAAACAAGGGGTGGGCTTGGCTGCCGTTGACATCGATTTTTTCCATCATGGCAAAACTGACGCCATAATTTTTTTGGCAAAACGCACCGATCTCTGTGTTGCTACCCGGGTCTTGCGCGCCAAACTGGTTGCAAGGAAAACCCAGCACCACCAAGCCCTTGCCACTGTAGGTTTGGTGCAGTTCTTCCAAGCCGCCAAACTGCGGTGTGAAGCCGCAGGCACTGGCCGTGTTGATGATCAACAGCACTTTGCCTTGGTGATCAGCCAGATTCACGGGCTGGCCGTGGATGTCATTGGCTTGAAAGTCGTTAATGGAAACTGCGTTCATGGGGACTCCTTAGTATCAGAGGGCATTGTCGCCAATATGGCGGCAAACACAATCAGCAGTCCCCCGATCAATTTGCGCATGGTCAACTCAGAAACGCCCATAAACACTGAAGTAGCGGTGGCAAAAATGATTTCTGACAGCATGACCAATGCGGTCGTGTTTGCCGGTAATCGGGCTGCGCCGTATTGCAAACTGAGGTTGGAGAACAGCAAACACAGCGCCAGCCCTAAAGCAAACGGCCACCAGCTGATATCTAGCGGCAGGCTGACCAAGCCAGTTGGCAGCAATGCTGCGGCTGCAATTGCGGTGATGAACATGCCACCGCCAAACATGGCGCCCATGCGGGCGCTCTCGGGCAAAAACGCCAGTTTGCGCAACATGGCGTTGTTGAGTGCAAAGCTGGCGCCGCCCAGCAAGGCCAAATAATCCATGGCGCTGCTAGGAAGCGGCCAAGGTGTTTCCGGGGTTTTCAAAATCAGCGCCACACCAACCAGCGCTAACAGCAAGCGCAGCAAGGAGGCGCGCGTCGGTTTTTCATCCAGCAACCACCAAGCGAACAACACCGACCAGGCGGGCATGGTGTAGAAAAGCAAAACCACACGCACCACATCGCCTTGGGTGACCGCCCAGTTAAAACCGAAATTGGTGAGACCTGACCCCAGAAACAACCACCAGAGTTGCGGGTGTTGCCACAGACTGTGAAACCATTGCGGGCGCATGGCGCTGATGACGACAAACGACAAGCCATACATCAAGGCAGTCGCCCACAAGGGATGCAAACCCAAGGATTGCATTTCGCGCAAAGGCCACCAACACAAACCAAACACCAAGGCATTCGCCATCAAGCCCAGCACGGGACCTAAGCTGGCGGCATGCATGCGTCAGTGCCCCGGGTCCTGGCGCGCAATCTCCATCAAGCGTTCGACTTCCTGCGAATGTTGCACGCAGTTGCGCGCATGCCAGCGTTGAATCAGCCACATATTGCCTGCGACAAACAAGCCAAAGCAAACGATGGCTGTGAATGCACTCATGCCCATGCCTGTGGCCAGCGCATACAAGCCGCCCAATGCCAATATGCAGGCTTGCTCATTGAAGTTTTGCACGGCGATGGAGCGACCCGCGCCCATCAGGTTGTGACCGCGGTGTTGCAGCAAGGCGTTCATGGGCACCACCAGGAAGCCGCCTAAACCGCCGAGCAAGATGAAGAACGGCGCTGCGATCCAGACGTTGTTGATGAAATTCATCACCAGAATCAACAAACCCATGGCGATGCCCAGCGACATGACGCGGGTTGCATCCACCAGTTTCAAGCGCATGGATGCAATCACCGCACCTACAGCCGTGCCGATGGCCACCACGCCAACCAATGAAGAAGCCTGTGTGGTGGTGTAGCCCAACGCCACCGAACTCCACGCCAACACGATGTAGCGCAGGTTGCCGCTGGCGCCCCAGAACAAAGTCGTGGTGGCCAGCGAAATCTGTCCCAGCTTGTCGGTCCACAACAGCTTGTTGCAGCGCCAGAAATCGGGTATCAAAGCCAGCAGGTTGTAGCTCAGGCTGTGCTCGGTCCGGCTGCGCAACGGCACCAAGGTCACGCCGGTATCAGGAATGCGGGTGTTGAACCAGGCGGCCAGCGCGTACAAAAAAACGATCATGCAGATGGCAGCTTCCGGTGGTGTGTCGATACCGGTATCGATCAAAGGCAGATCCAAACTGAGCAGTGCCCCGGCAATATGCGGGCCGACCAATTGACCGCCGATCAACACGCCCAAAATGATGGAGCCTATGGTCAAGCCCTCGATCCAGCCGTTGGCCTTGACCAGCATGGAGGCCGGCAGCAGTTCGGTGAGGATGCCGTACTTGGCCGGTGAATAAGCCGCCGCGCCCAAACCGACGATGGCATAAGACAGCAGTGGGTGTGAGCCGAACAACATCAACAAGCAACCGGCTACTTTGATGCCGTTGCTAAGAAACATGACCTGCCCTTTGGGCCGCGAGTCGGCGAATGCGCCGACAAAAGGCGCGAGCACCACATAAAACAAAGCGAACATAGGCACGAGCGCTGCGCGTTGCCATTCGGCGCCGCCGGAGGCCTTGATCATTTCAACCGCAGCGACAAACAAGGCGTTGTCAGCCAAAGAGCTGAAAAACTGCGCCGCCATGATGGTGTAAAAACCGCGTTTCATGAATGAATCGGCCCGGCAAACAAGCGGTGGATGTGAGTCAAAGAAAAGTCAATATTCAAGATGCAGGCCTTGTAGCTCGTGGGTTATATCATGCCAATTGATGCCCACACAGCCCTGCGACAATCAGCCCCATGCCCCGTCCCTTACATGCTTTGATACACACAGATGCACTGCGTCATAACCTGAGCCGCTTGCGCCAAGCGTCGCCTGACGCGCGGGTGTGGGCGGTGGTCAAAGCCAATGCTTACGGCCACGGGCTGGCGCATGTGTTTGAAGGCTTGCGCGGTGCCGACGGTTTTGCCTTGTTGGATTTGAACGAGGCGCAAACATTGCGCGATTTGGGTTGGCGCGGCCCGCTGTTGCTGCTCGAAGGCGTGTTCGAACAACGCGACTTAGAGTTGTGTTCGCGCCTGGACCTGTGGCATGTGGTGCACCACGAAGCGCAAATTGACATGTTGAGCAAACACAAAACCCAAGTGCCGCAGCGTGTGTTTTTGAAAATGAATTCGGGCATGAACCGCTTGGGATTTTCGCCGCAGGCGTTTCGCTCGGCCTGGGTGCGTTTGAACGCCTTGCCGCAAGTCGATGAAATTTCGCTGATGACCCATTTCGCCCGCGCGGATGACGCACACGGCGTGGACGCGCAGTTGCAAGTGTTTGAGCAGTACAGCAGCGATTTGCCGGGCGAGCGCAGCTTGGCCAACAGTGCGGCTGTGTTGAGGCACGGCGCGCGCGAAACAGTGTCTGCCGATTGGGTGCGTGCCGGCATCGCCCTGTACGGCAGTTCGCCCGACCATGGTTTGCATGACGCGGCGCATTGGGGCTTGCAAGCGGCTATGAGTTTGCGCAGCCAGTTGGTCGGCTTGCAGCAACTCAAGGCGGGTGACAGTGTGGGCTACGGTGGCACGTTCACCGCGCCGCATGACATGGCCGTGGGCATCGTCGCCTGCGGTTATGCAGATGGCTATCCGCGGCATGCGCCTACCGGCACGCCGGTACTGGTGAGTGGTCTGCGTACCCGAACGCTGGGGCGGGTCAGCATGGATTTGTTGTGTGTCGATTTGTCTGAGTTACCTTCGGTAGTGATAGGTGACGAAGTGACCTTGTGGGGCAGCGCTTCCACGGGGCAGGTGTTGTGTATCGATGAAGTGGCGGCGGCGGCGGGGACGGTGGGTTATGAGTTGATGTGCGCCTTGGCGGCGAGGGTTGCTGTGAAGGCGGCTTAAGTTTGAGCACACTTTAGGGGTTCTGATTCACTGTCGCCATGCTTCATGGAGATGCTCGTACCATGCTGGCTCGGTCGCCGCTCACCACGGCAAAACCGTAACGTTCGCGTCGGCCCGCCCGCCATGCCATGTCGCTTGTCCGCGCTCTGGTTTTCTCCGACTGTATTTAGATGGCCGTAAAGCAGAGCTTAGGCCGACCTATCCGTTGGGTTTTGGCATTTCTGCTGTCGAAAAGTTAAGGCACGCCTAGGCCGACCCATCCGGTGCGATTTTTTTCTCCGCTTTCACTCGAAAAAAACGCCCCTTCCGGGTCGTTTCAAGTGGTTTATTTGATTTCAGGATGACAGCTTATATATTTCAGTTTACGCAATCGAATGGGCGGCATACGATTTTGAGCAAATAGTTTAACCATAACGCCTATAAAAAAGAGGTTATTGGAAAGTGGTTTCCAGTCGTCTAAGGGCGGCATTGATTGCCCCGCTTGGATCACTCTTGCCGTGATGTAAATAATTTTTAAAGTTTTCACTAGCTTTAGAAAAGTCATTCAAATGGCAGTTATGTAACTCTTTGAATGCGCTAATTAATTCAGACTCGTAATCTTTTGCAGGTGCCGTGACCTTTAAATGACTTTGAAATGTATCCAGCAAACTGATAACGTATGTGTGCGCTTCGGATCTGTTCAACCTTATGTTATTGAATGCAGAGGGATATTTGACTTTGATACCCAATAACCAGAACTCAAGAATTGGCTCACTTCTCTTATTCGATAGAACGAACCAAGCAAAAACATGTTTTATTTCACGTGCCGTTAATCGCAAAATTGAGGAGATGATTGAAAAACTTTCAAAATAAGACTCATCAATTTGCGATGCAGAATTTGAATTAACAGATAAACATAATCTCCGAATCATTTCAACTAACAAGCTACTTGAATTTAACTGTCCGGTTATAGGTAGCGGAAACGCATAATCCACAAACTTATCTAAATACATATCGCCGTGCGGGCTTTTGCCATAAAAATTTTCAACAGCAGCTTGGATTTGAATGCGATTCCACAGCAATATAAAAACCACGCCATCTACATCAAATAAATGCTTTAAACGTTCAAGAAATCGAATAGCAAAACCAGGGGAGCATCTGTCTAACTCATCCACAAAAATAACCAGCTTGCCGTCTTCAATATCTTTAACTGCGTCACTCAAAATTCCTTTAACAGCATTGAGATCCGCTCTTTTCGATTTGAGCTTGCTTATTTGGTCAACAACAAATTTCTCACTGGTTTTTTCAGCAAATTCAGAGAATGAACTCATGGCTTCGTTGTCAATGCCTGTTAGGTTCGAGCCGATTTTGAAAGCAGCTTTGGTTGCAGCTGGCAGCAGGTTTAGCAGATACGGCTTAAGTTTTTCTAAAAATGCTTCTTCATCCACAGGTGTTAGTTGTGAAGCAATGCCTGCAAATAGTGAAAGCGCAGGGTCGTCGTCCCAATCTGCTTCGAACGCGTCTATCCATACTGTGCCTACGACGCCAATTTGATCGAGTTGTAATTTGAGATGTTCACCAAACCAGGTTTTGCCAACACCCCATTCACCATCCAAAGCGATCACGCCTTTTGGTAGGAGTTCGTTGTTAGTAATTAGTCGAGATAAGCCTCGGGCAAAATCCTCTCTACCTAGGGCATCGTTGCTAAACGGAATAGCTTGTGCAGTCATTGTTGCGCTCACAAAAGAGCGGAGTATGCCTAAGTAGCAAACTTATAAATTCGTCAAAATCGATTGAGCTGGACATGTTTTATGGGGTTGAGTTAATGCGATGAACATTAGTCGATAAACGTTGAAAAGTAATTACTGAAATGAGTCACCCTCATGATATGGACAGACGGAATGCAGTCGGAGAAAACATCGAGCGGACAAACGACATGGCGGGCGGGCCGACGCGAACGTTGCCGCGCAGCGGCGGAGAGCGGCGACCGTCCCGCCGTGGCGTGAACATGCCACTCAAAAACTGAAAAACAATAATTGGAACCTGACCCCAATTACAGCGGCGGTGAGCGGCGACCGAGCCGGCATGGCGTGAAGACATCAATTAATTGGTAACTGACCCCAATTAAACTGACCCCAATTAAAAAAACGCAATTAACAATTAATCGGAGTCTGACCCCAATTAACCGATCAACTTCTCAGCCTGCTTCGTGATGCGCTCAATCAACACCGCCGCAGACGGCGCGTCATGCAGCAAACCCACCGCCTCACCAACCGTCACATGCGCACGCGCATAGTCTTGCGCCGCCACACCTGCGTCATTGTCCGCGCGCGCCGTATCCGGTGCCGCCCGCAACTCATCCACACGCGTGTCCCATTCACTGTGCAAACGGTTGCGCAAAGCGCGAAAGTCAAATTCGCGCGGCCAAGTTTTACGCCGCAACACATCAAACACCGCAGAGCGCGCGGTTTCATCCCCGTTCGCTTGCAGCGCCGCCGACACCGCACCGTGTGCGGCCAGGCTCTCGGCGCTGGCCCACAAACGCGTGCCCATCAACACACCGTCCGCACCCAATATCCGCGCCGCCGCCAAGCCGCGCCCATCCGCAATACCACCAGCGGCCAGCAGCATGGTTGAAGGCGATTGCGCCGCCAACGCATCGGCCAACTCAGGCACCAGACTGAACGTGGCGCGACCTTGCAAACCGTTCATGCCGTGTCCACCGGCTTCTGCGCCTTGTGCCACGATGACCGCCGCGCCTGCTTCCAAGCACAGGGGCAGTTGTTCAAGCCGCTGTATTTGACAAACCAACCGAACACCGCGTTTGGCTATGCGCTCGGCGTAAGGGCGTGGGTCGCCAAAGGACAACATCAGCGCCGCCGGTAAATGCGCTTGGTCCAGCAACCAGTCCAATGCACTCGCGTCCTCATCCAGCTTCCAAGTGATGAAGCCGCAGCCCAAGCGCTTAAGCGCGGGCGCGTCGTCTTGCAGCAAATGCAGTGCCTGCGCATGATGTTTTTGCAGCCAAGGCAGTTCGCCGTAACCGCCGCCTAATAAACCCAGTGCACCGGCGCTGGAGCAAGCGGCTGCCAGCGCGCCGCCGCTGGCCAAGGCCATGGGGGCGAGTGCAATCGGGGTAGATAAATGAAAAGCGGAAGTGAATCGTGTGTGCATGCTGGCATTATCGAAAGTGAAGCTGTCACCAGCAAGAATATGTGTCGTTTTCAATCTACCAAAGCCTGCGCCACCAAAGCTTTCAACATGCGCCGGTAATGCGCGCGCAACGGGCTCGGTGATTGCGTCATGTAAACCGCACAAATTTGTTCTTTGGGGTCTGCCCAAAAATACGTGCCTGCATAACCCGCCCACATGAATTCACCGGCGCTGCCGTGCACCGGCGCGATGCCGTCGGCTTGTCGCACCAAAAAGCCCAAGCCAAAGGTGTAGCCTGGCGCACCGAGCAACAACTGTCCGGGATTGATTGGCGTGGCGATGCTTGTACCTAGGTGGTCTGCCGTCATCAATTGCACCGTTGATCGCGAGAGAATGCGCACGCCATCAAGTTGTCCGCCGTTCAACATGGCCTGACAAAAACGCAAATAGTCTGGTGCGGTGCTGACGCCACCTGCGCCCCCCGAGTCGTTGCCCGGTGTCTGGCTGATATCAATCAATTTGTTGGACAAATTGGTCAACGGGTCCACTGCAAACGGCTCTGCCACTCTGCCCATTTGTGTGGCGGGCACTTCAAACCCGGTGTCCTTCATCTTGAGGGGCTTGAACAAACGCTGCTGCAAGAAATCGTTCAGTCGCTGGCCGCTGACAGCTTCGATCACACGGCCTTGCACATCTACCGACAAACTGTATTCCCACGTGGTGCCAGGTTGTTGCGCCAGTGGCGCTTTGCCAAGCCGTTCGGCCATGTCCGCGCCGCTGATATTGCGTGCATCAAAGTCGCGTGCCGTGCTGTAAATGCCTGCATCCGTGTAAGCCTGTTTCACCAAGGTGTTTTTGGTCAATTCGCCATAGGCCAGACCCGAGGTGTGGCGCAGTAAATCGTGGATGGTTGGCTCTTTATGGGCCGGTACCAGTTTGAAAGCCACACCGTTGTAAGGCTGCTCCAAGTTGGCAACGCTGACCATGGGGTTTTTGAACGAGGGCAAGTATTTGGAGACGGGGTCGGTGAGTTGCACTTTGCCGTCTTCCACCAGCATCATCAAAGCCACTGACGCCATCGGCTTGGTCATCGAGTAAATGCGAAACACCGAATCGGCTTGCATAGGTGCAAGCGCCGTGTTGTTCAAGCTGCCAAAGGCTTTGCTGTAGACCAGTTTGCCTTTGCGCGCGACCATGACCACCGCGCCGGGCAAACGTTTGCTGTCGATCTCAGCTTGCATGGCGGTGTTGATTTTGTCTAAGCGCTGGCTGGACATGCCCAACGATTCCGGGCTGGCCACCGGCAAAGCCTGTGACCATGACAAGCCTGCGTGAAGCAATGCGGCAGCAGCCAGCCACGACAAACGGCTGGCGGGTCGGTGCGTGCGCAATACGTTTTGATCTGCTGAAAAAACCACCGCGGCGCGGCCAGAGGGTGAAATATCAAACACGGTCAATCTCCTGAAGAATGAAAACGACTGGCCAACCAGACCAGCAACAACACCGGCACACCCAGCATGGCGGTGCCGGTGAAAAACCACGCATAACCCGCAGCGTCCACCGCCACACCGGAAAATCCGGCCAAAAACTTGGGTCCGAGCAACATCAATGAACTGAACAGGGCATATTGCGTGGCCGAGTAATGCACATTGGTGAGCGACGACAAATACGCGATGAATGCCGCAGAAGCAATGCCGCTGCTCAAATTGTCGGCCGACACCACCGCGATCAACCCATACACATCATGGCCATGCAGCGCCAGCCAGGCAAACAGCAAATTGGTGGCGGCGCTGAGCACCGCGCCGATCATCAACACTTTCATCACGCCCCAGCGCAACACCATGACGCCGCCGATGAAGGCGCCCACCAACGTCATGACCACGCCGTAGAGTTTGGTGACCGTGGCCACTTCTTCTTTGCTGTAACCCATGTCCACATAAAAAGGGTTGGCCATGATGCCCATGACGATGTCGCTGATGCGGTAGGTGCCGATGAGCGCCAACAACAACACCGCATGCCAGCGGTAGCGCTTGATGAATTCCGCAAACGGCTCAATCACCGCCACTTGCAACCATTCGCGCAAACTGTGCGCAGGCGGCAAGTCCACATGTGCCGGTTCTTTGGAAAACAACACGGTGACCATGCCGACAGCCATAGACACCGCCATGGCCACATAGGCCACAGCCCACGCGCTGTCTTGGTAAGTGCCAGCCGGTAAACCGCCGATTTCGGCTTTGGCGGCGATCCAAAA
>CAMDJS010000029.1 GCA_945900685.1 Bordetella parapertussis
CTGACTGCTGCTGAAAACCATGGCTGACAAATTAACCGCCGTCAAAGGCATGAACGACATATTGCCGCCCGAGTCCGCTCGCTGGGAGGCTTTGGAAACCGCTGTGCGCGAAGTCATGCGCTTGCATGCCTACCGCAATATACGCACACCTATTGTTGAACCCACGGCCTTGTTCGTGCGGGGCTTGGGTGAAGTGACCGACATTGTGGAAAAGGAAATGTATTCCTTTGAAGACCGCTTGAACGGCGAGCAATTGACGCTGCGTCCCGAGTCCACGGCCGGTGTGGTGCGCGCTGTGGTTGAACACAATTTGCTTTACGAAGGCGGCAAGCGCTTGTATTACATGGGACCCATGTTTAGGCATGAGCGCCCGCAGCGCGGTCGTTACCGACAGTTTCACCAAATTGGCGCAGAGGCGCTGGGTTTTGGCGGCGCAGAAGTCGATGCCGAACTGATTTTGCTGGCATGTGCTTTGTGGAAAGCCATCGGTTTGCAGGACGTGCGGTTGGAGCTCAACAGCTTGGGTCAGCCGCCTGAGCGTTTGCAGCACCGTGCTGCTTTGATTGCTTATTTTGAACAACACGCTGATCAGTTGGACGAAGACGCCAAACGCCGTTTGCACACCAACCCTTTGCGCATACTGGACAGCAAAAATCCGGCAATGAAAGCCCTGAATGAAGCCGCGCCTAAGTTGCTGGATTTTTTAGGCGCTGACAGCCTGGCGCATTTCAACGCAGTGCGCGCCATTCTGGATGCGAATGGCGTGGCCTACAGCATTAACCCGCGCCTGGTGCGCGGCATGGACTACTACAACCTGACCGTGTTTGAGTTCATCACCGAGCGACTTGGCTCACAAGGCACGGTGTGCGGCGGCGGTCGTTATGACTATTTGATTGGCGAAATCGGTGGCAAACACGCCCCTGCAGTTGGCTGGGCGCTGGGTGTTGAGCGCGTGCTTGAGTTGTTGACAGAGCACGGCAGCACCACTGCTGATGTGGCGCCAGATGCCTACGCCATTGTGCCTGACGCTGCGTCTTTGCCTGTGGTCACACCCATATTGCAAACCTTGCGCAACATGGGTGTTTCTGTGCAAATGCATGCCCCCGCAGATTCCGCAGGCGGCATGGGCAGCATGAAATCTCAGTTCAAAAAGGCAGACGCTAGCGGAGCGCGTTTCGCGCTTATTTTTGGGCAAGATGAACTGGCGCAGAGCCAAGTCACCGTGAAGGCTTTGCGAGACGGCGAAGGCGCTCAAAGCACACAAGCACTTCAACAGATTGCCGATTGGGGCCACAGCCTACAATCGACCCTTTGACATTCAGACAGTTGGAAACGCATGGCTACGCATCTTGACCTCGAAGAACAAGAACAACTTGACCAGTTCAAACATTTTTGGAGCCGCTGGGGCAACCTGATCACCGGTCTGTTGACCGTGGTTTTGTTGACCTTTGCAGGTTGGAATGGCTGGAATTACTGGCAGCAACGACAAGCCACACAAGCGGCTGTTTTGTACGACACTTTCGAAAAAGCTGTTCGTGGCAAGGACGACAAATTGATGTCGCGTGCTTTGTCAGACTTGCAATCGCAATTTCCCAGAACCACAGCCACTCAACAAGCTGCATTGTTGGCGGCTCGTGTCTACACCGACAAAGGCGAATTGGGCGAAGCTGAAAAAAGCTTTGTGTGGCTGATCGATCAATCCGCAAATGACGGTTATGTCGCTTTGGCTCGCCTGCGTATGTCAGCCATAGACTTGGAGCGTAAAAATCCGGCGAAAGCCCAAACTTGGTTAGCAGGTCAAAAAGCTCCTGCTGGATTTGAAGCCCTTTATGACGACAGGCTTGGCGATATCTCCATGCTGCAAGACAAAAAGGAAGAAGCCAAAACCCACTTTCTGTCTGCTTGGAAAGCCATGGAAGAAACAAATGAATACCGTCGGCTGATCGAAATCAAGCTCGCAGCATTGGGTGTCAATCCCCGACCCACAACCAGTCCATGAATCACATCCGCTCATTCATTTTCAAATCAGCATGGATGGTGCTGGTCTTAGGACTGTTGACTGCTTGCGGTTCATCGCCTCGTCCAGAACCGCCGCCGATTGGTGAATTCAAGGTTCAACAAAACATCAAACAGCTTTGGGCTTTCAAATTTCCCTCAGTCGACCAACTCAACCAAGGCTTAGTGGTTGTCAATGATCGAATCTCGTTGTCATCATCCTCGGGTGCAGTTGCCGTAGTGAACGCCTTAGATGGCAAGGCCTTGTGGCAGCACTCGCTTGGTACACCTTTGCTCTCCGGTGCGGGGTTTGATGGCGAAAGACTCGCGGTTATCACTGCTAACAATCAATTGGTGGTGCTGCAAGCTGGCAAGGTTGTTTGGCGCAAGCGTCTGACAGCCCAGTCCTACACCAATCCATTGATTGCAGGCGCCAGAGTTTTTGTGTTGCTTGCTGACCGTTCTGTGGCGGCATTTGACCTAGAAAACGGCCAAACCTTATGGACCCAGCAACGCACTGGCGAACCCTTGGTGCTTAAGCAAAACGGCGTGCTCATACCGTTTCAAAACAGTCTACTTGCCGGCATGGGCGGGCATTTGGTTTCGCTCAATCCTGACAGCGGTCAAATCATTTGGGATGTGGCCATTGCCAATCCGCGCGGCATCAACGATTTGGAGCGCTTGGTTGATCTGGTTGCCAGTCCTTCACGCATTCGCAACTCCGTTTGTGTTCGCGCGTTTCAAGCGCAAATCGGCTGTGTCGACGCCAGTCGCGGTGCATTGATGTGGAACAAAGCTTCTGTTGGCACCAAAGGTTTGGATGGGGATGCAGAAGTGCTGATGAGCAGCGAATCCAACGGCGTGGTTCGCGCATGGTTGCGCTCCACAGGTGAAAGGGTTTGGGACACAGACAGGCTCAAGTACCGTGAACTTACTACCCCGCTGTGGACCCCCAAAGGCATTGTTGTGGGCGATGAAGGCGGTTGGATTTATGTGCTTTCCGGCAAAGACGGCAGTCTGTTGAACCGATTGCAAACTTCTGCATCGGGTTTTGCTTCCGCACCTACACCTTTGGGCAACGGAGGTTTTGTCATGCTGTCGCGTAACGGCCAACTGACCGCCTACCAACTGCCATGATGGGCATGACACAAACGTGAAACCTGTCCTGGCCATTGTCGGCCGCCCCAATGTTGGTAAATCTACGCTTTTTAACCGCATCACTAAAACACGCGATGCCATTGTGGCCGACTACGCCGGTTTGACACGTGACAGGCACTATGGCAATGCCAAGCACGGCAAGCATGAATTCATCGTTATAGATACCGGTGGCTTTGAGCCAGACGCCGAGAGCGGCATTTTCAAAGAAATGGCCAAGCAAACCCGTCAAGCTGTCGCTGAATCAGACGTTGTGATTTTTGTCGTCGATGCACGCGAAGGTTTGTCAGCGCAAGACCATGACATAGGAAATTATTTACGCCGACTAGGCAAGCCTTGTCTGCTGGTGGCCAACAAAGCCGAAGGCATGCAAAACGGCATCAAACTCGGTGAGTTTTTTGAGTTGGGTTTGGGTGAGGTCATGCCTGTGTCTGCTTCGCATGGACAAGGCATTCGCAGCATGATCGAAGCTGCATTAGAGCCATTGCATTTGCCAGAGGATGACGAGGAAGAAGAAGACGACGGCATCGCCAAGCCTTTGAAATTGGCTGTGGTCGGGCGACCCAATGTGGGTAAATCAACCTTGATCAATACTTGGCTGGGTGAAGAACGTTTGGTGGCTTTTGATCTGCCGGGCACCACCCGCGACGCCATCAGCGTGCCGTTCGAGCGCAACGGCCAGCAGTTTGAATTGATAGACACCGCAGGTTTGCGCAGACGTGGAAAAGTGTTTGAAGCGATTGAAAAATTTTCAGTCGTGAAAACACTTCAAGCGATTGAGTCATCTAACGTGGCCGTGCTGTTGCTCGATGCCACCCAAGGCGTGACTGACCAAGATGCGCATATTGCCGGATACATTCTTGAAACTGGTCGTGCCGTTGTGTTGGCTGTGAATAAATGGGATCTGGTGGATGACTACCAAAAAGAACTCTTGGCCAGATCCATTGAAAGCCGTCTCGCCTTTTTAAAGTTTGCCAAGTTGCACCATATTTCAGCCGTCAAGCGCCAAGGCCTAGGCCCGGTGTGGCAGTCCATTGCGCAGGCGCATCAATCGGCCATGTGCAAAATGTCCACCCCCGTTTTGACCAGACTACTGCTTGAAGCGGTTCAGTTTCAAGCCCCCAAGCGCGGCGGCATGTTCCGTCCCAAGTTGCGTTACGCGCACCAAGGCGGGATGAACCCACCGGTCATCGTGGTGCACGGCAACTCACTTGAGCATGTGACAGATTCATACAAACGTTATCTAGAAGGACGTTTTCGCAAAGCTTTTTCATTGGAAGGTACACCTTTGCGCATTGAAATGAAGACCTCACACAATCCCTACACAGACAAAGACTGAATAACAACCCGATAGCTACTGCGGCATTTAAGCTGTGGTATCTTACGAACTTCCTAATCAAACACGGAGAATATCGTGAATCAAAAAGGGCAACTTTTACAAGACCCGTTCCTTAATATCTTGCGCAAAGAACATGTGCCAGTGTCCATTTATTTGGTCAATGGCATCAAACTGCAAGGCCAAATTGAGTCATTCGATCAATACGTGGTTTTGTTGCGTAACACCGTCACGCAGATGGTTTACAAACACGCTATATCCACCATAGTGCCTGCCAGACCAGTCAACTTTGCGCAGGCTGACGGCATCGAGCCCACCGAATAAATAGCTCATTCTTACCCCTACCATCTCAACTTGACCGCCACAGACCAAGCCCCGACAGCTACTGCTTTACTGGTGGGTGTGGATTTTGGCGCCCCTCACTTTGACCATGAACTGAATGAATTGACGCAACTGTCGCTCACTGCAGGACTTGAGCCGGTTTTTCGCATGACTTGCAATCGCAAAGCGCCGGATGCCGCCATGTTTGTCGGCTCAGGCAAAGCCGAAGAAATCAAAGAACTGGCTTTGTTGCATGGCGCATCCGAGGTGTTGTTTGACCAATCTTTGTCGCCTGCGCAGCAACGCAACTTAGAACGTCACTTAGGCATGCCAGTCAACGATCGCACCATGTTGATCTTGCAAATCTTCGCCCAGCGCGCGCGCAGTCACGAGGGCAAGTTACAGGTTGAATTGGCTCGCTTGCAATACCTCAGCACCCGATTGGTCAGGCGATGGTCTCACCTCGAGCGTCAACGCGGTGGTATCGGTAACCGAGGTGGCCCGGGTGAAACCCAGATCGAACTTGACCGGCGCATGATCGGCGAATCGATCAAGCGCACCAAGGAGCGTTTGTCCAAGGTCAAGCGCCAGCGCAATACCCAGCGCAAGCAACGTCAGCGCAATCAGGTGTTTAACGTGTCGCTGGTGGGCTATACCAATGCAGGTAAAACCACGCTGTTCAATTCGCTGGTCAAAGCGCGTGCGTACGCCGCCGATCAATTGTTTGCCACTTTGGACACCACCACGCGGCAGTTGTACTTGCCCCATGATGGCGGTGGTGGCAGCCATTTGTCCATTTCTGATACGGTCGGTTTCATTCGCGATCTTCCCCATGGACTGGTGGATGCTTTTGAGGCCACCTTGCAAGAGGCCACCTCTGCCGATTTGCTGTTGCATGTAGTGGATGCATCTCATCCGGGCTACCCTGAACAAATTCAGCAAGTCATGTCCGTGTTGAAAGATATTGGTGCTGATGAAGTCCCGCAATGGCTGATCTTCAACAAAATTGACGCTTTGCCCGAGGAAAGACGCCCCGATTTCATTCAAGATCAATACCTTTTTGATGGTTTGTCCATCCCCAGACTCTTTTTAAGCGCCCGCAGCGGCTTGAATTTGGACAGTTTGCGCCAACGTTTGCTTGAACATGCCCTCAAACATGAAGAAGACCGTTTAACCCTACTCCCCGCCGAACTGCCTGCATGAAGATCCAGGTTAACTTTTACTTTAGGCACAATGGCGGCTTGAAGTTTTTTTCACTGATTGCACATGAACAATAAAACCCGGGCTTGGCCCATGACGAATTGGTTTGGCCACACGCAATGGTTAGCGAATTGGATAGGCCTGTTTTTGGTCGCTGTCTGGCATCGTTTGCTTGGCGTTTTCAACTTGAATGATGGCAAATGGGGCCGTGGTGATGAGCATCCTCACAACGCTACCAACGGCCAGGAGCCAGGACAAAACCCTCCGCCTGAAGGTAATCGTCGTCCCCCGCAAGGCAACGGCCCGCCTGATTTGGACGAACTCTGGCGTGAACTTAACCGTAAATTGGGGCAATTGTTTGGCGGCAAAGGAGGTCCAGGATCCACGCCTCCTGGCTCCGGTGGAGGTTTCCCCGAGCCCTTCAAAAACCCAGGTCTCGCACTCGGTTTGGTTTCGGCTGTGTTGGCGTTGATTTGGCTGGCCACCGGATTCTTCATTGTGCAAGAAGGTCAGCAAGCGGTGATTACGCAGTTTGGCCGTTACCAAAGTACAGTGGGCGCGGGTATCAACTGGCGCATGCCGTATCCGATTCAACGCCATGAAGTGGTGTTTGTGACGCAAATTCGCTCGCTTGACATTGGTCGAGATACCGTCATCAAGGCCACCGGTTTGCGTGAGTCGGCCATGTTGACTGAAGATGAAAACATTGTCGAAATCAAATTCGCTGTTCAATACCGGTTAACCGATGCACGTGCTTATTTGTTTGAAAGCAAAAATCCGACTGATGCTGTGATGCAAGCGGCAGAAACTGCGGTGCGCGAAGTGGTCGGCAAGATGCGCATGGACGCTGCTTTGTCCGAAGACCGTGAACAAATTGCTCCACGTGTTCGCAAAATCATGCAAACCATTTTGGACCGCTACAACGTAGGTATTGAGGTGGTCGGTATCAATTTGCAGCAAGGCGGTGTACGTCCACCTGAGCAGGTGCAAGCCGCTTTTGACGATGTGCTCAAGGCTGGTCAGGAGCGCGAACGCGCCAAGAATGAAGCCGAAGCCTACGCGAATGATGTGATACCCCGCGCAGTCGGTTCTGCTTCCCGTCTCAAGCAGGAGGCGGATGCCTACAAGTCCCGCATCGTGGCGCAAGCGCAAGGTGATGCCCAGCGTTTCCGCTCTCTCTACAGCGAATACCAGAAGGCACCCCAAGTCACCCGCGATCGTCTCTACATCAATGCAATGAAAGAGATGTACAGCAACGTGACCAAGGTATTGGTTGAGACTCGCCAAGGTTCGAACATGTTGTATTTGCCCTTGGACAAAATCATGCAAATGAATGGTGTCGGTGCTGCCGATGCACCCGTTCTTCCGGCTTCTTCAGGCACCGAGACATCCGGCAACGGGTCAATTCCTGCGCCACCCACCATAGAAAGCAGCAGCCGCAGTCGGGATAACCGCCAGCGTGACCGCGACCTCCGATAAGGTTTACCAAACATGAATAAATTAGGCTTTTACCTCTCCACGCTGCTGCTGGCATTGCTGATTCTCAGCTCAACGGTGTTCGTTGTTGATCAACGTCAATATGGCGTGGTGTACTCCCTCGGACAAATCAAGAAAGTCATTACCGAGCCGGGTTTGAATTTCAAACTGCCGCCGCCGCTGCAAAACGTGAACTTCATCGACAAGCGTTTATTGACGCTGGATAACGTGGATTCCGAACCTATGTTGACGGCTGAAAAGCAGCGCATGGTCATCGACTGGTATGTGCGTTGGCGCATCTCTGACCCGTCTCAGTACATTCGTAACGTCGGCCTGGACGAAAAAGCCGGGGCTCAGCAACTCACCCGCGTGGTTCGCAATGCTTTCCAAGAAGAAATTAACAAGCGCACCGTGAAAGACCTGCTGTCTCTCAAGCGTGAGGATTTGATGGTGGATGTCAAGCGCGAAGTGATTGAAATCGTCAAAGGCTCAAACCCGTGGGGCATTGACGTGGTTGACGTGCGCATCACCCGCGCAGATTATGTGGACACCATCACCGAATCTGTGTACCGCCGCATGGAAGCCGAGCGCAAACGCGTGGCCAATGAATTACGTTCCACTGGCGGGGCTGAGGGAGAAAAAATCCGAGCCGATGCCGACCGCCAGCGCGAAGTGACACTGGCCAATGCCTACCGTGACGCTCAGAAAATAAAAGGCGAGGGCGATGCAGAAGCAGCTCGTTTATACGCTGACGCGTTTGGCAAGGACGCTCAGTTTGCACAGTTCTACCAAAGCATTGAGGCTTATAAATCCAGCTTCAATAAAAAATCTGATGTCATGGTGTTAGACCCCAGCAGTGAATTCTTCAAAGCTATGCGTGGCACTGGTTCTTCGGCTCCAGCGAAAAAATAAGTCATTTCACCCATGGACAGTGAGACGCTGTGGGCAGCCATTGCTCTGGTGCTGATTTTTGAAGGCTTGCTGCCATTCATTTCACCAACCACTTGGCGTCGTACTTTCATGCAAATGTTGAAGTTGACCGACGGTCAAATCCGCTTCATCGGTCTTGGCTGTGTGCTGTGCGGTTTGGTATTACTGGAGTGGATGAAATGAATTCCGCCACCTTGTTTGTCTCCGGTCATCCCCGCGCTTCGACAGACCGGTAGAATCTCTTTTTTAACAGCACTTTACTCTCATGGCTGCCTGGGTTTTGCCCGATCACATTGCGGATGTTTTGCCCTCTGAGGCTCGGCACATTGAAGAATTGCGCCGGTTGTGCCTAGATACGGCGCGTGGTTTTGGCTATGAGTTGGTCATGCCTCCGCTTTTGGAGCATACCGAATCGTTGTTACCCGCTAGCGGCAGCGCACAGAATCTTCAAACTTTCAAAATGGTTGACCAGTTGTCCGGTCGTACCTTGGGTTTGCGTATCGACACCACACCGCAAACCGCACGAATTGACGCGCATTTACTCAACCGGATCGGCGTCACCCGGCTTTGCTATTGCGGTCCCGTGGTGCACACTTTGCCTGCAAGCCCTTATGCCACCCGCGAACCTTTGCAAATGGGTGCTGAAATTTACGGACATGCAGGACTTGAAGCCGACTTGGAAATACTGCAACTGGCCATGCAAAGCTTGCGTTCGGCTGGCTTGACCCATTTTCATGTGGACTTGAGCCATGCACGTATTTTGCCTGCACTGCTCCAAGACCACGCCATCGATGCCCAACTCTCGGCAAGCATCACAGAAGCGCTGTCTCACAAAAATGTCAGCGGTATGCGTGAACTCAGTCGCCATTTGCCGCAAGCCTTGGGTAATGCGTTACAAGCCTTGGTGCAAATGTATGGCGATATCAATTTACTCAGCCAAGCCAAGACAGAGTTTGCCGCTTGGCCAGAGGTGTTGACTGCTTTGCAAGAGTTGGAATGGCTGGCCTCGCATGCCGACCATCCTGTCAGCATCGACTTGGCAGATTTGCGAGGCTATGCGTATTACAGCGGCCCAAGATTTTCAGTGTTTGTGCCTGAAACCAGCGATGCTTTGGTTCGCGGTGGACGCTATGACGAAGTAGGCGCTGTGTTTGGACGCAAGCGCCCAGCCGCAGGTTTCAGTCTTGATATCAAAGCACTGGTCGGCTTGTTGCCGCACCCCAAGCCTCAGGCCGCTATTCGCGCCCCTTGGCGTGAGGATGCGCTACTCAGCAAAACCATTACCCAACTGCGTAGCCAGGGTCACACGGTGGTGTGTCTGCTGCCAGGACACGACAGCGAAGTCGATGAGTTTTTCTGCGACCGAGAATTGTTTGACGACCAAGGCGCATGGACGCTGCGAACCCTGCCTAACAACTGAAACAAAGACAATACATTTATGAGTACCAAGCAGTCAAGACATGTGGTGGTGGTAGGTACCCAATGGGGTGATGAGGGCAAGGGCAAATTGGTGGATTGGTTGACCGAGCGAGCCCAAGGCGTGGTGCGTTTTCAGGGCGGTCACAATGCCGGGCACACCTTGGTGATCAATGGGGTCAAAACCGCTCTTCATTTGATTCCCAGCGGCATCATGCGCCCGGGCATTCGTTGCTATATCGGTAACGGCGTAGTGTTGTCTGCTGGCAAATTGTTTGAAGAAATTGAAGGGTTGGAAAAAGCTGGTGTTGAGGTGCGTTCGCGGCTGCGCATCAGCGAGGCCTGTCCCTTGATTTTGCCGTTCCATGCGGCTTTGGATGTGGCCCGTGAAGCGGCGAGAGAGCAAGGCGGCGCAGAAAAAATCGGCACCACTGGTCGCGGTATAGGTCCGGCGTATGAAGACAAAATCGCCCGCCGTGCTTTGCGCGTCCAAGACCTGAAATACCCGGACCGTTTCGCTGCCAAATTGCGCGACTTGCTGATTTTGCACAACCACATACTGACCACATTTTTGGGTTCGCGTCATTTCACATTTGGTGATGCACTCAAGCCCTACGTCGTTGATGGTGAAGTGCAGTTCCAACCAGTTTTCGACGAAGCCATGCGTCATGCCGAGTTGCTCAAACCCATGATGGCTGACGTTTCTCGTGAACTCAACGAAGCACATGTCAGCGGTTCTAATTTGCTCTTTGAAGGCGCCCAAGGCACCTTGCTGGATGTGGACCACGGCACCGATCCTTTTGTCACCTCCAGCAATTGCGTGGCTGGTAATGCGGCGGCTGGTTCCGGCGTCGGACCGGGTATGTTGCATTACATCTTAGGCATCACCAAAGCGTATTGCACCCGTGTCGGTGGTGGTCCTTTTCCCACCGAATTAGACTGGGACGTGGAGGGCACACCCGGGTGGCACATGAGCACCGTCGGCGCGGAAAAAGGCACCACGACAGGTCGCTATCGCCGCTGCGGTTGGTTTGATGCGGCTTTGCTCAAACGCAGTGCGCAGGTCAATGGTTTGACTGGCTTGTGCATCACCAAACTTGATGTGCTGGATGGACTGAGCGAGCTCAAACTCTGCACCGGATACCAATTGCACGGGCAGCACACAGACATTTTGCCCAACGGCGCAGAAGACATCGCCGATTGCCAACCCGTGTACGAGACCCTGCCCGGTTGGACTGACAGTACCGTGGGCATCACCGATTACCAAAAACTACCGCCCCAGGCACAAGCCTATTTAAAGCGCATCGAAGAAGTCACCGGTGTGCCCATACACATGATTTCCACCAGTCCGGACCGGGACCACACGATTCTCATCCGCGATCCATTTCAACCTTGAACTGAGAGCATTGCCATGTTGACTGAAGACGGTAAACATTTGTATGTGTCCTACGACGAATACAACAATCTGATTGAAAAACTGGCCATCAAAATCCATCAATCCAACTGGCAGTTCGACACCATTTTGTGTTTGGCGCGAGGCGGTATGCGACCAGGCGATGTGTTGTCTCGTATTTTTGACAAACCCTTGGCCATCATGTCTACCAGTTCATACCGATCTGAAAGCGGCACCGTGCAAGGTCACCTGGACATCGCCCGCTACATCACCACCCCCAAAGGCGAGATTGCCGGACGTGTGTTGTTGGTAGATGATTTGGCCGACTCCGGCCACACACTCAATGCCGTGATCAACATGTTGAAAAACAATTACGCACCTATCACCGAGCTGCGCAGTGCTGTCATCTGGACCAAAGGTGTGTCATCTTTCACGCCTGATTTCTCGGTGGAATATTTACCCACCAACCCTTGGATTCACCAGCCCTTTGAGGCCTATGACACCATGCGCCCGGTTCATTTGCTGGAGAAATGGCGGGTTTGAGGCATGAAGCCTGATACCGCGCTCATTCACCACGACTACCAAGCTCCGGGGGATTTTGTGTCACCGCAAATCGCGGTTCACAAAGCTTCTTCCGTTTTTTTCACTGATGTCAAAGCCATGCGCGAGCGCAACTGGCTGGACAAAACAGGCTATACCTATGGCTTGCACGGTACGCCCACCACGTTCACCCTAGAAGAGCGTTTGTGCCAGTTGGAAGGCGCCAAACATTGCGTGTTGTTGCCCAGTGGCTTGGCCGCTTTGGCACAAGTGAATTTGGCATTGCTTAAAAGCGGCGATGAGATTTTGATTCCGGACAATGCCTATGGTCCGTTGAAAGCATTGGCAGAAGTGGAACTGGCGCATTGGGGAATCAGCCATCAGTATTACGACCCCATGAACCCGCAAAATTTGGCTGAAACCATAGGCCCGCAAACCCGGGTGGTGTGGTTGGAAGCTCCGGGTTCAGTCAGCTTAGAGTTTCCCGATTTACCCGCGTTGCTTGCTGTGTGCCGCGACAAGCAAGTGTTGACAGCCTTGGACAACACTTGGGGTGCAGGTGTCGCATTTCAGCCTTTTGATTTCATGCCGCCTACCCGTGGAGCAGGTGGTGTGGATGTGAGCGTGCATGCATTAACCAAATACCCCAGTGGCGGCGGCGATGTGTTGATGGGCAGTATCACCACCTGTGATGACGCCATTGCCAAGCGCTTAAAGCTAAGTCACATGCGACTGGGTTTTGGCGTGGGTGCCAATGATGCAGAGTTGGTGTTGCGCTCTTTGCCCAGCATTCGCATGCGTTATCTGGCTCAAGATGCTACTTGCCGTCAACTTGCTGCGTGGTGTTTGCAGCAAGCAGCGTTTGCGCAGGTGTTGCATCCGGCTGTCAAACATTCGCCCGGGCATGCACATTGGCGTGACCTGTGTGCCGCAGGCGAACTTGCAAACACCGACGTTCATTCGGGTGGTGCTGCGGCCAGCTTGCTGAGTCTGCGGTTTAACCCAGCCATCAGTGAAGCGCAATTGGATCGTTTTTGCAATGCGCTCCAACTTTTCAAACTGGGCTTTAGCTGGGCCGGACCCATCAGCTTGGTTGTGCCCTACGACTTGAGCAAAATGCGCCAGCACGCACCACCAGAGTTAATGCAAGGTGGTTTTGTTCGGCTCGCTATTGGTCTTGAATCGTCTGAAGATTTGATCGCGGATTTGACGCAAGCCTTGGCCGCCGCCATCGGTTAAGCAAATTGCTTCACCAGCGTCTGTGCCAGTGACAGCATGGAGTGCGCATGGCGGTCACCCAAAGGTGCAGCAGTGGCTTGGGGGAATTTCACAAAATTGCGAGCCACAGATTTGGCATAGGTCGGGTCGTAATGTCCTACCAACAAATCTCTGACGACTGATTCAAGTTGCCCGCTGTCCAATTGGGCTTGCCAAGCATTCACCACGGCTTTGCCTTTGAGTTCGGTCAACAAGCTCAGTCGCTCACTGAACAATGCCAAGTCATTGACAAAAAAATCGTAGTCTTCTAGTAGCAACTGCACGCGTTCATCGTCGCTCAGTTGAAGATCAATACAAGGGCTTTGCCGCATCACTTCCATCAGCGACATCGGCACAGCGACATTGCCTACTTTTTTGCTTTCTGCTTCGACAAACACTGTTTGTTGCGGATCAAATTGGCGCATTGCATCCCACACCAAAGTATCAAAATGTTTTTGACTGGGCTGTGGTTGACCCGGAATACGTCCCAATACGGAACTGCGGTGCTTGGCCAAATCTTCCAGATCCAGTACTTGCGCTCCTGCTTTAGCAAGCGCGTGCAGCAAACGGGTTTTGCCCGAACCTGTGGGGCCGGTGATGACTTGAAATTTCAGATAGCTCACCAGTTTGGCAATGTCTTGCACCATGGCTGCGCGAAACGCTTTGTAGCCGCCTTCAATCAGCCAGACTCTAAAGCCGATCTGACCCAACACAAGCGCCAGTGAACCGCTGCGTTTACCGCCGCGCCAACAATAAATCAATGGTTGCCATGACTTGGACAAGGGCATGACTTGTTGCTCAATGTGCCTCGCAATATTGCCCGCTACCAGTGCCGCTCCCACCTTGTTGGCTTCAAATGAGCTGACTTGTTTGTACAAGGTGCCGACGCGAATTCTTTCTTCGTTGGTCAGTGAAGGCCAGTTGACAGCACCGGGCAAATGGTCAAGCTCATACTCATCTTCGGTACGTGCATCAATGATGGTACAAAAGCCTCCGACATCTGCGGGCAAGGCCATGCGTGCAATCGCGTCTTCAGGGCTGATGGGGTGTGCGGCCATCAGAGCATTTTTTTCAAAACCGACCAGACGTTGGCCAGTATGAGGGGATGGGCTTGGGCTTTAGGGTGAATACGATCCGGCTGAAACATCGCTGTCGGGTCTGACGTGTCAGCAACACCTTTGAGAAGAAACGGCACCAGTTGCGTGCCTTGTTTTTGACTGATGGTTTGAAACATGCGGCTGAAATCTTGAGCATATTGCGCGCCGTAGTTGGGCGGCACTTGCATGCCGACCAACAGCACAGAGGCTTTGATCTTGTGGCAAGCCGCAATCATTTGCGTCAAATTCTCTTGGGTCACCTTCAATGAAAAGCCTCGCAACGCATCATTGCCGCCGAGTTCAATAATCACCACTTTGGGCCTGTGCTGGGTCAAGAGCGCTGGCAATCGTGCCAATCCTCCTGCGGTGGTGTCGCCGCTGATACTGGCATTGACGGTTTGCCATTGGGGTTTGTCTTTGGCCAGTTGAGCAGACAACAGAGCAACCCAACCTGTACCGCGCGGGACGCCGTATTCCGCACTCAAAGAATCGCCAACCACCAAGATTTTGGGCTGTGTGTCGGCATGTAAAAAAGCGGGTGAAAGACCCAGTGCCAACAAGCTTAAAGTTTGCAAGTTAAAGTATCTGCGTCGCAACTCTGATCTCACGGAATGTCCTCACCACTGATTGCTGTTTCTCATTTGTTCAAATCGGTCACTGACGTCACCGGCACATTGGACATTCTCCGCGATATCGATTTCACCTTGAATCCGCAGCAAACCCTGGCGATTGTGGGCGCATCCGGATCTGGCAAAAGCACCTTGCTGGCCATCATGGCCGGTTTAGACACACCTACCCAAGGAACGGTGCATTTGGCCGGACAAGACATTTTTTCTTTGAATGAAGACGAGCGTGCTGCATTGCGCGCCTCAACCATTGGGTTTGTGTTTCAAAGCTTTCAACTGCTGGCTGCTTTGACAGCGCTTGAAAACGTCATGTTGCCTTTGGAGTTGGCAGGACATCCAGACCCTAGACCTGTGGCCAAAGACATATTGGCGCGTGTCGGACTGGCTGAGCGCTTAAACCATTACCCCAAAGTGATGAGCGGAGGTGAGCAGCAACGCGTCGCATTGGCGCGCGCATTTGTGGTCAAGCCCCAGCTTTTATTGGCGGATGAACCCACAGGCAGTCTGGACCATGCGACCGGCGAAACCATCATGCAACTCATGCTTGAACTCAACCGTGAACTCGGCACCACCTTGGTGTTGGTCACGCACGATGTGGCACTCAGTCGGCGTTGCGATCAACGTTTGGTGATGGAAGCCGGGCGTGCGCGCTGGCTAGAGTAAGTTCAGCGGGTGCGTTGCTTCATGGCGCGCTCAACTTCGCGTTTACCTTCGCGGTCTTTGATGGTGTCGCGTTTGTCGTGCTCGGCCTTGCCCTTGGCCAAGGCAATTTCGCATTTGATGCGACCGTTTTTCCAATGCAAGTTCAATGGCACCAACGTGTAGCCCTTTTGCTCGACCTTGCCAATCAAACGCCGAATTTCCTCTTTGTGCAGCAAGAGTTTGCGTGAACGTATGGCGTCGGGGTTGACATGGGTGGAGGCGGTTTTCAACGGATTGATTTGGCAGCCGATGACAAACATTTCGCCATTTCGAATCACCACATAGCCGTCGGTCAGTTGGACTTTTCCCTCGCGCGCAGCCTTCACCTCCCACCCTTCCAAGACCATGCCTGCTTCTAGGCGTTCCTCGAAAAAGTAGTTGAAGGCGGCTTTTTTGTTGTCCGCAATACGGGTTTGGGGTGCTGTTTTGCTGGCCATAGTTTAGAAAAAGAATACAGCGGGGGTCTTTACAATCTCCCGCAACGCCAGTGTGGCTTGAAATGCATTCTATGAAAACCATTGAGAAGTCCGTATTGATCTGGTTCAGTGCCCGTGAAATGTTCGATTTGATCGTTGACGTGCCCTCGTATCCGCAGTTTTTGCCCTGGTGCGACAAGGCTGAAATACTCAGCACCACCGACACCGGCATGACCGCGCGTATCGGTATGGCGTTTGGCGGTTTACATAAAAGTTTCACCACCTCCAACACGCACATCGATGGACGCCAAGTCAAACTCGATTTGATTGACGGTCCGTTCAAACACCTGACCGGTGTCTGGGACTTCATACCTGTGGGAGAAGAGCAGGCCTGTCGGGTTGAATTAAAACTCTCCTACAGTTTTGATTCCGTGTTTGGTGCCATCGTCGGGCCGGTGTTTGACAAGATCGCTTCCACCTTGGTGGATGCCTTCGTCAAGCGTGCTGAGGCGGTGTATCAGCGATGAAAATTGAGATTGCGGTGTCAGCGGCCCCACGGCAACTTGACGTGTTTGAGTGGGTTATCAACGAAGCACCTACGGTTAAGCAAGCATTGGTTTTTTTAAGTACACAGTCAGGCCTTTTTGCGTCACAGTCAACGCAGGACTGGCAAACCGCGGTCTGGGGCAAACCGGTAGAGTTAACTCAGACACTGAAAGACGGCGACAGACTTGAAGTGCTCAGGCCATTGCGTGTAGACCCCAAAGTGGCCAGACGCGAGCGTTTTCAAAAGCAGGGTGCCAAAACCGCCGGGCTTTTTGCCAAACGCAGGGCAGGCGCGAAACCAGGTTATTGAACTGCAAAACAGCATTCTTTTTAATTCAATTGGCATGCCCCAAACCGTTTTCATCAAGTGACCACGGCGGGATCGGTAGAATCAATTTTTTGGAGATCTACCCCATGCGCCTTCTTGGCAAAGCGCTGACCTTCGACGATGTGTTGTTGGTCCCCGCATACTCCCAAGTCCTGCCCAAGGACACCCGCCTTTCCACCCAGTTTTCACGCCGCATCTCGCTGAACCTGCCGCTGGTGTCTGCAGCCATGGACACGGTCACTGAAGCTCGCTTGGCGATTGCCATTGCCCAAGAGGGCGGCATGGGTATCGTGCACAAAAATCTGACTGCACTCGAGCAGGCCGCCGAGGTGGCCAAAGTCAAACGTTACGAGAGCGGCGTGGTGCTGGATCCGGTCATCATCACGCCGCACCACACGGTGCGACAGGTCATGGCCTTGTCGGACGAGTTGGGCATCTCCGGTTTCCCTGTATGCGATGCGGGCAAAGTGGTCGGCATCGTCACCAACCGCGACTTGCGATTCGAGTCGCGTTACGACTTGCAAATCATAGACATCATGACGCCACGCGAGCGGCTCATTACCGTGCCTGAGGGCACCACACCCGAGCAGGCCAAAGCCTTGTTGAACAAACACAAGCTCGAGCGTCTGCTGGTCATCAACGAGTCCTTTGAGCTCAAAGGCCTGATCACCGTCAAAGACATCACCAAGCAAACCAGTTTCCCGAATGCAGCGCGCGACGGTTCGGGGCGATTGCGTGTCGGTGCGGCCGTAGGCGTGGGCCCGGGCACCGAAGAGCGTGTGGAGGCCTTGGTACGTGCCGGGGTTGACGCCATCGTGGTGGACACGGCGCACGGGCACAGCCACGGCGTGATTGAGCGGGTTCGCTGGGTCAAACAAAACTATCCCGACATTGACGTGGTCGGCGGCAATATCGCGACAGGTGCGGCAGCTTTGGCACTCGCTGAAGCCGGTGCGGATGCAGTCAAGGTAGGTATTGGTCCGGGTTCGATCTGCACCACACGCATCGTGGCCGGTGTCGGTGTGCCGCAAATTACCGCGATCGACAACGTGGCCATGGCATTGCAGGGCAGCGGCGTTCCCTTGATTGCCGACGGCGGCATCCGTTACAGCGGCGACATTGCCAAAGCGATTGCCGCAGGTGCGTCCTGCATCATGATGGGCGGTATGTTTGCAGGCACCGAGGAAGCGCCGGGTGAAATCATTTTGTACCAGGGCCGCAGTTACAAAAGCTATCGCGGCATGGGCAGCATTGGCGCCATGCAGCAGGGCAGTGCCGATCGTTATTTTCAAGAGGCCACCACAGGCAACCCGAACGCAGACAAACTGGTGCCTGAGGGCATCGAAGGCCGCGTGCCGTATAAAGGTTCCATGGTCAGCATCATTTACCAAATGGCCGGTGGCGTGCGCGCTGCGATGGGTTACTGCGGCTGCGCCAGCATTGACGACATGCGTAACCGCGCAGAGTTTGTGGAAATTTCAGTGGCCGGCATGCGCGAAAGCCATGTACATGACGTACAAATCACCAAGGAAGCGCCGAACTACCGCGCGGATTGATGACTTCTTAAAGACAACAGTCTGCTTGAGATTCCCATGTCACACCACAAAATTTTGATTCTTGATTTTGGCTCGCAAGTCACGCAATTGATCGCGCGCCGTGTGCGCGAAGCGCATGTGTATTGTGAAGTCCATCCTTGCGATGTCAGCAATGAATGGCTGCGTGATTACGCCGCTGACGGCATGCTCAAAGGCATTATTTTGTCCGGCAGTCACGCCAGTGTTTATGAAGAAGACACCGACAGCGCGCCCTCGCTGGTGTTTGAGTTGGGCGTTCCGGTGCTGGGCATTTGCTACGGCATGCAAACCATGGCGCAGCAACTCGGCGGCAAAGTTCAAAGTGGTCAAACCCGTGAGTTTGGCTACGCGGAAGTTCGTGCGCGAGGCCATACCGATTTGTTGAAAGACATCGCCGACTTCACCACGGCCGATGGCCACGGCATGCTCAAGGTGTGGATGAGCCACGGCGACAAGGTGACAGAGCTTCCGTCTGGCTTCAAACTAATGGCCAGCACCGACAGTTGCCCCATTGCCGGTATGGCTGACGAAGCACGTCATTTTTACGGCGTGCAATTCCACCCTGAAGTGACGCACACGGTGCAAGGCAAAGCCTTGTTGAACCGTTTTGTGCTGGACATTTGCCGAACGAATGCCGATTGGATGATGACCGGTTATGTCGAAGAAGCCGTGGCGCGTATCCGCGAGCAAGTCGGTGATGAAGAAGTGATTTTGGGTTTGTCAGGCGGCGTGGATTCGTCGGTCGCGGCTGCATTGATACACCGCGCCATTGGCGATCAACTCACTTGCGTGTTTGTCGATCACGGTTTGTTGCGCTTGAACGAAGGCGATGCGGTCATGCAAATGTTTGCAGGCCAATTGCATGCGCGCGTCATACGCGTGGATGCGAGTGCTTTGTTTTTAGGCAAGCTCGCAGGTGTCAGCGAACCGGAAGCCAAACGCAAAATCATAGGCGCTGAGTTTGTCACCGTTTTCAAAGAGCA
>CAMDJS010000030.1 GCA_945900685.1 Bordetella parapertussis
GTGAAAGCCGAGGGACACAATTTTGTGGAACTCTTGTCTTCGCTGCTGCACCAAGCTTCGAACATTCATTTACTGACACTGGGTGTGGGCATCGCCGCCACCGCGTTTTTGTTTTGGGTGCGCAAGGGCTTGAAGCCTTTGCTCATCTCGGCAGGTTTGAAACCCAAGCTGGCCGATGTGCTGGCCAAGGCGGGGCCTGTGGTGGCGATTGCGCTCACCACCCTCTTGGCTTGGTCTCTCGATTGGCAAGGCCAAGGCATGAAGTTGGTGGGCACGGTGCCGCAAGGCTTGCCACCCATCACCGCGCCGCTGTGGGATTTGGCGCTGTGGCAAGAACTGTTGGTACCAGCGCTGCTCATCAGCGTGGTGGGTTTTGTGGAGTCGGTGTCTGTCGGCCAAACCTTGGCTGCCAAACGCCGCCAACGCATTGAACCTGACCAAGAACTGGTCGCCTTGGGAGCCAGTAATTTGTCTGCGGCCTTCACAGGTGGCTTTCCCGTCACCGGCGGTTTTGCGCGTTCGGTGGTCAACTTTGATGCCGGTGCGGTCACCCCCGCAGCCGGTGTGTACACCGCGGTGGGTATCACCTTGGCTTCGCTGTTTTTAACGCCTGCGCTGTATTACCTGCCACAAGCCACCTTGGCGGCAACCATCATCGTGGCGGTGTTGTCCCTGGTGGATTTTGGGATATTTAAATCCACTTGGCGCTTTTCCAAACTCGACTTCATTGCTGTCGCCACAACTTTGCTGGCCACGCTGCTGGTGGGTGTGGAAAGCGGTTTGGTCATGGGTGTGGTGGTGTCTTTGGCGCTGTTTTTGTTCAGAGCCAGCCGCCCGCACATTGCCACTGTCGGCTTGGTACCGGACACGGAGTACTTTAGGAATGTGTTGCGTCATGATGTGTTGGTTAGCCCCAATCTGGTCTGCCTTCGGGTCGATGACAGCATGTTCTTTGCCAATGCACGGGGTGTGGAAGACCGCATCAACGCTGAAGTGGCTGCCCGCCCTGAACTCGAACACGTGTTGTTGCAGTGCTCGGCGGTGAACGACATTGACGCCAGCGCATTGGAAAGTCTGGAAGCCATTGCCAGCCGTTTGAAAGATTCGGGCATCGCCCTGCACTTCTCAGAGATCAAAGGTCCTGTGATGGACAAACTCAACACAACCGAGTTCTTGCAACATTTACATGGGCGGGTGTTTTTAACCAACTACCAAGCCATACAAGCGCTGACGCCGGAAGTTACTCAGCAGCGCTGAACACGGCATGAACCACTTGCAACTGGGCATTTGCCACAAGACACAAGGACAAACCTTGTGCCAAGCTTCATTAACCAAGCGGACGTTGCGCGGGTTATTTTTTCCGCCCGGTGATAGCAAATGAAAGCCAGCCCAAAAAAACGCCAATGACAACGCAAACAATCATCTTGGAGGTACCTGACACCGCAGATGATGAAGGCAATATCAAGTTCACTGCAACGGCGATGCTGATCACCATGCCGATAAAGCCAGCGTATTTAGAGATGGCATCTTTGGCGTCATGAGGTTGTGGGAAAAACATATTTAATATCCTTTGAATGGGTATGAAGACAATTCAAGTAAAGGAGCCTTAGAACAAACCCCTGCAAGCCTTGAACCTCGAAATGATGACATCCAGCCGCAAGCGCCGTCAATAGCTTAAGAAGCAAAACTAGGGTTTACCTTTAGTATTCCTACCTCCCGAATAACTTGTGTCACGCGGATATTTACTCTAGGATGACACCGCCAATCACTTGGATGGTGCGGTCACACCGGTCTGACAGCAAAGGGTTGTGCGTGACAAACAAAACCGCAGTGTGGTTGACGCGGCATACCTGACGCAACATTTCAAACACAGTGTCCGCACTCTTTGAATCCAAGTTACCTGTGGGCTCGTCTGCCAGTATCAATGCGGGTTGCATCATCAGTGCACGCGCAACCGCCACGCGTTGCTGTTGACCGCCTGACAAATGAGATGCTTGAGCGTGCGTCCATGGTTGCAAGCCCACCGATGCCAATAAGTCAGATGCTCGTTCATATATATGTTTGTTAGCAAATTCCAATTCTCCAAACATAGGCATGTAGACATTTTCTAAAGCGGAGAACGCAGACAACAAATGGTGGTATTGAAAAATGAACCCGATTTGGTGGCCGCGTAAATACGTCAGCTCACGGTCATTCATCGAGGTGGTTTCTATGCCCTGAATTCGCAAACTGCCAGAGCTGGGTCTGTCTAACAAACCGATGGTGTTGAGCAGGGTACTTTTGCCTGACCCAGAGGGTCCGATGATTGCGCAAAATTCGCCCGGCATCAGAGATAAATTGATGCTGTGCAAAATTTCAGTCTCATTGGCTTCACCGATGTTGAATGATTTGCAAATACCTGAGAGCTGCAAAACGGAAACAGCGTCAAGGCCAAGTGCCGGGGCGGGTGCATTCATCATCCGCGAATGGCCACCACAGGATCAAGGCGTGCAGCTCTGAGCGCAGGTGCAAAAGCCGAGAGTAAGCCGGTGATGGTGGCCAAGACCAAGGTTTGAATCAGTAACTCGGTATCAAACTGCAAAGCAAACATCACCGTGCCATCTACATTGCGCATGTAATGCTGCCACAGGTACAAAGCCAACGCACCGATACCTGCACCTATCAATGCACCGCCTAAACCCAGCAATCCGCCTTGAAGTAAAAAAATGCGCAACACCTGTCCTCTGGTGATGCCAATGGCGCGCAAAATACCGATCTCGCGGGAACGCTGAACCACGGACACAACCAACACGCTTGCAATGCCAAACCCGACTGAAAGTGCCACAAAAAACCTGATGGCCGTGTTGGCCGTGGTTTGGGCTTTGACCGCCGTGAAAAATTGTTCATTGGTTTTGATCCAGCTGTCGGCTTGAAGACCTGTTTCGGATGCGATTTTTCTGGCCATCAGTTCAGCCTGGTAAACATCAGTCATGACAATATCCAGCACTGTCGCACCACCGGTGAGGTCAAACAAATTTTGGGCATTTCTGAAAGCCACATACGTCATGCGACTGTTGGCACCTTTGTTGCCAAGGTCAAAAATGCCCGTCACCGTCAACATCAATCGATGACCATTGGCTGCTGAAAGCCACAACTTGTCACCTATATTCAAGCCCAAATCGATAGCCAATTCCGAGCCGATCAAAATACTTTCACTGTAGATATTCAAAGTCTTACTTTACTTGTGTACGTATTTATGAGCATAAACACATGAGAAACCTCAGCCTAGCAAGGAATTAGCTCTTCAAGCCGTATTTTTTATAATGCCTCCAATTAACCAAGGACTGGGCCATGAAAAAAATATTTGCAGTGATTTGCTTGCTTTGCAGTTTTTCTGCCAATGCACAATGGGTTCTGGTCTCTAAAAACGAGTTAGGAACATCTTTGTACGTAGACCCCAACATCAAAATCACCGGGAACCTGCGCATGTTTTGGCACATCCAGGATTTACCCAAAGCGGATAAACAAGGGGATATGTCTTACAGAGGCGTTTGGCAGTACGACTGCACAGAAAAGAAACAACGAAATTTGCAAGTTGCAGCCTACTCCCAACCCATGGCAGGTGGCAATAAAACCGAAGAGGTTTATCAACCCACGGAATGGGTAAGCATCGGCGCTGACAACAGCAGCCAAGCATTACTGAAATATATTTGTTCCATTTGATATTTATCAACTTGCAGTTTGTCATTGGGCACTACATTCCTTGTTACTTAAGGGAAACACCATGACAACGACATACACCGAAGACAAAGATAAGTTAATTTCTGATCTGAAAAATTTCATCCATGAGACTGAAGAATTGCTTCATCTCACTGAAGATCAAGTGGGCGAGCGTGCTGAAAGCATACGTTTCAAGGTGACAGAAAGATTGAAAAAAGCCAGTGTTGAACTTGATCAGCTTCAATCTTTTGCAATCAAAAATGCAAAGTTGGTTGGACACGCCACCGATGAATTTGTCCACATCAACCCTTGGAAATCCATAGGCATTGCGGCCGGGTTGGGAATGGTCATGGGGTTATTGATCAGTAGACGTTAAGAATATGTATCTTCACAGGGAAAAGTCCACGGGCATATTCAATTCGTTACGTCAATTGTCTGCGACTGCTATCGAGTTATTGCTGGTCCGACTGACATTGTTCGGCAACGAAATTGAGCTAGAAAAGAGCCGGATTATTCGTGGCTTGGTGTCTGCACTCATAGCCACTGCAGCTTTCAGTATGGGCATCCTTTTTTTGTGTCTTGTGTTGATTGTGATGGCGGGAACTGACTACCAATTCACCGTCATTTGCGCCCTGTCAGTTTTATTTTTAAGTGTGGGTGTCTTTTTCATCCTCCAATCCCGCAAGCTGATTAAAGAATGGCGTCCGTTATTGACAATGGCAGATAAATGCCTGTCTGCTCTGGCGTGGCTGTATCAACACCCGATCATTCCAGTTCTTGGTTTGGGTTTTTTCGTCATAAAAAAACCAGCATGGTTATTCACCATGTTTCGCACTTTGTTGAGCGGCTGGTTAAGTCTGCAAAAGCTAAGAAGATAAATAGGGGGACACCCATTGCATGGAACTGTCCCACAGCCTTTGGGCTGCAACCAGGTCTTGCGCAAAGGCAGAAGGTGTTTTGATTTTGCATTTGTCGTAATACAAACCGGTTTCAGCAGTAGGTGCTTCCAGCGCGCAGTACAAACTGGTTTGTGCACCCTGCTCAGGTGTCAACATGCGGCGCCATTTCATGATGGGCAGTAAAAATTTAGGCACCTCGCGCCACACTTGCGTATCAACCACTCCCGGATGCAAGGCATAACTAGACACCTGGGTTCCGGCCAATTCTTTGGCTAACTGCGTATTGAAAAGAATATTGGCCAACTTGGAAACGGCGTATTCAGAAATGCCAGTCAAGCTGGAGGATGGCTTTTGCAGGCTGTCCCAAGGCATGCCGTTTCTGGCCATCAGGTGCGCGCGGCTGGCGACATTCACCACGCGCGCGGGTGCGCTGGCCACCAAACGCGGCATGAGTAAGTGTGTCAATAAAAAATGGCCTAGATGGTTCACACCGAATGCCAATTCAAAACCCTGACGCGTCAACCCTTTGGCACCTGCCAGTCCTGCGTTGTTCACCAGCAAATGCAGTTCATGTCCAGTTGTCAAAAACGAATCAGCGCAAGTTTTGACGGACTCTAAATCGTCTAGTTGTAGAGGTAAAAAAGTAGCCGCGTCCTCGCGCTGATGCAGTGCGCGTATTTCGTCAATCACGGCTTGGGTTCTGGCTTGGGATCTGCCCGCCAAAAACAATTGATAGCCTTGCCTAGAAAGACCAAGGGCTGTCACTCGTCCGATGCCGACATTGGCACCCGTGATCAAAGCAATACGTTTAAAAGGTGTCATGATTTTTCTAAGTGAATACGAATGAGAGTTAAACCGCCGGGTAAGAAACTGGTTTGGCATCCGGATGCCACACTTTGTATTTGTGCATGGCTTGTTGGTAGGGTGTTGAATGTTCAAAATCGTTCAACCACGCCACCAATTTGCCCCAAGGCTGAGTGGCAAACCATTCAGGGTCGGTGTGCGCAAATTGCCTCACAAAGGGTGCAATCGCCGCGTCCGCCAAGCCCCATTTGTCGCCACTCAAAAATGCGTGCGCCAAAAGTCTTTGATTCAGCGCAGTTAAAAAAACAGAGCCTGCCTGGCGGTCACTGAGTCCGTCTGTCAGTTGGTATCTGTTTGGGTATTTGTAGCGGTCCAGATGGTGTTTGAAATCACCATCACATTGCTTGATCAAAGCAAGCTGCTCGTCCATACCTGAGGCACTTGAAGCTAACCAGCTCTGTGGGTCGTTCTGCTTTAAGGCCCACAGCATGATGTCAAGGCTTTGGTCGATCACAGCGTCTGACAAGACCAATACAGGAACAGTGCCTTTGGGTGACAACGCCAACATACTGGACGGTTTTTGCGACAAAGCCACTTCACGCAACTCACAGCGGATACCGGCGGCCAGCAACGCTAAGCGAGCACGCATGGCATAAGGACAACGCCTGAACGAATAAAGTAACGGTGCATTCGGTGGCAACAGCTCAGCAATTTTTTTCTGTTTTTGCGGCTCGCCTAAATGCACTTGTCCTCGGGCTCTGGCGAGTACAAATTGCTTTTGTCTCTCGCGGGCACGCGACTTGTGTTCATCGCTGGTCTGGTCGTAGCAACGAGGACAACTGACACCCAATTCAAACAGGGGTGACTCTGTCATGCCTTCGACCAAGGGATCGCGACAACTGCGACAAATTTCCAAATGCCCGGGCACCAAACCATGTCCCACCGAAGTACGTTCATCAAACACAAAACACTCGCCTTGCCACTTGCTTTCATCAGGCGGAATTTGTTCGAGGTATTTCAAGATGCCACCCTGCAAATGAAAAACTTCCTCGAACCCGTAGGTGCGCATCAGCGCGGTAGATTTTTCACAGCGTATACCGCCGGTGCAAAACATAGCCACCTTGGGTTTGCGTCCTTGCTTGGTTTGCAATTCACGCGCTTTTTCCACCCATGCAGGTAACTGTGAAAAGGTTTGCAAGTTCGGATTGATCGCGCCTTCAAAGGTTCCGATTTCCACCTCGTAGTCGTTGCGTGTATCCACCAGCACCACATCCGGGTCGCAGATCAAAGCATTCCAATCGGCAGGCTTCACATAAGTACCCGACATGTGGATTGGACTGATGCCGGGCACCCCCATGGTGACGATTTCTTTTTTCAACCGCACTTTCATTCGGTAAAAAGGCGGCTCGTTCGCATAAGACTCTTTGTGCTCTAAATCAGACAAGCGAGCGTCTGCACGCAAATAAGACAACACCGCATGCACATCTTGCGCTGCACCGGCGATGGTGCTGTTGATGCCTTCGCGTGCCAACAAAATCATCCCCTTGACGTGGTGCGCTTCACACAGCGCCAAAAGCGGTGGCTTCATGTCTACAAAGTCTGGCAAGTCAATGAATTTGTAGAAAGCTGCTGTCAGAAATCGGTGGGCAGTGACTGATTCGCTCATACCTGTATTTTGCCTGCATCACCCAAGCGGGGTTTACCGCCTAAGCCAGTCCGTCCATGCCCTGTGAGCGTTTTAAATCACGCTGCTCTGGCGTTTGTAAAAAATGCATGAACGCTGTGGCCGCTTGGTGCGTGTTTTCATTGTGGCCAGCGGCCAAGCCCACACCAGCACTGAAAATGGTGATGCAAGCCACCTCAGGCGGCAAGTCCCCTAGTACGCTGATGCCGGGTTGGTTCATCAATTCGCTGCGCTGCTGAAAACCCAAGGCTGCTTTGCCTTGTGCCACCCACAAACCCACCGGGGTGCCAGGAGCCGGCACCAGAATGCGGTCTTTGATGTCTTCAAATATGCCCCAACGATTGAACAATTGCTCTAGGTAAGTGCCGCTGGGTCCGGTGGAGTAACTCAGGCTTGGCGCAGCAAGCACTGCATTTCGCAATTGCTCTTCGCTATCTATCTTGGGTTTGACTGATTCGCTGGCAACTGCCACGGCCACAGGTGAAGTCACCCAATCGCAGCGACTGTTCGCAACCAACAGCCCTTGAGTTTGAAGACGTTCAATCGCCTCAGCTGCCAGAAAGACCAGATCAAACTTTTCACCCGATTGAACCCGCTGAGCGGCATCCACACCACCGGTGAATTCGATATCGACTTGCACCTGGTGCAAATCGAAATATCGGGCACACAATGCTTTCAACAAAGATTGTGTGGCCATGGAGGATATGCCGCGAAGAACGCTGATTGGCGAATGAGACATGTCGTGAATTGAAAAAAAACCATTATCCTGCCGGACAGCTCACCTCGGTGAAACTATCCGGTCGGTTTGCAATGAATCAACCAATATCAGTTCATTTTTTTCTGTGTGTTGGGCAATGCAATGGTGACCACTGCGCCGATCAAGGCTATAGCGGCAAGCGCCAGAAATGCGGATTCACTCGCACCGCCGGACATGGTGCGGATGCGACCGATCAGATCCGGACCGAAATGTCCGCCCAGATTGCCGACCGAGTTGACAAACGCAATGCCAGCTGCTGCCGCTGTGCCAGACAAAAATGCGGTCGGTAAAGACCAGAAAGTTGCCACAAAAGACAAAGTACCGGAGGCCACCAAGGTGAGTGCAATCATGGAAGGAATCGGTGCATGACCGACGAATGCCAGACCAATCAATCCGCTGACAGCCAACAGCAATGAACAAGCGACATGCCATCTGCGTTCGCCGGTTTTATCTGAGTGGGCGCCCCAAATCACCATCACCACCGCAGATATACCCCAAGGGATCATGCTGAGTAAACCCACTTTCAGAAAATCTTTTTTATCAATGCCGAGTTCTTGAATGATGGTGGGCATCCAGAAATTGATGGCATAAAAACAAATCACGCCTGAGAAATACACCAACGCCAAAACCCAGACACGGTAATCTGAGAATGCATCCATCAGGCTGTGCCCCTTGCCAAGTTCTTGTTTGCCTGCATCGTCTTCTTGAACTTGCTGAATGATGAAGTTTTTCTCGCGCTCATCCAACCACTCGGCCTGGCGCGGACCATCGGGCAAAAAGACAAACACCAGAAAGCCCACGACCACCGACGGAATGCCCTCCAACAGGAACAGCCACTCCCAACCGCGCAAACCACCCATGCCTTGCATGTATTGCATGATGGCACCAGACACAGGCGCGCCAATCACATTGGAGATGGCAATCGCGGTCATGAACAGGGCGATGACTTTGGTGCGGCGTGAACCCGGAAACCAATAGGTCAAATACAAAATAATACCGGGGAAAAATCCGGCTTCACACGCACCCAACAAAAACCGCAACACATAAAACGTGAATTCAGCATCGGTACAGTTGAACCAAGTTGCGATGGATCCCCAGTAAATATCATCTGTGAACATGAAGGCGGAAGAAATAATGCCCCAGGTGATCATGATTCTGGCGATCCACATGCGGGCGCCGACTTTTTCCAAAATGATGTTGCTGGGCACTTCAAAAATGAAATAGCCGATGAAGAAAATACCCGCACCGAAACCGTAAATCGCATCGGTGAACATCAAGTCATTGGCCATTTGCAATTTGGCAAAGCCCACATTGACGCGGTCCAGAAAAGCCACGATGTAACACACAAACAAAAAAGGCACGAGTCGACCGGCTACCTTGTCAAAGGTGGCCTTTGCAAAATCTGCACTGTCGGCTGTGGAAGAAATGGAATCGTTCATGCTGGGCGCCTCACCGTCTGTTCATCAATCTTTGACCTTAGCACAGACAACAGTGAACCCATGCTTTCACGCCTCGTCAATCGATTCAGGCGAGGGTAAGTACCGATTAAAAATTAACCTCGTTAAAATGTTTATTCGGTCCTGTGTACCTAACCATGTGTTTCTGCGCTAACGCGCTCATTAAACCAACGCGACTCCGCGCGATGGTGGCTTCTTCAAAATCGGACATCATCATGAATCATTCCAACAGTCGCCGACTGGCTCTGCTTTGGGCATTAACCGTGCCCGCATCCTCACTGCTAACAAAATACTCTCATGCCAGCGATGGTGTGCTGCGTGTGTCTGCCATTCCAGACGAAGCACCTACGGAACTGCAACGCAAATTCACACCCTTAGGTAACTACCTTGCAGCTCAAACCGGCTTGAAAATTGTTTTCACACCAGTCACAGACTATGCCGCCATGGTTGAAGCGCTGGCAGCAGGAAAAATTGATTTGGCTTGGTTAGGTGGATTCACGTTCGTACAAGCTCGCATACGAACCAACGGCAGCGCCATCCCCATCGCGCAGCGGGAAGAAGATGCGAAGTTCACATCCAAATTCATCACCGCTGATCCCTCCATCAAAAGTTTGAGCGATCTCAAAGGAAAAACATTTGCGTTTGGATCGCCCTCTTCCACCTCGGGCAGTTTGATGCCGCGCTTTTTCATGCAGCAAGCGGGTTTGAATATCGACAAGGATTTCAAAAATATCGCATTCTCAGGCGCGCACGACGCAACCGCTGCATTTGTTTCCGCAGGCAAAGCCGATGCCGGTGTTTTGAATGCCTCTGTTTGGGACAAATTGGTGGAGCAGAAAAAAATAGATACCGACAAGCTGCGCGTTTTCGCGACCACGCCGCCGTTTTTTGATTACAACTGGACGGTGCGTGGCGACCTCGATGCCAAATTAATCAAGCAATTGACAGACGCATTTTTGAAATTGGATTCGAACAATCCTGAGCACAAAGAAATTTTGACGCTGCAACGAGCATCTCGCTTCATTCCTACCCGCAAAGAAAACTATGACGGTATAGAAAAGGCAGCCATATCGGCGGGTTTGTTGAAATAACATGTCTGTTCATTTTGAGCAGGTAAGTTATGAACATCCCAATGGGTTTGCAGCCATCAGTGAACTCAGTCTGCATGTGCACCCAGGCGAACACATCGCCTTGATCGGTCCCTCAGGTGCCGGGAAAACCACCTTGTTGTCTCTGATGGGTACAAGGCTGCATCCCACATCCGGTTCACTGACTGTGCTTGGACAGCACATGGTTGATATTGACAATGATGCACTTTGCCAATTGCGAAAACGCATTGCTTTCATTTACCAACACCCGCCACTGCCGCCCCGTCAAAGGGTCATCACAGCAGTGACAGCAGGCCGACTGGGTCATTGGCCAGTGTGGAAATCCTTGGCATCTTTGTTCTATCCGATGGACATTCCTGGCGCTTCAAAAGTGCTTTCACGCGTTCAATTAAATGAAAAATTATTTGATTTATGCGATCAGTTGTCTGGCGGTCAACTTCAGCGAGTAGGCATCGCAAGGGCTTTGTACCAACAGTCGGAACTGATACTGGCAGATGAACCTGTGTCCGCTTTAGATCCTGGTTTGGCTTTAGCCATGGTGGATGTATTGAAGCAAGATGCAGGTTCACGGGGTGCCACATTGATTGCCAGTCTTCATGCGGTTGATTTGGCGCTCAAGTGTTTTCAGCGCATCGTCGGCATACGAGACGGGAAAATTGTCTTTGATCTGCCTGCGCACAAAGTCACTTCCCTCATGCTGGAGGATTTGTATGCCAATGAGTCGCCCCTAAACACCACGAAAAATAAGCACGACGAAGACAGCAAAGACGACATAGTTTCACCATCGATGTGACGTGTATGGTGCATCAAAAAAGTCAACGCGATCCCCTTTTTGCCAGTCGCGTATCCATTTTTTTGACATTTATTTTGCTGCTATGGCCTTTATTTTGGACCACACAGTTCAGCCTATACAGCTTGTTTGATCCAGCCAATCTGAAAGTGATTGGACATTTTTTAGCTGGTTTTCTACCACCTGCGACTGGCACTGAATTTTTACTTGAACTATTCAAAGCCACACTCGAAACGATCGCTATTGCAACTGTGGGCATGGTGCTGGCTTTGCTGATTGCCATGCCATTGGCATACCGTGTCAGCCGTGTTTGTCGGGTTCATCATGGCTTGCAACTGCTGCCGCGTGGTTTGCTCACAGTGCTGCGCGCGATTCCCGAATTGGTGTGGGCATTGGCATTTGTTCGCATCTTGGGTCTAGGGCCTTCTGCAGGCGTACTGGCTCTGGGTCTGACTTACGGAGCCATGCTAGGCAAGGTGTACGCAGAAATACTGGAGTCCGTCGATCAAGCGCCTGCAAACGCACTGCTCACCTCTGGTTCAAGCCGGGTGTTTGCCATGTTGTTTGGCTTGCTGCCAATGGCCAGCAAAGAACTGACCTCCTACACCATTTACCGATGGGAATGTGCTTTGCGCGCCTCTGTGGTCATGGGGTTTGTGGGCGCAGGTGGCTTGGGGCAATTGATGGACCAGGCGATGAAAATGCTCAATGGTGGCGAAGCTTGCTCGATACTCATTGTGTTTTTAGGTCTGGTTTTATTGGCCGATCGGTTGTCAGTATGGACACGTCACGCCATGAATTCAGCCATGACACCCGAAACATTGGTACGGTTAAAAAATCAATTTTTAGGGTTGACTGTCTTTGTGCTGATGGTGTGTTTCAGTTACCAAATGCTACACATAGACTTTGTGTCGCTGGTGAGCTTGGAAGCTGTGCAGTCTCTGAGCAATTTTGCTATTGGGTTTTTTCCAGCAGATGTTTCAACACCTTGGTTGATTCAAATTGCGGACGGCATGTTGCAAACCTTGGCGGTCTCCATACTTGCCACGCTATGTGCAGTCGTTGTTGGCTTGCTGCTCGCATTGTGCAAACCCCGGCTGCTTGTGAACTCGGTGTTCAACTTGCTTCGCAGCGTTCCTGAACTGGTGTGGGCCACGATCACTGTGTTGGCTGTTGGCATGGGGCCTTTTGCAGGCACCTTGGCTTTGGCCTTACACACCACGGGTGTGCTTGGCCGACTGTTTGCGCAGGCTATTGAAAATGCGCCGATACAACCGGCACAGGCATTGCGCCATGCAGGTACATCGCGAGCCCTTGCTTTTGCATATGCCACCTTTCCCTTGGTTGCCCCGCAGTTGGTCGCCTACAGCTTATACCGTTGGGAAATGAATATCAGAATGGCAGCCATTCTTGGTTTTGTCGGCGCGGGCGGCCTGGGGCAGTTGTTGTATGTCGCCATGTCATTGATGAACTACCACCAAGGATGCACAGTGATCATGGCGATGTTGTTGTTGTCAGTGCTGGTAGATCAAGCCAGCGCGAGGTTGCGCGGGTTCATGCGCTCATGAACCCTTAACCATCCAAATTTATTTTTTGATACTGACCAATTCAACTTCAAACAACAGCACGGCATTGGGCGGAATCACGCCGCGTATGCCGTCCGCCCCATAGGCGGTGTCGGAGGGACAAGTCAAACGGGCCTTGCCGCCTACTTTGATTTTTTGCATGCCTTGTGTCCAGCAAGGAATCACACGTGACAAAGGAAATGCAATCGGCTCGCCGCGTTTGTAACTGCTGTCAAATTCTTTGCCGTCAGGCAAGGTGCCACGGTAGTGGGCGACCACCGTATCGGAAGCTGCAGGGCTTGCGCCTGATCCTTCTTTCAGATGCTCGATTTTGATGCCGGAAGGCAATGTTTCAGTTTTGGTATCCGCCCAGACTGAGCCACTGAGAATCAGGCTTGCGAGAACGACAAAAGGCAATTGAAGAGTTTTCATGGTGTTGAATAAATGTGGGAATAAACGAGGTCATTATCTACTCAACGCAGGCGTGCCAAGTGTGCTTGCTGTGCGTGTTTGGAATGCTCTGGCAAGCACTCCCCTTACCAGTGATTATTTGCTGTTAGCCGCCACACATCTTTGTATATCGCAAGCCGTCGGCAGCAATGAGCGGTATTCAAAATTTTTCGGCATGACACCATTATCGCGGATGGTGCATTTCTCACCTGCATCATTGGTGTAGTAAGACAGTACATCCACACATCGCTTGGAATGCGCCAGCAGTCCTTGGAAATGGCCGACTTCGTGGGACACCACCATTTGCAAAGTTTCCATTAAATTGCGATTGGGATTGCTTTTCTTCAGACCTTGAAACGACTCGGGACTGAGCGTCAAAGTTTTTTTGGTGATGTTGGCAAGCCCAATCGTGCCCAGTTTGTCATCATCGTTCCACTGGACAGCTATTTTCAAACCCGCCATGCTGTCGTTGAAATCACGCTTCAAATAAACCTTGTTTTGCCCACCGCATTGGTCCCAGGCTTGCGTGGAATTTTGTAAAACCAACAGCACAGATTCTTCACTGACAGCATCGGGAGCCCCTTGATGGTCATACACATAGGCCATGATGGGACTGATCATTTTGGTGTCACTCGGTCCATCTTTCCAAGTCACCAACTCATTGGGAAGACATTGCGCAATTTCACTTTCACGCAGTGAAAACTCTTTGCTGACGGCGGTTTTCTCATCCACTTTGGTGGGCATTCGCTTGATTTTTTTGGTGGCCACGACACTGCCTGAGGGTTCAATCACAGGCGCCACGGATGTGTTCTTGCTGACCTCAAGGGTTGAAACAGGTTTTTTGGACTGGAGAAGTTCCTTGACCATTTGATGCACGCGTTCAGTGTTGGCAGTTCCCAACCACACTGCCGTGTTGTTTTTGATCGATTCAATTTCGGGATAAGGACAGTCTTTCGCGTTGGCGTTAAGCCATTCAATGGCTTTTTTCTCGCGCAGTTGCACATCATTGATGGCATAGGCCAGCTTCTTGAAATCAGCCGCTTTACAGTTTGAGTCGCCAGCTTTGTTTGGCGATACCACGGTGGTGGGTGTCTGAGCCTGACCAGGCGCATACATCACCACAAATGCACAAACAGATAGAAAACGCAAAAAAAACATAAATTTGTAGGGCAAAAACTGGCCTTGAACAGGTCAGGACATCTTAACCATCGACAGATAGGATCAAAGTTTTAACTTCTGTGTTTCAAGGGTGCATCAGCCCTGAATGGAGTAACCGCCATCGACAGGTATGGCGGTTCCGGTCAAAAAGTCAGACGCTGAGCTGGCGAGAAACACCGCAATGCCAGCGAAATCATCTGGCAGGCCCCAACGCTTGGCCGGTGTTCTCTCCAGCACCCGCTCGTGCAATCCTTTCACATCGAATCTGGCCTGACGGGTCAAGGCCGTGTCAATCCAACCGGGAAGTATCGCGTTGACTTGGATGTTCTCTGGCGCCCAAGCGCAAGCCATGGCCCGGGTCATTTGCACCAACCCGCCTTTGGAAGCGGCATAAGGCGTGGCAAACGAGGCACCAAACAAAGACATCATGGAGCCGATATTGATGATTTTTCCACCGCCATTCTTTTTGAATTCGGGGTAAACCGCCTGCGAGCAACTGAAGGCACTGGTGAGATTGGTTTGCAACACTTTGTTCCACTCGGCCAATTCATAGTCTTGCGGTTGCTTTCGAATATTCATGCCTGCGTTGTTAACCCAGATGTCAATCCGGCCGAAATGCTTGACTGCCTGCTCAACCAATGCATGTACAGAGACTTCAGATTGCACATCGACCGGCACAGCCACTGCAGTGGCACCCAGCGCTTGCAACTGAGCAACTGCGGCCTGATTTTTAATTTCATCGCGCCCGGCAACGACCAAGGTGGCACCCGCTTGCGCCAAGCCTGTCGCCATGCCCAAACCAATGCCGCCGTTACCGCCGGTGACGACAGCGACTTTGCCGCTCAAATCAAACAAGGTGTTCATATCTGAACAATTCAAAATTTGTGTGAAGGTGGAAGTCCGTTTTGGGTAGCGACAAAATCCGCCAACATAGGCACATACTTTTGTGCAAAACCTTTTGCTTCCATACCGGCGAACGAGTTTTTCACCATGGATTGGATCGGATGCAAAGCACCGATGTCATTGGCCAGACTGCTGAGATAGCGCATGTCTTTGTGCGCGTTGCTGATGGTGAATTTGTGAGCATTCTCGTCACCATTCATCGTCCATTTCATGAAGGTGTCGTAGAACGGACTGCGCATTCGCCCAGAACCAATGACCGCATGAAATTGGTCTTGGCTCAAACCGGCTTTGCGGGCGATAGACAAGGCTTCTGAAAACAAGGCGGCATAACCCATGGCAATGAAATTATTGATCAGCTTCATGGTGTGCCCCAGTCCGACTGGTCCCAAATGCACGATATTGCCGGACCAGCATTCGAGGACAGGCTTGACTTTGGCAAAGACTTCGTCCGATGCGCCCACCATGGAGTCCAGCGTCCCGGCTTCTGCTTCAACCGGCGTGCGACCCAAGGGCGCGTCAATGAAATGCATGCCGTGGCTGCCAGCCAGCGCTGCCATTTGCTTGGTGGAAACAGGATTGGAGGTAGAGCAATCGATGATGATCAATCCTTTTTTGCCGCCGGCCAGCAAACCGTCAGGACCGTTCATCAAGGCTTCGACTTGGGGAGAGCCGGTGACGCACAAATGCACGATGTCGCAATGACTGGCGAGTTCGCGTGCGCTTTTGGCTTCAGTGGCACCCAAAGCTTTGAGGCGCTCCACGGGTTCCCGGTTTTTATGGCCCATGATGACCAGCGGGTAACCTTTGGTCACGATATTTTTGGCCATGCCCGCGCCCATCAGGCCGACACCGATAAATCCAATCACGGGTTTACTCATGAACATACTCCTTTAAAAATCAAGTGATCTGAACCCGCACATCGGCACATCCAGTCAAATCAAAACGCAAATGCTGACCTGGCAGAGGAAAAAAAGAGGCCAACCAACTGCCGGTGGTGACCCACTGACCGGCTTTGAAGCGGCGGCCACGTTGCTGAAAATGGTTGGCAATCCACGCCATGGCCTCTAGGGGATGCCCCATGACATCACGGCTGTGACCGCTGCCTATGGCCTGCCCGTCTACGTAAGCAGTCCCGGTGGTTTGCCACAAATCGGGGAACTGATTTTTTTCAATACGAGCGCCCAGCACAGCGCCATGGTTCCAAGCATTTTCAGCCACCAAGCTGAAAAAGTTGTATTTCAAATCGGCATACACGGCCTGTCTGTCATCTGCAATTTCAAGACACGGATAGGCGCAGGCGATGAAATCGAGAATGTTGTCTGCGGTCCACGGGGCTTTGCGCTCGGGTACATCTGTTGCAAATTGCAAAGCCAATTCAAATTCAATGATCAGGTGTTGACGCTTATTCGCCGTCACACTGTGCCCGCTTTGAAAAACCGTGTCAGCCATCACACAACCAGAGATGGCATCGTCAAAGCCTACAAACTCGCGCATCACAGGCGTGGTGATGGCGATTTTGTAGCCGCTGACCGAGGTGTGACGCAACTGCGATTGCATATCTATCAAACAGTCTTGTGCGGCGTAGGCTTGCATCACATCGGCAGGCGCCAAAGGTTCAAGCAAACCCGTGAAAAATTCTGCTTGCTGCTGTTGGCGCAACAACTCTTGTGCTGCTGGGATAGCGCCTGACCAATGCGGTCTTTGTGTGAGTGGCATTGACTGTCAAGGAATCCGGGTCGATTGCCACGAGATGTATTGCATCATCCCGTCTTTTTTCTGCCAGATGCTGTGAAAGCGCAATAAGACATTCACGTCCTTGTCGTTGACAGTCACATCGTAGTTGCCGTTACCGGTCAAGATGGCGATGCAACCGAAGGTGCGCACCTGAACATCTGAGCGACGCATGACCTTGTAAACGACTTTGCCAGAGCGCATGGACTCGATGTAACTTTGTTTGTTGTCAACCACCGCGCTGGTGTGTGTGTAAACCAGATCCGGCGAAAAGAGTTTGTCCATGGTCGCGAAATCATTGCTCATTTGAGCGGCGTAGCGCGCATCCTCTGCTTTCAAGGCTTCGTCGGCCGTGACGTTGTCACAAGTTGCTGCCAATGCAGGGGTGCCTCCAAGCAAGGCCGCCAGCAGCATCGGTACCAGACGGAACATAAACCGTTTCATGCGAGTCTCCTTTGAAATGTTGATCCATCATACGCAGCCTGCGCGTCATCTGCTATTGAAAGTTACCCGTAACTCAGCATGCGCAAACTCTCCCTCATTGCGCATTTTGATAGGCGTGGTTCGTTAGCTAGGGTTTATAGCTAGGGTGTCTGGCTTGACAGGGTTGTATGGTCAAGCCAAGCGTCTTTTTGAAAGTCAACCCATGAGCACCCACTTATTCAACCGTCGCCAATGGCTTGCGATCAGTTTTTTACTGTGTGTTTTGCCCTCCTCCCTCTGGGCTCAGCAAAAATTGAAGTGGGCCCATGTGTATGAATCTTCTGAGCCCTACCACACCGAATCGGTCTGGGCTGCAGAAGAAATCAAAAAACGATCCAAGGGGAAATTTGATATCCAGGTATTTCCCGCCTCCAGCCTAGGCAAAGAAACCGATTTGAACCAAGGCTTGATGCTCGGCTCGGTGGACATCATTATCAGCGGCCCGTCATTCGCGGCACGCAGCTACCCTCGCTTTGGCATTGCTTACTATCCGTTTATTTTCAGAGACGGCGACCATTTGCTGGCGTATTCCAAAAGCCCCTTGTTTCAAGAAATGGTCAATGAATTTCGAAGCAAGACAGGCATTCAAGTCACCTCCTACACCTACTATGGCGCGAGACACACAACAGCTCAAAAAACATTCAACCAATGCGCGGATATCAAAGGCTTGAAAATCCGTGTGCCAGATGCTCCCGCTTACACCGCCACTTGGCAGGCTTGCGGAGCCAACCCCACACCGATCGCGTTTGCCGAGGTTTATCTGGCTTTACAAAACGGCACTGTCGATGCCCAAGAAAATCCACTGACTACCATCGAGGCCAAAAAGTTTTTTGAAGTGCAAAAATCCATCATGCTGACCGGCCATATCGTGGACGGTTTGATCACCATGGTGGCACCGCATGTCTGGAACACCTTGAACGCCGCAGAACAAAAAATGTTCACTGAAGTGATGCAAGAGGCTGCTGTGCGTGCTTCTGCCAAAGTCAAAAAACGTGAATCTGAACTGATTGAATTCTTTAAGAAAAAAGGTCTGAATGTGGTGGAAGTCAACCGCAAGAGTTTTCAAGATTCGGTGTTGAAAAACAAACCGGTTGAAAGCCTGAACCTGACCAAAGCAGATTACGACCGCATACAGGCGGTCAAATGAGCAAAGATGCCGAGCAAATTGCCAGCGCGTTCGGTGAAGCTGAAGCCCAGGTTAATTTGTCCGGGGTGATTGCAGAAGCCTGGCTGGCTTTGGCATTTTTCTGGTTGTTGGGCTTGACGGTTTTGTACCAATTCATCACCCGCTATGTGTTTAATGACTCTGCCGCTTGGACTGAAGAGATCGCTCGCTATTTGCTGATCGCCACGGTATTCATCGGCGCCGTCATCGGTGTCGCCAAAAACAACCACATTCAAGTGGATTTTTTTTTCCGCTTCATGCCCCCGGCTATGTCGCGCTCACTGTCGCTGTTGGTAGATGCGTGCCGAATTGCATTCTTGGGTTGCGCGAGTTGGTTGACCTGGGAGTTGATGCAAAAAATGGGCAGCTACCAGATGACCATTGTCAACCTGCCGATGAATATTGTTTACGGC